>CAKUGH010000116.1 GCA_934654605.1 uncultured Collinsella sp. | reverse complement strand
GCCCTGCCCGAGCTTATCTCGAGCTTTGGCTTTGCGGTCTTTACCGAGGATTCGCTCGCGCATCTGGTAAAGCCCGAGCGCCCGATCCGCGTCGTCGACCAGTGGATGTACCACAGCCGCCTGTACGCCGTCGCCCGCTTTGTGACGATGCGCAACGACCTGGACCTGATCCAGCTCAATTCCTTCGGCTGCGGCCTTGATGCCCTGACCACCGACCAGGTGCAGGAGATTCTGGAAGCCAGCGGCAAGATCTACACCGTGCTCAAGATCGACGAGGTGTCCAACCTGGGCGCCGCGCGCATCCGCATCCGCTCGCTCATGGCGGCGCTCAAGGACCAGGAGGCCGAGCGCTTGGCCGAGGCCACGGCCGCGGGCGAGGCCTACGAGCAGGGCGATGCCGCGCCGGTGGCGCCCTCCGCGGATGCCCCCGCGTTCGCGAGCCGCAAGTACACGTTTGAGGCTCAGCGCGAGAGTGCTTCGACCGCGTGGCCCAAGGTGCCCTTTACCGAGCAGATGCGCGAGGAGGGCTACACCATCCTGTGCCCGCAGATGGCGCCGATCCACTTTGACCTGGTTAAAGAGGTGTTCCGCGGTGCCGGCTACAACTTGGAGCTGCTGCCCTCGACCGATCACGATGCCGTCGAGGCCGGCCTGCGCTATGTGAACAATGACATCTGCTATCCGTCGATCCTGGTGACCGGCCAGATCATGGAGGCCATCGAGAGCGGTCGGTACGACCTGTCCAAGACGGCCGTGGTCATCAGCCAGACCGGCGGCGGCTGCCGTGCCACCAACTACATCGCACTCATCCGCAAGGCCCTGCGCGAGAGCGGCCACCCCGAGATTCCGGTGATCTCGCTTTCGGCTGTGGCGCTCGGCGAGGACAACCCCGGCTTTAAGATTACGCCGGCGCTGCTTAAGCAGGCAGTCTACGCGGTACTCTTTGGCGACGTGATGATGCAGATGCTCTACCGTTGCCGCCCGTACGAGGCAACGCCCGGTGCCGCCAACGCGCTCTACGAGGAGTACATGGCGCGTGCCCGCAAGCTGGCGCCCAAGTTTAACCGTCACAACTACACCAAGTTGTGCCGCGAGGCCATCCGCGCGTTCGACACCATGCCGCTCGTGGGCGAGGGTACTAAGCCGCGCGTGGGCGTGGTCGGTGAGATCTTGGTCAAGTTCCACCCTACGGCCAACAACCACGTGGTCGATGTCATCGAGCGCGAGGGCTGCGAGGCCGTGGTGCCGGGTCTGCTCGACTTCTTCCTGTACTCCATGAGCAACGCCGAGCTGCAGAAGGACGAGCTGGGTAGCTCTGCTACCACGCGCGCTGGTATGCAGGCGCTCATCAAACTCGTGGACTGGATGCGTACGCCGGTGGAGGAGATGCTCGAAAAGTCCCGCCGCTTCGAGGCGCCCGAGCGCATCGGCACCATGGCCGACAAGGCCCGTACGGTGCTTTCGGTGTGCAACAACATGGGCGAGGGCTGGTTGCTTACGGCCGAGATGCTCGACCTGATCGACCATGGCGCGCCCAACATCATCTGCACGCAGCCCTTCGCGTGCCTGCCCAATCACGTGGTGGGCAAGGCCGTGATCAAGGAACTGCGCCGTCAGCACCCCGAGAGCAACATTGTCGCGGTGGACTACGACCCCGGTGCGTCCGAGGTCAACCAGCTCAACCGCATTAAGCTCATGATCAGCGTGGCCAAGGAAAACATGCGCGCCGGCAAGGGCTTTAAGCTCGAGAAGGTGGC
>CAKUGH010000115.1 GCA_934654605.1 uncultured Collinsella sp. | reverse complement strand
TCTGCTGAGTGGCCCGAATCCCAGGAGGGGACTCTATATGCAAAAGGAATACCTGTCCGCCGCGGCGGAGGTGCTCAACGACCAGGGTGTCGATGAGAACCTCGGCCTGAGCACAGGCGAGGCGTTGTCGCGTCTTGCCAAGACAGGCCCTAACAAGCTTGAGGAAGCCGAGAAGACGCCGCTGTGGAAGCGCTTCTTTGAGCAGATGGCAGACCCTATGGTCATCATGCTGATCGTTGCCGCCGTTATCAGCGCGCTCACGGGCATGGTCAAGGGCGAGGCGGACTTTGCCGATGTCGCCATCATCATGTTCGTCGTTATCGTCAACTCGGTGCTGGGCGTGGTCCAGGAGGCTAAAAGCGAGGAGGCTCTCGAAGCCCTGCAGGAGATGAGCGCGGCGCAGTCCAAGGTGCTGCGCGACGGCAAGCTCGTGCATCTGCCGAGCGCCGAGCTCGTGCCCGGCGACGTGATCATGCTCGAGGCGGGCGACTCCGTCCCGGCCGATTGCCGCGTGCTCGAGAGCGCCACGATGAAGATCGAAGAGGCCGCACTGACCGGCGAGTCCGTGCCGGTCGAGAAGCACGCCAACGTGATCGAGCTCGCCGCGGGCACCGACGACGTGCCACTCGGCGACCGTAAGAACATGTGCTACATGGGCTCCACCGTGGTGTACGGTCGCGGCCGCGCCGTCGTGGTCGGCACCGGTATGAACACCGAGATGGGCAAGATTGCCGGCGCTCTTGCCGAGGCCAAGGAAGAGCTCACGCCGCTGCAGGTGAAGCTCGCCGAGCTCAGCCGCATCCTTACCATTATGGTTATCGTCATCTGCGTCGTGATCTTTGGCGTCGACATCCTGCGCCACGGCGTGGGCAACGTTCTCACCGACCCGACTGCCCTGCTCGACACCTTTATGGTCGCCGTTTCGCTCGCCGTCGCAGCCATCCCCGAGGGCCTGGTCGCCGTCGTGACCATCGTCCTTTCGCTCGGCGTGACCAAGATGGCCAAGCGCCAGGCGATCATCCGCAAGCTCTCTGCTGTCGAGACCCTTGGCTGCACACAGACCATCTGCTCCGACAAGACCGGTACCCTCACGCAGAACAAGATGACCGTCGTCAAGCACGAGCTTGCCGCGCCCAAGGAGAAGTTCCTGGCTGGCATGGCGCTGTGCTCCGACGCCCAGTGGGACGAGGAGCTGGGCGAGGCCGTGGGCGAGCCGACCGAGTGCGCGCTCGTCAACGACGCCGGCAAGGCGGGCCTTACCGGCCTGACCGCCGAGCATCCGCGCGTGGGCGAGGCCCCGTTCGACTCGGGCCGCAAGATGATGTCCGTGGTCGTCGAGACTCTGGACGGCGAGTACGAGCAGTACACCAAGGGCGCGCCCGACGTGGTGATCGGCCTGTGCACCCATATCTACGAGGGCGATAAGGTCGTCCCCCTGACCGAGGAGCGTCGTGCCGAGCTCGTGGCAGCCAACAAGGCCATGGCCGACGAGGCCCTGCGCGTGCTGGCGCTGGCAAGCCGTACCTACACCGAGGTTCCCGCCGACTGCAGCCCCACTGCGCTCGAGCATGACCTGGTCTTCTGCGGCCTGTCTGGCATGATCGACCCGGTCCGTCCCGAGGTGGCCGACGCTATCCGCGAGGCGCACGACGCCGGTATCCGCACCGTCATGATCACGGGCGACCACATCGACACCGCCGTGGCCATCGCCAAGCAGCTGGGCATCGTCGCCGATCGCAGCCAGGCCATCACCGGTGCCGACCTCGATCGCATGAGCGACGAGGAGCTCGACGCGCACATCGAGGA
>CAKUGH010000114.1 GCA_934654605.1 uncultured Collinsella sp. | reverse complement strand
CGGCTGGGCATCGAGGCCATATGGCTGAGCCCGTTCTACCCATCGCCGCTTGTCGACGGCGGCTATGATGTGGCGGATTACTGCGATGTCGATCCACGTCTTGGCTCGCTTGACGACTTCGATGATATGGTCGCTGCTGCCCACGCGCGTGACATCAAGGTCATCGTCGACATCGTGCCCAACCACTCATCCGATCAGCACCCCTGGTTCAAAGCTGCTCTTGCCGCCGGCCCCGGATCGCCCGAGCGCGCCCGGTATATTTTCCGTGATGGTCGCGGCGAGCATGGCGAGCTGCCTCCCACCAATTGGAATGCCAACTTTGGCGGCCCCGCCTGGACGCGTGTTGCGGACGGCCAGTGGTATCTGCACATGTTTACGCCCGAGCAGCCCGACTTTGACTGGTCGTGCCCCGAGGTTCACACATTCTTTTGCGATGTCCTCGCATTTTGGAGCGATCGGGGCGTCGATGGCTTCCGTATCGATGTGGCGCATGGTCTCGCCAAGGACCTTGATCGCGATGATCTCGACCGGTGGCATCTCGCCGAGGGCGATGACATGGTTGATGACGGTACCCATCCGCTGTGGGACCGCAACGAAGTCCATGAGATCTATCGCGAGTGGCGCCGCGTGTTCGACCGTTATGATCCGCCGCGCAGTGCCGTTGCCGAGGCGTGGGTGCTGCCCGAGCGCCAGTATCTCTACGCGCGCCCCAGCGAGCTCGGCCAGACGTTCAACTTTGAGTTCGCCAAGGCCACTTGGACCTATGACGACATGCACGCCGCAATCGAGGAGGGCCTAAAGGCGGCAGTCGAATCCGATTCCGCTTCGACCTGGGTGCTCTCCAACCATGACGTGCCGCGCGTGGCGACGCGCTATGCCCTGCCGCAGATCAAGGCGACGCGCTACCACCAGATCGCGCTCGACTGGCTCTTGCGCGACGGGTCGTCTTATGACGAGAACCGTGAGCTCGGTGAGCGTCGCGCGCGGGCGGCCCTCTTGCTCGAGCTGGCGCTTCCGGGCTCGGCATACGTGTATCAGGGTGAGGAACTCGGCCTTTTTGAGGTGGCGGATATCCCGTGGGCTGCGCTCGAAGATCCCAATGCGACCAATACGCATGGACCGAAACGCGAGAAGGGACGCGACGGCTGCCGTGTTCCCCTGCCATGGGCATCGGCGGACGATCCCGCACAGGGCGGATCGTTTGGGTTCTCGCCGGCGGGTGCCGATGCGGTGCCTCATCTGCCGCAGCCTGCGTGGTTTTCCGACTACGCTGTCGATAGGGAAGAGGCGGACCCGGCATCGATGCTCGCGCTCTATCGCGAGGCCCTCTGGCTGCGGCGCAAGTTGCGCGGGTGCGCCAACGATCTTGCATGGCTCGATCTTGACGGGCGCACCGGTCTTGCGGATGGTGCCGAGGGTGCCGAGGGCGGCGTTATCGCCTATCGCCGCGACAACGGCTGGGCGTGTGTGACGAACTTCGGCGCAGCGCCCGTGGAGCTGCCGGCGGGTAAGGTCCTGCTTACCTCATCGCCGCTTTCTGGTGGCAAGCTCGCGCAGGACAGTTCGGCCTGGATTATGCTCGGCGAGCTGTAGGGGGCATCTTGCCGTGAGCCTACGTTTGTCCGCGCCTTTCGTGACGGCTGATGCCTTCGCGAGGGTATCGCAAAACTTTTTAAAAAAAGTTCTTGCATAGGATGCAGGCATCACGTAAGATTAGTCCCCGTAAGCGGACATGGCTCAGTTGGTAGAGCACAACCTTGCCAAGGTTGGGGTCGCGGGTTCGAGCCCCGTTGTCCGCTCCATTTGGGCGTTTAGCTCAGGGGGAGAGCGCTTCCCTGACACGGAAGAGGTCA
>CAKUGH010000113.1 GCA_934654605.1 uncultured Collinsella sp. | reverse complement strand
AACTTTGGCTAGCATATCAGAAGCGCACGAATCGAGCGCCCAGCTCCGGAAAGCCGAGAACTCCATGCGCGAGCGCAGACCCTCCAAATAGCGGATTGACCTGCTCAATTGCACGCGACCGGGGTTTTCGGCCATCGCGATGCGGCGTGTGTCGTCAAACCCCGAAACGCGGCAGAAACCAAGCTCTTCGAAGATTCCCAGGCCGCTTTCCACCGAGCGCTCGTCAACCGGCGTGCGAGCATCGATGGCAAGGCACATCTGCGCGATGTCGATATCGCTCGCACTAAACGCGTCGTCCCCCGTCTTGCCGCGGTTGGAGCGCCACATAGTCTGCAGGGCGCGATAGAGTGTGACGAGCTCGTCGCGCTCGGGCGCATAGCAGTCGAGCAGGCGCTCGTTGATGCGGGCATCGCGCGACGAATAGAGCAGGTGGATCACGGCAGGCCGCCCATCGCGGCCGGCGCGTCCGCTCATCTGGTTGAACTCGATGGCGCCAAACGGCATGTGGTAAAGCACGACATGGCGAATATCGGGCAGGTTCACGCCCTCGCCAAAGGCAGAGGTCGAAACGATGCAGCTAAGGCTTCCGTCTCGGAATGCTTCCTCCACACGGCGGCGATCGGAGCGCGCAAGCCCCGCGTTATAGAACGCGATGCGGGTCGCGCAATCGGGCACGCGCTTGCGCAGCGTCTTGGCAAGCGCCACGGACTGGTCGCGCGAGTTGACGTAGATGACGGTCTTCTCCCCCGTCGCCACAATGGACACCAGGCGGTTCTCGCGGCTAGCAAGATCGCGATCGTCCTCGAGTTGCAGGTTCTCGCGCACCGTCTCGTCGACCACTGTGCGGGTAATCGGCAGCACGCGGGCGAGCTCGGCCACGACCGGAGTCGTCGCGGTGGCTGTCGCTGCCATAACGACCGGGTCGCCCAGGGCCTTGAGGATATCGGGCATGTCGAGATAGGCGCTACGGTCGCCGCCCTTGGCAAGGCCGGCGTGATGCGCCTCATCGATAACGACAAAACCGATGCGGCCGGAACGCGCGAAGCGGTCACGGTGAATGGACAGGAACTCGGGCGTCGTGAGCACGATGCCGGTGCGGCCCGAAGCCAAGCCGGCGAACACGTCATCGCGCGCGGCCTCCACGGTCTCGCCCGTCAGTACGCCGACGCCAATGCCGAGCGCGGCCATCGTCGACGAGAGGTGGTAGGCCTGGTCGGCCACAAGCGCGCGCAGCGGATAGACAAAGACGCTCGCACGTCCGCGAAGAACCGCCTCGCGCGCGGCATGCACATGGAAGATAAGAGACTTGCCGCGCCCCGTTCCCATGACGGCCAGAACACTTTGGTGATCGGCCAGGGCATCGAGCGCCTCGACCTGCGCGCGGTGCGGCTGGTTCGAGCCAATGAAGCTGTGGATGAGCGAGCGCGTGAGCTCGGTATAGGAAAGCTGGGCGAGCGTCCGGCGCTTGCGGGACTCCAGGCGAAGACCGGCGTCCGCAGGCTCCACGCCACGGCGAAGCTCACATGCCGGGTCGTCAACGCTGGGCGCTGTGGTATCGCGGACCAGGACATCCTTGATCATGAGCTTGGGCTTTACGCGGCCCTGCCAATGCTCGGCCACGGCCTCGAACACCAAGTCGACGGCGCTGTCGCAATTGATGAGCCTATCGATCTGCGGCACGCGGAACATGATGGCCGGCACGCTCGCAGCACCATCTGTCGCCACAAAGCGCATGTGCTCGCCGGTTTTGCCCACCACGGCGCGATCGCACATCGTCACGCCCTCGGCGGCCAGCAGAGGCACCTTGTTGCCCTGGCCAAACGGCTCAAGGCGGGAAATCTGCTCGATGGTCTCGATATTCAGCTCGGAAAGGTCGAC
>CAKUGH010000112.1 GCA_934654605.1 uncultured Collinsella sp. | reverse complement strand
GAGTGCGCCGTGGTCGAGGATTCGCGCAACGGCTGCGTCTCGGGTATCACGGCCGGCTGCCATGTCTTTGCCGTGCCCGATATCGTTCCGCTGCCGCAGGACGTGGTGGACGGTTGCGACGCCGTGCTCGACACGCTGTTCGATCTGACGGCGGCGGTCAAGGCCGTGCGCTAGAGCCCCGTGCGCAACCTTTCTTCGTTCTAACGAACGTTGCGAACGCAAAAGAGTAAAGGGCCCGACAAGTACCTGCTTGTCGGGCCCTTTTTGTTTGGTCGAAGGCTTGATAACGTCGCTTTGCACGAAATGGGAAGTTACGTACGCGTGGACATGGCTAGAGTACCCTGCCGCACCTAAAGGCTCGACGAATAAGCGATTACAGGTACGCGCCGAGGTTAATGGCCGTGGCGTCGGTCTGGGTGTCTGCCTGGGTGCTCGCGCGTTCCAGTAGGAACGGGCGCACGAGTTCTTGGCGGTTGATGTTCTCGACGGCTGTGACCGCGGTGACGGCGCGCGCCGCGGATCCGATGCGGACGTGCTTGGTCTTTGCCGGGGCCTTGTTCTCGATTTGCTCCATGAGCAGCTGCACGCCCTTGCGGCCGATTTCGTAGCCCGGGGGTGCTACGGTGGTGAGCGGTACCGCTCCGCTCCAGGCGAGCGGATTGCCGTCGCAGCCAGCCACGCGGACCTGACCGGGGACGGATATACCCTTGTCGACCAGCGCCGAGATGACGCCCGAGGCCAGCACGTCGGTCAGGCCGACGACAAAATCGGGGCGCTCGTCGGCGGGGCGCTCGGCAATTTGGGCGCCGATGCCGTAACCGTCGGCAGCGGTATTCCATTCGCCGGCGTCGATAACTTCGATCTTAATGTCGGGACGCATCGCCAGCGCCTTGTGAATGCCAAGAACGCGCAGGGTGAGCTGCATAAATGCTGCTCGACCCACGACGACGATGTGGCGCGCGCCGCGGGTAATGGCGAGCTCGGCGATAATGCGGCCCTGCGCCTCGTTGTCGGCAGCCACGTAGTAGCCGGGCTCGGAGCAGTGGATGTCCAGGTGGACGATGGGTACGGGCATCTTGGTCATGGCCGGGTGCCAGTCGGGGGATGCCATGGGCTGAACCATGACGCCCGACATCTGCGTGCCCATAAAATAGCGCAGGTAATGGTCTTCGAGAATGTCGTCGTTGTCGGCATTGGCGATCAGTAGATCGTAGCCGTGCTTGCGGGCCTCGTTGTGGGCGCCGCTGGCGATCTGGAGCGAGAAGCCGTGGTCGAGGCGGGGGAGGACCAGGCCAAAGGACTTGGTGGTGCCGCCTGCCAATTGTCGAGCGCTTTGGTTGGGCAGGTAGCCCAGGCGATTGATGGTCTCGTTGATGAGTTTGAGGGTCTCGGGGCGCAGCTTTTCGGGATGGTTGAGCGCGTTGGAAACCGTGCCCAACGAAACCCCAGCCTCGCGCGCGACGTCGCTGATTTTAACCTTTGCCATAGCGGCCCCTTTGATGCGTTTCAAGTACAAGCCAAATTGTATCATCCCAAACCTACCAAAAAGGGACAGGTTTAGCTTGGCAGGTTTTATCTGGGCAAACGCTGCCGCCCAAACCACCACGAAGGGGACAGGCACCTTTGTGGTGGTTTTTGCTGCCTCGGCTTTCAATTGTCTTGATCTGTAACATCTGGACGGTAAAACCGGCTCTACGTGTTACAGATTGAGACAAAACGTCGAGGTCGGACGGAAAATCTCGATCTGTAACAGTAAGCCCGCTTTCTGAGCCCTAGATGTTACAGATTGAGACAAATCGCCGGAACGGGTCGCCGTCCAAACCACCACAAAGGTGCCTGTCCCCATTGTGGTGGTTTGGACGTGTGTGTATCGAGTGGTATCCAAGTTGAGATACCACTTCTGGTATATCAGCTTGCGGTTGCGTGAGTACAATACTCGAACGTTATACGTCTCAGCGCCCC
>CAKUGH010000111.1 GCA_934654605.1 uncultured Collinsella sp. | reverse complement strand
CACAAAGGTGCCTGTCCCCTTTGTGGTGGTTTTTGGTTAGAGGGTGTCGAGGAGGGCTTGGGCGGTGTTGGCGGCGCTGTCGCGCGAGTCGATGATGTAATCGGCCCAGGCGCGGTAGCGCGGCATGCGCTGCTCGGCCAGCTTATCGATGCCGTCGCGGGCGGTGATGGGGCGGCCCTTGTGGGCGAGCTCGTCGAGCTTGCGGTTGAGCATCACAATCTGGCTGTTCTGGTGCAGTAGCGGGTAGTTCTCGTCGCGTGTGACCACGCCACCTCCCGTGGAGAGCACCAGACCGCTGCGCTTGGAAATGTCGGCCAAGGCAGCCGTCTCCTGCTCGCGGAAGGCCGGCTCGCCGCGCTCGACGATAAAGTCGGCACAGGGCATGCCCAGGCGTTTCTCGAGGGCGCGGTCCAGGTCGATGTGCTCTCGCCCCGTGAGCAGGGCAATCTGCTCACCCACGCGGGTCTTGCCCGAGCCCGGCATACCGATCAGCGCGATGTTCTGTTCGCGGCGTGACAGGCGCTCCGTGACGTCCAGGATGCGCTCGCGCGGGGTGACCTGGCCGGTGTAGCGCTCAACGGCCTGTGCCGCCTGGGCCACAAGCATGAGCAGGCCGCCGATGCGGGGGATGCCGCGGCGCTCGGCCTCGAGCATGAGCCCCGTGCGGGCGGGGTTGTAGACAATGTCAATGATGCCCTCGAGCGCATCGAGCCCTTCGAGCGTGCAAGGCGCGTCGGGACAGTGGGGGAACATGCCGGCGGGCGTGCAGTTGACGAGCAACGCGGCGTCGGACTGCTGCGCGATGTTGTCGTAGTTGACTTCGCTCGTGCGGCCGACCGGCACGACGATGGCGCCCAGGTCGCCGAGCACCATGCTGGCAGTGGTGCCGGCGCCACCGGTGGCACCGAGCACGAGGGCCTTCTTGCCGGCGACCTCAACGCCCAACTCCTCGACTAGGCACTGAAAGCCGAAGTAGTCGGTGTTGTCGCCGCGCAGGCGGCCGTCGGGCAGGCGCGTGATGGTGTTGACGTTTCCCATACGCTCGGCGAGCGGACTCAGCTCGTCCAGGTATTCCATGACGGCGCGCTTGTAGGGGATGGTCACGTTGGTGCCCTCCCATTCGTCACCCGTCATAAAAGCCTGGAGGTCCTCGGGCTCGCGCTCAAAACGCACATACTCTAGCCCCGCGAGCTCCTTGTAGATGGTCGGGGTGTAGCTGTGGCCCAACACGCGGCCCAGCACGCCATAGGGGCGGGTTGCGGCGACATCGGTCATCTAGAGCACCTCCGTGTAACTGCCAAAGTAGGTGAAGCTCTCGCACACGTCGTCGATGGAATCGAGCAGGTCATCGAGGGCCTTGCTGCCAAAGGGGCAGTCCAGGTCAAAGTAGAACATAAACTCAAAGTCGTGCCCGGGGATGGGGCGGCTCTCGAGCTTGATGAGGTTGATGTTGAGCGCGTAGAAGCGCTCGAGCACGCGGTAGAGAGCGCCCGGCTCGTTGGCCGTGGTGATCATGAGCGAGGTGCGGTTGGCGCCGGGGTAGACGCGCGGCTCGCGGCTGATGACGACAAAGCGCGTGTAGTTATTGTCCGAGTCTTGGATGTTAGGTTCCAGCACCTCCAGGCCATAGAGTGCCGCACAGCTGCGCGAGGCGATGGCGGCAACATCGGTGCGCTCGGAGCTGGCGACCATCTCGGCTGACATGGCCGTATTGGGGTACTTGGTGGCGTGCAGGTCGTGCGCCTCGATAAAGCCGGCGCACTGGGCGATGGCCTGACCGTGGCTGTAGACCTCGCGTATGTCCTCAAACTTGGTGCCGGGCTTGACAAGCAAGTTGTGGTCTATCTTGAGACGCAGCGAGCGCACGATGTGGAAGTCGAACTGGGCGAGCAGATCGTAGACGGCGTTGACCGAGCCGGCGGTGGAGTTCTCGATGGGCAGCACGCCAAACTCGCAGAAGCCGTCGCGCACGGCGCGCATGACGCCTTCGAAGGTCTCGAAAAACGCGATGTCGGGCACGTCGAAGAGCTTGCACGCGGC
>CAKUGH010000110.1 GCA_934654605.1 uncultured Collinsella sp. | reverse complement strand
TGTCGTGTTTCACTCTCAAGTCGACACGCATAAAAAGCCTCCCATTTCTCGTGTCCAAGAAATGGGAGGCAGTTCAGTTCAAAGGCCGACCCCGTTTTTTGTTTGAGGGATTGCCTGGCCGTCCGCCGCACGAGCGTGGATATTCGGACGGACGACCGTGGATATTCGGATGCCCGCGGCTCGAGAGTGGAAAATCGGACGGACGAGCGTGGATATTCAGACACAAATTGAATGAGCGTGGATTTTCGGACGGAATCAGCCTCAAAACGCCCCAAAACCGTCCAATAATCCACGCTCATTTCCGTACCGTCCAAAAATCCACGCTCATCCGCCGCCCGCACATCTCTCATCTCTCATTCGTCTCTAATACGAGAGATAACAGAAAGATGAGAGATAAATATGAGAGATGGCAATGCTGCAAGGTGGCTGGGGATCGAGTCAAAGTTCCCGTATACGTGCGTTTACCTGTGCGAATGTGATTTGATTGAGCCGGTAGCGATCAATTCGTCTCTCATCTCTCATTCGTCTCTAATACGAGAGATAACAGAAAGATGAGAGATAAACCGAGAGATAACTGAGAGATAGACAGACAGACGGTCTGTCGGGGACATGCATCGCTGTCAGATTGATGCCGCGCGTGGAGCAGCTGCACTAGCGCCCACCCCGCCGCATCCGCACCATTTCGCGCACCCTGCGCTGCAACCTGTACCAAAGCAGGTACAATAGCCCAATGCGCATCGCGCACGACGATGATATCGGCGCCCGCGAGTAGGGGAGAATACATGGCAGAGCAACAGATAACGCCGGGGACTAAGCTTCAGGTGGCATTCGACGTGCCCATGGGCCAAAAAACCGACTTCAACATGCTCGCCACGTACAAAGAGAACCTGGACGAGGCCTACTTCCTCATGAGCGCGCCCATGCTTGCCGGCAAGCCGCTCATCATGGATGAAAACCAAAAGCTGCTGCTGCAATACAAAGTGGGCGAGGAAACGTTTGTGATCGCCGGCTATCCCGAGTCGGTCGAGAAAAAGGGCATCCGCACCTACTGGAAAATGCGCAAAGTCACCGAGCAGCGCACCTTTGTCAAGCGCCGCGACGAGCGTTTTAAGGTCGCCATGCGCCTGACCTACCAGCGCGACAACGCGACCGCCTCCGAGCCCGAGGACGCCATGACCATCGACGTCTCGGCCGGCGGTCTGGCCATTTACCTTAACGATTACCCCGACGTGGGCGAGGCCCTGGCCGTGCAAATGCCCACGATCCGCCTGCAGGGCGAGCGCCACGAGCTGCCCGAGCAGCTGGGCATCGTGTGCTGGGTGCGCCGCGCGCCCAAGGGCAGCCTGTACCGCAACGTGTGCGGCCTGCAGTTCCGCTACGCCGACGACATGGAGCGCGAGCTCGTCAAAGAATACGTCGGTTACATCCGCGCCAAGTATAAGCTCTGATCGCCATGGCCCTGTTCAAGCGTAACGACAACAAAGATCAAGCTGCCGAGGATTTGGCCGAGAATCAGGCCGAGGGCATGGCTGAGGGCCAAGCTGAAGAGCCGGCCGCCACGGACTCCGCCCCGCGCAAGCGCTTCGGCAAACGCAAGCCCAAGCGCGACCTGCGCGGCGTGGTGCGCATCGAGGAGCTGGAGCAGGCACTGGCCGACCAGGACCTCGACGACATCGACCCCGACGCCGTCGTCTCCATGTACATGCCCAAGCGCCGCATGGAGCGCATCGGCGCGGCGCTGCTGCGCATGGACAAGCTGCAAAAGGCCCTCGTGGTGCTGGCGCTTGCCTTTGGCGTGCTGTTCGCGCTGTCGTTTATGCAGGAAAACATGGGTAACTTCACCATCAACCTCAACCGCCTGGAGCTGTTCCGCCGCGGCGTGGCCATAGCCGACAACGGCGACTTTAAAAACGCCACCGCGCGTCTGGCGGCCGACGCCGTGGACAACGGCACCAATATCGCTGCCGAGGACCTGCCCGACAACCTGGACGATATCGACGGCAGCCACAACGGCAAGAACTACGTGGCGTACACCTTCTATATCCGCAACGCCGGCAAGACCGACCTGGG
>CAKUGH010000109.1 GCA_934654605.1 uncultured Collinsella sp. | reverse complement strand
GAGACGCTTTCGGACGAGAAGAAGCGCAAAGAGTACGACCAGATGCTCATGTTCGGCGGCATGCCGGGCGCGGGCGGCGCGTATGGCGGCGGCTATGGTGCCGGTGCTGGCGCGAGCGGCTGGGGCGATATTTTCGACAGCATCTTTAGCGGCAACGGCGCCTGGGGCAGCGATTGGGGCTCGGGCTTTGCCGGGGCCGCGGGCGCTGCCGGTGCGGGCGCGGGCCGCAATCGTGCGCGCAAGGGTGGCGACCTGTCGCTGACCGTCGACGTGACGGCCGAGGACGCGTTTCGCGGCGTGACGCATAAGGTCACCTACCGCATTCCCTCGACGGGCGAGCAGCAGACCATTACGGTCTCGGTGCCCGCGGGCGCGGTCGACGGCGGCAAGCTGCGTTACAAGCGCCGCGGCGAGTACGGCGTTGCCGGAGGCGAGCGCGGCGACCTGGTCGTGACCACGCACGTTGAGGAGCACCCGCTGTTTAAGCGTAAGGGCGCCGATGTGACCATGGAGGTGCCGATCTCGGTCTACGAGGCGGCGCTCGGCTGCGCGGTTGACGTGCCCACGCCCGGTGGCGCAACGGTCCGCCTGAAGGTGCCCGCGGGTACCCAGACGGGCAAGAAGTTCCGCTTTAAGGAGATGGGTGCGCCCGACGTTAAGCATCGCGGCCGTACGGGTGCGCTGCTCGTCGAGATCAAGGTGCAGGTTCCCACGAATCTGTCCGACGATGAGCGCGACACCATGACCAAGCTGCGCGAGGCCGACACGCGCGACTATCGCGAGAAGGTCAACCGTTACAAGGCGACATATTAAAAATGGAGCCCGAGGCGGGAAAGCCGCTTTGGGATGAGGTTGATTAAGAAGGGGTCTGTGAGTATGGCCGAGGACAATAGGAACAAACCGCTGTACATGATCAGCGTGGCGGCCGAGCTGACCGGCATGCACCCGCAGACCCTGCGCGTCTACGAGTCCAAGGGTTTGGTGAACCCCCAGCGCTCGGGCGGCAACACGCGTCTGTATTCGCGTGCCGATATCGAGCGTCTGGAGCTCATCAACCAGCTCACCGACGAGGGTATCAACCTTGCCGGTGTGGTGCGCATCCTCGATATGAAGGAGCGTGCCGAGGAGCGCGAGCGCGAGAACGAGAAGCTCCGCGCCCGCGTGCGCCAGCTCGAGGACGAGCTGCACGAGTACAAGATGCAGAAGAAGATTACCGCCCTGGCCCCGCGCGACGGCTCAGTCAACCCCGAACAAGTCATGCGCAAGCTTTTGGGAGCGGGAACCGATCTTTAGTTACGCGGCTCCACGACGCAAATCCTAACAATATGAGAGTGGATAATCTCCCACTTTTGGCTCGCATGCGGGCTCAAAACGGGAGATTATCCACTCTCATTTTATTATTCGGCACTTGGGGACGTTCCTTTTGTGCCGGCACCTTGGGACACTCCTTGCACCAATATCGCCCTGTGCTTTACCGAGATAAAGTGAACGCGTAGATTCGTAACCCGCTCGCAATCGTTCTATGGCACGATATTGGACGAATGTATGCTATGCGCCCGAGCTTTCGGGCAGAGTGGGAGACAGAATGGTCAAGCTGTACGAGGACGGCATCTACCTGTGTGGTGGCAACGAGGTTGTGCCTGCGGCCGAGGCCGCGGAGCGCGGCATTGCTCAGACGCCCGAGGATGCCAAGCGCGGCACCATCGCTTATTCGATTCTTCAGGCACATAACACGTCGGGCGACCCCGAGGCACTCAAGATCCGCTTCGACGCCATGGCGAGCCACGACATCACCTTCGTCGGCATTATCCAGACGGCGCGCGCTTCGGGCATGGAGCAGTTCCCGCTGCCCTACGTGCTCACCAACTGCCACAACTCGCTGTGTGCCGTGGGCGGCACCATCAACGAGGACGACCATGTCTTCGGTCTCTCGGCCGCCAAGAAGTACGGCGGTATCTTCGTTCCGCCCCACATCGCGGTCATCCACTCCTTTATGCGCGAGAACTTCGCCGGCTGCGGCAAGATGATCCTGGGCTCCGACTCGCACACCCGCTACGGCGCCCTGGGCACCATGGCCGTGGGCGAGGGCGG
>CAKUGH010000108.1 GCA_934654605.1 uncultured Collinsella sp. | reverse complement strand
GCCATGGACGTGGTGAGCGTGGTCGTGATGGTCGAAGCCGGCGACAACAGCGACGTCGGCATGGCCTCGATACCGCCGATAACCATGCGCACGGCGAGCGTCTCGCCAAAGGCACGGGTCATGCCCAGGATGACCGCGGTCATGAGCGACGGCATGGCGGACTTGAGCACCACGTGCCAGATGGTCTGCCAGCGCGTGTAGCCCAGCGCGAGCGAGCCCTGGCGGTAGCTGTCGGGCACGGCGCGCAGGCCATCGACCGAAAGCGTGGTCATGGTCGGCAGGATCATGACAGCCAGCACAATGGCGCCGGGCAGGATGCCCAGGCCCGTGCTCACGTGGAAGACGCTCTTCATAAGGCCGACGACCACATGAAAGCCGATTAGGCCAAAGACGACCGAGGGGATACCGGTCAAAAGCTCAATGAGCGGCTGGAAGACCTTGGAGCCAAACTTGGGCTGGATCTCGACCGCGAAGATGGCAGAGCCGATGGCGATGGGCAGCGCGATGAGCGTGGAGAGCACCATGACCGCAAACGAGGTGACGATTAGGGGCAGGGCACCGGTATAGGGCAGGCCGTTTTCGGCCGTGTTGGCCAGGTCCCACTTGGTACCGGTAAAGAACTCGACGACCGAGACGCCGTCCTTTACGAAAGCCGAGAGGCCCTTTTGGGCGACCATAAAGATGAGCGCGGCAACGACAAGCGTCACGAGCGCTACGCACGCGCCCGTGACGCCCAGGCCCACGTTCTCAAGGTCGCGCTTTGGCAGCTGTTTTGCCATTGCAAACCTTTCCGGGGGCGAATAATTACTTGGAGGAAACCTTGCCGCTGGCGTCCTTGACGACCTTCATGGCCGAGACGGGGATGAAGCCCTGCTCTTCGACGAGCTTGCCCTGGACGTCGTCGGAAAGCATGAAGTCCAGGAAGGCCTTGGTGGCCTCGTCGGCGTCCTTGGAGCAGTACATGTGCTCGGTCGCCCAGATCTTGAAGGAATCGTCGGTGACGTTTTTGCTCTTGGGCTCCACGCCCTCGACCTTGATGGCGTTGAACTTGGAGTCATCGAAGTGCGAGAAGTCGAGGTAGGAGATGGCGTTGTCGGTGCTGGCCATCTGAGTCTGGACGTCGCCGGACTTGTCGAGCTCGGCATCGCCCTTAAAGTCGACAGCCTCGTCGCCAAAGACGGCGGCCTCGAAGGTGGCGCGGGTGCCGGAGCCGGCCTTACGGTTGAGGACGACGATGGTGGCGTCGTCGCCGCCGACCTCCTTCCAGTTGGTGATCTGGCCGGAGAAGATGCCCTTGAGCTGCTCGAGGGACAGGTCGTCGACCTTGACGTTCTTGGAGACGACGGGGCCCATGCCCACGACGGCGACCTCGTGGTCGACGAGGTTCTTGACCTGGTCGGCCTCGAGCTTGGTCTCGGCGAAGACGTCGGAGTTACCGATGGTGACGGTGCCGGCGGCGACAGCGGTCAGGCCCTTGCCCGAACCGTTACCCGAGCCGGAGATGGAGACGTCGGGGTTGGCGTCCATGAACTTCTCGGCAGCAGCCTCGACGAGAGCCTGGAACGAAGAGGCGCCGTCGTAGGTCACCTCGCCGGAGACGGACTCGGCAGCGGCAGCGGCGCTACCCTTGTCGGCGGCGTCGGAAGTGTTGGAGCCACCGCAACCAACAAGCCCGAGACCGACGATGCTGGCAAGACCACCAGCGAGGCCGAGGAACTGACGACGAGAATAAGCCTGATCGAGCATGATCTTCCTTTCATACATGCGACTCGCGGGCACCCTGCCCGCTTTGCTGTTTGGAAAGATACGACCCCGATCGGGCGGAAGCCGCGCCAGCTGCGGTTTCTTACGGGCATCTGATAGACCCTTACCGCAAGCGCGGCTCAGCCTTTACAAACGAATAACAATCCCCAACCCAAGCATGGCACGCCTTTTACACCGATAAAAAGAAGTTGCGGTGAAATAGTTCCTGTTGGCCGCCAAGCAGTCGATTCTAGGAACTATTCCACCGCAACTTATAGAAGCCCGGAGCCGAAGCACCGGGCTCGTGTATCCAAGCAAAATGTTGGGGTTTCCCAGGTGCCCGAGATTGCCCCGAAAGAGGAGCGCCGCGTACTTTGGTACGCAAGCGACGGTTTGAGGGGCAAGGTCGGGTGCCTGGGGAAGCCCTACAGTTCAAGTTC
>CAKUGH010000107.1 GCA_934654605.1 uncultured Collinsella sp. | reverse complement strand
GCCAAGAAGCCCGAGGTCGTGGTGTTCGACGATTCGTTTAGCGCGCTCGACTACAAGACCGACGCGCGCCTGCGCGAAGAGCTCGCCAAAAACGTCACCGACGCCGCGCTCGTGGTCGTGGCCCAGCGCATCGCGACCATCATGCATGCCGACCAAATCATCGTGCTCGACGACGGTCACGTGGTGGGCACCGGCACACACGAGGAGCTGCTGCATGGCTGCCCGGCGTACCTAGAGATCGCGCAGTCGCAGCTTTCCGCCGAGGAGCTGGGGCTTACCCAAGAAGAAATTGCAGCCGTTATGGAAGGAGGCGAGCGCTAATGGCAGACGAGACCAAGACTCAGATTCCCAAGCCCACCCGTCAGCGTGGGCCCATGGGCCGCATGGGCGGCATGGGCCGCGGCGAAAAGGCCAAGGACTTTAAGGGCACCATGAGGCAGCTGCTCGGCTATATCGGGCAGCACAAGATTGCCGTGTTCGCCGCCGTCGCCTTCGCCGTGTGCTCGGTCATCTTTAACATTGTGGGACCCAAGGTGCTCGGCCAGGTTACGACCAAGCTGTTCGAGGGCCTGGTCGCCAAGGTCAACGGCACCGGCGATGTCGACTTTGACTGGATCGCCAAGACGCTCGGCTTTTTGCTCTGCCTGTATCTGGCGAGCTCTGCCTGCAGCCTGATCCAGGGCTGGCTCATGACCGGCGTCACGCAAAAGATTTGCTATCGCATGCGCAAGGAGATCGCCGCCAAGATCGCCGTCGTGCCGATGAGCTATTTCAACGGCCACAGCAAGGGTGACGTGCTCAGCCGCATCACCAACGACGTCGATACGCTCGGCCAGTCACTCAACCAGAGCGTGACGCAGCTCATTACGTCCGTCACGCAGATTGTCGGCGTGCTCGTCATGATGCTTTCGATCAGCCTGCCGCTTACCGGCGTCACTGTGCTCACGCTGCCGGCCGCCGCGATCATCCTGATGGTGATGATTCACTTCTCGCAGCCTTACTTCCGCGAGCAGCAGCAAGTCCTGGGCACCGTCAACGGCATTATCGAGGAGGATTTTGCCGGCCAGAACGTCATCCAGGTGTTTGACCGCGCCGAGGCCTCGATCGAGGAGTTCGACCGTCAAAACGACCGCCTGTATATTAGTGGCTGGCGCTCGCAGTTCCTGTCGGGCCTGATGATGCCGCTCATGAGCCTAGTGGGCAACATGGGTTACGTGGGCGTCGTCGTGGTGGGCGCGCAGCTCGCGCTGACCGGCAACGCCACGCCCGGCGACATCCAGAGCTTTATCCAGTACGTGCGCAACTTTACACAGCCCGTGCAGCAACTGGGCAACGTGAGTAACACGATGCAGTCGATGGCCGCCGCCACCGAGCGCGTGTTTGAGTTCCTTGCCGCGCCCGAGGAGGAGCAGAAGGCCGACGCGCAGATCCCCGAGAAGCGCCCTGGACACGTGGAGTTCGATCACGTTAAGTTTGGTTACACGCCCGACAAGACTATCATCCACGACTTTAGCTGCGAGGCTAAGCCTGGCCAGACCATCGCCATCGTCGGCCCCACCGGTGCTGGCAAGACCACGCTCATCAAGCTGCTACAGCGCTTCTACGACGTGGACGGCGGTTCGCTGCGCGTCGAGGGTATCGACGTGCGCGACTGGGACCGCGCGGCGCTGCGCGGCGAGTTTGCCATGGTGCTGCAGGATACCTGGCTGTTTAACGGCACCATCCGCGAGAACATCCGCTACGGACGCCCCGACGCGAGCGATGCCGAAGTCGAAGCCGCTGCACGCGCCGCACGCTGCGACCACTTTATCCATACGCTTGCCGGTGGGTATGACTTCATGATCAACGAGGAGGGCACCAACCTTTCGCAGGGCCAGCGCCAGCTCGTGACTATCGCCCGCGCCATTTTGGCTGACCGCCCGGCGCTGATTCTGGACGAGGCGACCTCCAACGTTGATACACGCACCGAGGAGCTCATCCAGCGCGCCATGGATGCGCTGATGCAGGGGCGCACGAGCTTTGTCATCGCGCACCGCCTGTCCACGATCCGCAACGCCGACGTGATCTTGGTGATTCGCGACGGCGACATCGTCGAGAAGGGCACGCATGACGAGCTGCTCGCCCAGGGCGGCTTCTACGCCGACCTGTACAACTCGCAGTTCGACGAGGCGGCGTAGATCCTTCGGAAACCGATGACTCACGGTTGAGAACGGGGGCGCAGGATGAACTGCCTCCCATTTCTTGGACACGAGAAATGGGAGGCTTTTTATGCGTGTCGACTTGAGAGTGAAACACGACAT
>CAKUGH010000106.1 GCA_934654605.1 uncultured Collinsella sp. | reverse complement strand
TCTGGCGCATCCACCGGCGGCACCGACTTTATCGCGCTGTGGGTCTCCAACCACACGGGCAAGACCATCTGGGGCGTTATCTTTGGTTTCAACTGCTTTATCCTGGCGATCTTTGGTTTTATGTTTGGCTGGGACAACGCAGCGTACTCCATCGTGTTCCAGTTTATTTCGACCAAGACCATCGACAGCTTCTATCGTCGCTACGACCGCGTGACGCTGCAGATCACGACGCGCAAGGCGGACGAGGTCATGACCGCCTATGTTGACCATTTTCAGCATGGTATTAGCTGCGCCGAGGTCATCGGCGGATATAGCCGCGAGAAAATGTATCTGCTGCACGCCGTTGTCTCGACCTACGAGAGCCAGGACATTATCAAGCTGGTGTGCGACATTGATCCCGGCGCCGTGATCAATGTGTTCCACACGCTCAACTTTGTGGGCGGCTGGTGGGGTGGTCATGTCGACGAGCCCATGCCCACGGCCGTTCCCGATCCCGACAAGCCCGCACGCATGACCAGCAGGCAGGCGCGCCTCAGCGAGCAGGACAGTCTGCAGCAGGACGACGGCAGGTAAGGATTTGCTGTATACGGTGTATCGTTTTATCAAACTGAGGTATTATATTACTAGACGTTATATACGTATTAGTAATTTCGATATTTTGATAAGAGTGATCAGATATGCCCGCACCCAAAAATGCACCGCTTTACCAGCAGATTTACGACGAAATCAAGGATGCAATCGAGAAAGGTGTTTATGCACCTAAGGAGCGCATCCCGTCCGAACTTGAGCTTGCCGAACAGTACGAGGTGAGCCGCATTACGGTGCGCCGCGCCGTTGAGGAACTGTGCTCCGATGGCTACCTGGTTAAGCAGCAGGGCCGCGGCACCTTTGTTTCTACGCCGCACATCAATCGCCAGTTCCACGCTTCGACGCTGCAGACGTTTACTGCGCTGTGTGCCGACAATGGCATGAAGGCGGGCGCACATGTGGTCGATCGCCAGATTGTGCCGGCACGTCAAAACGAGATGGAGTTCTTTGGCCTGCAGAAGGACGCGCTGCTGCTGCACATCAAGCGCGTGCGTACAGCTGACGGCGAGCCCATCTTTGAGGAGAACATTTTTGTGCCGTTTGATGAGTATCGTGAGCTGCTGACGGCCGACCTTGAGGATAAATCGATCTTTGGCGAGGTCGAGCGCGTGGGCGGTACCCCGATCGTCTCGGTTGGTTACCGCACGGTCGAGGCCGTTCGCGCCAACACCGAGCAGGCGGCCGAGCTGGGCATTGCCCCGCACGATCCGCTGCTTAACTTGCGTGCCGGCTTTATCGGCCCCAACAGCGAGCCAGTCCTGATGGGAAAGCAGTACTACGTGGGATCGCGCTACGTTATGGTCATGTAGCTCTAGTTGCGCGGTTTTCCAAACCGCGCAACGGCTCGACGCTGCGCCTTTGGTTCCGCCGTTCTGACGAACGGCGGATCGGCCGACGCTGCAAGCCCGCCAGACTGGCAATCTGCCTTTCAACTTCGGCGGCATGACCAGAAGGTCAATGCCGCCTCGTTTCAAGGCACCTTGCTCGCTCTGGCGGGCTTTCGCTGTCCGCGCCAAAACATCGGCGTTGCCGTGGTAGTCGTTGGGGACGTTCTTAAACGACTAGTCATTCAAGAACGTCCCCAATGACTAGTTGAATGAGCGTGGATAATCTCCCGTTTTTGGCTAGGTGACGGGTTCAAAGTGGGAGATTATCCACGCTCATTCGGAAAGTGTCCAAAAATCCACGCTCGTTCCCTTCGGATTGTATCGCCCGCGGCCGGCAGCCGTGCGGCACCGGTCCGCATGGCGGCGTATAATCGGCGACAGATGACTTGGACGTTAGGAAACCATGACCGATAGCATGCAGCAGATGGCGCTCGATACGCTCGGCGCCTATTTTGGCTACACCTCGTTTCGCCCGGGCCAGGACCGCATGGTCGATGCGATTCTTGCCGGTCACGATGCGCTGGGCGTTATGCCCACGGGTGCCGGCAAGTCCATCTGCTATCAGGTGCCTGCACTTATGCTGCCCGGTATCACCTTTGTGGTGAGCCCGCTGCTGTCGCTTATGGAGGACCAGACCCGCGCGCTGCTCGCGGCGGGTGCGCGCCCCAGCTATCTCAACTCTAGTCTTACCCCGGCCCAGCAAAATACCGTGCTCAAGCGGGCGCGCGAGGGGCGCTACCAGCTTATGTACGTGGCTCCCGAGCGCCTGCTCGAGCCGCGCTTTCTCGCTTTCGCACAGGAGGCCGCGGCCGAAGGCGGCATCGGCGTGCCGCTCGTGGCCATTGACGAGGCCCACTGCGTGAGCCAGTGGGGCCAGGATTTCCGCCCCGCCTACCTGCAGATTCG
>CAKUGH010000105.1 GCA_934654605.1 uncultured Collinsella sp. | reverse complement strand
TGTGCTATCCTATAGCCCAATGCGTTGACGGAGAGGGTTTTGCCCGCCGCGTCGCCGGCAAGAGAGGGAAGGTCATGGGCTGCAAGCCTTCCTGCGGTGACAAGGGCCAAGCGTTCACTCCCGAGCAGCGACCTCAACGGGCGCGCAGCCAGCGGCGGCGATGGCCCCAGTAGGGAAGCCGTGAGCCTCGCGACAAGGGGCACAGAGTGGGCACGGCGGGCCAGACATCCGCCGCGTCAAACAAGGTGGTACCGCGGAATTCAACCGTCCTTGGGCAATGTACATGCCCGAGGGCGGTTTTTTGTTACCGAACCGGGCCGCGTTTTCACAACGCCAGGCGGCGGCAGTCGTCCCGGCGAGCGGGGAGCGCGAGAGACGAAAGGGAAGACATGAGTCTGATTGATGATCTGGTCAAACTCGAGGAAGAGGCCAAGGAGCTCGTCGCCGGCGCCGACGACGCCGCCAAGCTCGAGGCCGCAC
The DNA here is from genome assembly GCA_934654605.1 of uncultured Collinsella sp. Taxonomy (GTDB): domain Bacteria; phylum Actinomycetota; class Coriobacteriia; order Coriobacteriales; family Coriobacteriaceae; genus Collinsella. The sequence goes on along the minus strand of CAKUGH010000105.1, from coordinate 2,008 downwards.
GCATTGAGCTGCTCGGCCGCAAGGGTCGCATCACCGGCCTGATGCGCATGATGGGCAAGCTCGCCCCCGAGGATCGCCCCGTCATGGGCAAGCGCGCCAACGAGATGCGCCAGCTGATCGAGGGTATGCTCGACGAGCGCACGACCGAGATGAAGGCCGCCGCCCTCAAGCACGCGCTCGAGCACGAGGCCGTCGACATCACGCTGCCGGGCATCCGTCCGCAGATCGGTCACCAGCACCTGATCAAGCAGATCATCGAGGAGGCCGAGGACATCTTCTGTGGCATCGGCTATACCGTCGAGTCCGGCCCCATGGTCGACACCTCCTACTACAATTTCACCGCGCTCAACGCGCCCATGGATCACCCGAGCCGTTCGGCCCGCGATACCTTCTACGTGGTCGACAATAACCCCGGCAGCGTCGCGCACCCCGAGGCCCACGCCCACGGCGAGTCCGACGTGCTGCTGCGCACCCAGACTTCGGGCGTGCAGATCCACACTATGGAGTCGCAAAAGCCGCCCATCTACATGATCTGCCCGGGCACCGTCTACCGTCCCGACACGGCCGACGCCTGCCACCTGCCGCAGTTCAACCAGATCGAGGGCCTGGTCGTCGACGAGGGCATCACCTTTGGCGACCTGAAGGGCACGCTCGACTACTTTGTTAAGTGCATGTTTGGCGAGGATCGTAAGACGCGCTACCGCCCGCACTTCTTCCCCTTCACTGAGCCTTCCTGCGAGGTGGACGTGAGCTGCCACGTGTGCGGCGGCAAGGGCTGCAACTTCTGCAAGCACAGCGGCTGGATCGAGATCCTGGGCTGCGGCATGGTCGACCCCAACGTCCTCATCAATTGCGGTATCGACCCCGAGAAGTACACCGGCTTCGCCTTTGGCATTGGCGCCGAGCGCGTCGCGGCCCTGCGCTACGACCTGCCCGACCTCAGAACTCTCATGACGGGCGATATGAGATTCTTAAATCAGTTCTAAATCACCCGTTCTAGCAGGCATTTCTTTCTCATAAGGAGTAATCAAGTGAGAGTTTCTTACGACTGGCTCAAGACCATGATCGATATTCCGGAGGATCCCAAGACCCTTTCGGACGAATATATCCGTACCGGCACCGAGGTCGAGGCGATTGACACCGTGGGCGAGTCTTTCGACCACGTGGTGACCGCCAAGGTGCTCACCAAGACCCCGCATCCCGATAGCGACCACATGTATGTGTGCTCGGTCGACGTGGGCGACAAGAATCTCGACGCCGACGGCAACCCCGCGCCGCTGCAGATCGTCTGCGGCGCGCAGAACTTCGAGGCCGGCGACCACATCGTCACGGCCATGATCGGCGCTGTCCTGCCCGGCGATGTCAAGATCAAGAAGAGCAAGCTTCGCGGCGTCGTGTCCATGGGCATGAACTGCTCCGCGCGCGAGCTCGGCCTGGGCGGCGACCACTCCGGCATCATGATCCTGCCCGAGGACACGCCCTGCGGCATGCCGTTTGCCGAGTACGTGGGCTCGAGCGACACCGTGCTCGACTGCGAGATCACGCCCAACCGCCCCGACTGCCTGTCCATGATCGGCATGGCCCGCGAGACCGGCGCCATCTTCGACCGCGATTTCCACGTTGAGCTGCCCGTCATCAAGGCCGAGACCGGCCGCGCGACCGATGACGAGCTTTCCGTCGAGATCGCCGACGAGGGCCTGTGCGACCGCTACGTCGCCCGCATCGTGCGCAACGTGAAGGTCGGCCCGTCGCCCGACTGGATGGTCAAGCGCCTCAACGCCCTGGGCGTACGTCCGCACAACAACATCGTCGACATCACCAACTACGTGATGATGCTCACCGGTCAGCCGCTGCACGCCTTTGACCTGGATACCTTTGCCGAGCGCGAGGGCCGTCGCCGCGTGGTGGTCCGCGCTGCCCAGCAGGACGAGAAGTTCACGACCCTCGACGGCGAGGAGCGCGTGCTCGACGCCGGCATGGGCCTGATCACCGACGGCGAGCGTCCCGT
>CAKUGH010000104.1 GCA_934654605.1 uncultured Collinsella sp. | reverse complement strand
CACAGGTTAAAGTCGGTCTCGAGTGTCTGCCAGGTGTACTCGGGGTGCCATTGCACGCCCAGGCAGAAGGGCTGGCCTTCGACTTCGATGCACTCGGGCACACCGTCGGTCGCCTGTGCGACCAGACGCGTGTGCTTGCCAAGGCGGTCGACGCAGCAGTGGTGCGCCGAGTTGGTCTGGATGAGCCTGTGACCGCCGAGTGCACGCTCCAGGAGCGAACCCGGCACGACTTCGACGGGGTGCACGGGGTCGTTGAGCACGTGGGTGTGGCGCCACTGCGTGCGGCCCTCGCGCGCCCCCAGGCTCGGCACATCCATGCACAGGGTACCGCCGGTGGCGACGTTGAGCAGCTGCGTGCCACGGCAGGTGGTAAAGAGCGGCTTCTTGGCGCGAAGTACTTCGCTGACGAGCTTGAACTCAAAGCGATCGCGGATTTCGCAGCACAGCGTGGGGTCGTAGGGACGTTCATCGCCCCAGCGCTTGGGATTGACGTCGGGGCCTCCGGGGATGGCGATGCCGTCGGCGATGTTCACGTAATGGCGGATGACCTCAATGTCCTCGGTAATGGACATCTGCAGCGGCAGGCCGCCGGCGGCAAGGATGGCATCGACAAAGACGCTGGCAATCTCCTCGTTGGGGGAGAGCGTCTCACTCAAAAACGGCTTTGCTTCTTCCCAGCGCGGTGCGACAAGGATGAGCGGACGGTCGGCGGGGGCAACGTCGACGTGCGGGGTGTATGACGATGAGGTGCGGGTTCCGATCATAGGTGTAACTTTCGAATCCGGATGGACATGGCGAGCGGGCGACGTGGCGCAAATGCTACTGATGGATGCGCTCCGCGCGGTAATTGGATTAGTGACCCTTGATGGAGTTGAGGAAGTCCTGGGCGCGCTTGGTCTGGGGATGGTCGAAGAACTCGTCAGGCGTGCCGGTTTCCACGATCTGGCCGTCGGCCATAAACACGACGCGATCGGCCACACGGCGGGCAAAATTCATCTCGTGCGTGATGACGATCATCGTCATGCCCTGCTGGGCCAGGCGAACCATGACCTCGAGCACCTCGTTGATCATCTCGGGATCGAGGGCGCTCGTGGGCTCATCAAAAAGCATGGCCTTGGGCTGCATGGCAAGCGAGCGGGCGATGGCCACGCGCTGCTGCTGGCCGCCCGAGAGCTGCGCGGGTACCTTGTCGGCCTGCTCGGCCACTCCCACGCGACCCAGCAGGTCCATGGCGCGCTCGCGAGCCTCCTCCTTGGATACGCCCAACACGTCAACCGGACCCAGCATGACGTTCTGCAGCACCGTCATGTGCGCGAACAGGTTGAACTGCTGAAACACCATGCCCAGCTCGGCGCGCATGCGGGCAAGGTCCTTGCCTTCTTGTGGCAGGGGCTGGCCTTCGATGAAGATCTCGCCCGAGTCGATGGTCTCTAGGCGGTTGATGGTGCGACACATAGTCGACTTGCCCGAGCCCGAGGGGCCAATCACGACGACGACCTCGCCGCGGTCGACCGACAGGTTGATGTCGTTGAGAACGTGCAGGTCGCCATAGTGCTTATCGACGTGCTTGAGCTCGATCAGCGGCTGCTTGTCGGTAGAAGAAGTGCTCTGTGCCATGGTACTCGGCTCCTTATTCCTAGAAATCGTAAATCGTTAGCGGATGATAGTTGCGCCGGTCTTGTGCGAGACATAGACGGCGGCCTTGTTGATTGCAACGTTGATGAGGATGTAGATGACCGCGATTACCAAGTAGACCGACACGAGCGCGTCGTAGTTGGTGATGAGTACGCGGGCATTTTGCATCAGGTCGGGGTAGCTCACCACGTAGGCGACGGTAGTGTCCTTGACCACGACCACGAGCTGTGAAATCAACGAGGGAATGATAAAACGAATCGCCTGCGGCAGCACGATTTTAAAGGTGATTTTAGCCTTGGAGAGGCCGAGCGCCTGGGCAGCCTCGACCTGGCCGCGCGGCACGGCATTGACGCCGGCGCGGAAGATCTCGGCCAGCACGCCGGCAGCAGCGAGCGCGACGGGCAGCGTGAGCATCCAAAACGACGGCAGCGAGATCTTGTACTGAGGCAGCACCAAAAAGAAGAAGTAGATAAACAGCAGGCTCGGCACGCCGCGGAAGAAATCGGTGAGCACGCGGCAGACCAGCTGCAGCGGCTTGATATCGCTCGTACGGCCGAGCATGAGGCCCAGGCCCAGCACGAGCGCGATGGCGCCGGCGGTCAGCGCGACCTTAACGGTGCCCTCAAAGCCGGCGAACAAGAACTTCCAGGTGGTGAGGTGCGTAAAGAAGTACCAATAGTGGACCGAAAGCTGGCCGGTCACATAAAAGCGCTGCAGCACGAGGGCGACGAGCGCCGCCACGGCAACGAGCGAGATGGCGGTGCCGATGCGAATCTTGGCGCGCATCTTGGGGCCGGGAGCCTCGTAGAGCGCATCGCGCATGGTGAGCGCGGGGGAGGAGTGCTTGCTCATCGGAGGATCCTC
>CAKUGH010000103.1 GCA_934654605.1 uncultured Collinsella sp. | reverse complement strand
CGCACGGGCGGCACGTCGGCGATGAGCTCGCGGGCGGCCTCCACGCGAAACTTGGGCTTGGTGGAGCGCGCCTGGGCGCCACGGCTCAGCCACGCGAGCTCCTTGCGCGCCATGTTGCGGCGGCGCTCCTCGGTGACGGCGGCCATGCGGTCGCGCTCCACGCGCTGCAGGATGTATGCGGAGTAACCGCCCTCGAAGGGATCGACCTGGCCGTCGTGGACCTCCCACATGCTGGTGCAGACCTCGTCCAAGAACCAGCGATCGTGCGTGACCACGAGCATCGCGCCCTGACCGCGCTGCCAGCGAGCCTTAAGATGGCGTGCGAGCCAGTTGATGGTGCGCATGTCCAGGTGGTTGGTGGGCTCGTCGAGCATGAGCACGTCGTAGTCGCCGATCAGCAGGCGCGCGAGGTCCACGCGTCGGCGCTGACCGCCCGAAAGCTCGCCTACCGTGCCCTCCCAGGGCACATCGCTGATGAGGCCGGCCAGGATCTGGCGCGTACGCGGGCTCGAGGCCCACTCGTACTCGGGCGTGTCGCCCACAACGGCATGATGCACGGTATCGGTGTCGACAAGCTGGTCCTTTTGGCCGAGCAGACCGATCGTGGTGCCGCGGCGGTGCGTCACGCGTCCGTCGTCGGGCTCCAGCGCGCCCGCGAGCACGCTCAGCAGCGTCGACTTGCCGTCGCCGTTTTTGCCGACAATACCAATACGGTCGCCCTCGCCCACGCCGAGCGTCACGCTATCGAAAATATGCTTGGTGGGAAACTCTAGGCTGACGGAATCGCATCCCAAAAGAATCGCCATATGCCCTGCTCCTTCGTAGAAATTCAACGTTGTCCATGATAGCAGCGAGCCCCACCCCAAACCACCACGAAGGTGCCTGTCCCCTTTGTGGTGGTCGATTCGGTCGCAGAGCAAAAAGGCGGGCCATCTCGCAAAAGAGATGACCCGCCTCTCCAATCAGTCCCGTGGCGACCGTGGCCGCCGCGGGCCTCAAGCATGTCCCGGACTAGGAGAACATGCCGGTGAGGTAATCATTCAGCCGCTGATCCTTGGGCCGTTGGAAAATCTCGTCGGTCTCGTCGTACTCGACCATATCGCCCATGTAGAAGAACGCCGTGCGGTTGGACACGCGCGACGCCTGCTCCATGTTGTGCGTCACGATGACGATGGCGCGTTCGGCCACGATCGACGACATAAGGTCCTCGATCGCCAGCGTCGAGATGGGGTCGAGCGCCGAGCAGGGCTCGTCAAACAGAATCAGGTCGGGATTGAGCGCCAGCGTGCGTGCGATACACAGGCGCTGCTGCTGACCGCCCGAAAGCGCATAGGCGCTCTTGTCGAGCTTGTCCTTGACCTCGTCCCACAGCGCCGCGCCGCGCAGGCTCTCCTCGACCATGCGGTCGAGCTCGTCGCGGTCGGAGATGCCGTGGCGTTTGGGCGCAAACGTAATGTTGTCGCGGATGGACTTGCGAAACGGGTTGGGCTGCTGGAACACCATGCCAATGGAACGACGCAGCTCATACGTGTTCTCGGCCTTGGTGTTCACGTTGCGCCCGCGGTAGTTGATCTCGCCCTCCAGGCGGCAACCGCGAATCTCGCGATTCATCAGGTTGAGGCTGCGCAAGAAGGTCGACTTACCGCAGCCCGAAGGCCCGATGAGTGCCGTGATCTCGCCTTTATGGAAGTCGAGCGACGTGTTATGCAGCGCATGGTGGTTGCCGTAGTACACGTTGACATCCTTGGTGGAGAGCACGACCTCGTCGCTCACGGCTTTGCCGCTCACGCGCACGCGCTTTTCGCTCTCCCCCACGCTCGACAGAAAGTCCTGGGTCTCGGACATGGCCGCCTCGGTTGCGGGCGTTGCATTCATCTCGCTCATTCGGCCGTCATCTTCCTTGCCAGTTGCTTGCCCACGATGCGGGCGATTACGTTAAACAGCAGCACGCAGATCATCAGCAATGCTGCGGTGCCCCAGACAATCTGCTGGGCCTCGGGGCTGCCCTCGCCGTAGATCTTGTAGATGTGCACGGCAAGCGACTCACCGGGACGGAACACATTCCAGGCGCAGGTGGGGCTCGACAGGTTAAAGCTCAAGAAGTTGAGGCGAACCGGCGAGCTCATGCCCGAGGTAAAGAGCAGCGCTGCGGCCTCGCCAAACACGCGACCGGCCGAAAGCACAATGCCGGTCACGATGGCGGGCATGGCCTCGGGAATCAGGATGTGCAGCGTGGCCTCCCAGCGGGTGAGGCCCATGGCCAGGCACGCATCGCGCTGGGCCTGCGGCACGTCCTCGAGCGCCTGCTGAATCACGCGCACCAGGATAGGGATGTTGAACATGGTGAGTGCGACGGCGCCGGAGATGATGGAGTACTTCCAGCCCAGCTGCACCGAAAACACCAGGAAGCCGAACATGCCCACAACGATGGAAGGCAGCGAGGACAGCGTCTCGATGGCGGTGGAGGCGATGTCGCGGATGGGGCCGTCGGGTGCGTACTCGACCAGGAAAACCGCGCCACCCAAGCTGATGGGCACCGAGATGATCAGGGTGATCAGCAGCAGGTAGAACGAGTCGAACAGCTGGTAGAGCACGCCGCCCTGGGTGCCGTTGGCGCGCG
>CAKUGH010000102.1 GCA_934654605.1 uncultured Collinsella sp. | reverse complement strand
GAGCATGCCGTCGAGGGTGCGCCAGGCGAGCTCGGCGCACTTGACGCGGGCGGGCATGTGCGAGATGTCCTGGAGCTGGGCGGCCTCGTCCAGGTCTTCCAGGTCCTCCTCGGAGAGCTCCTCGCCGCGGATCATAGCCAGGAAGAGCCCGGCCAGACGGCGTGCCTCCTCGACTGTCTCGCCGGTGATGAGATCGGCCATGATATCGGCGCTGGCCTGGCTGATGGCGCAGCCGTGCCCGGTAAACGAGGCCTCCTCGATTACATCGTTCTCGACACGCAGCTGCAGAGTGAGCTCGTCGCCGCAGCTGGGGTTGATGCCGTCGTGCTCGTGCGTTGGGGAGTCCATCTCGTACTTGTAGTCGGGGTGCGAGTTGTGCTCCATAAACGTGGTGGAGGTGTACAGATTACCCATTGAACGTGCTCCAAACGTGATGCAGGCCGGCGATGAACTTGTCGATATCGGCCTTGTCGTTATAGAAGGCCACGCTGGCGCGGCAGCAGGCAAGGTTCTCGACGCCCAACCAGGTGAGCAGCGGCTGCGCGCAATGGTGACCGGCACGGATGCACACGCCGTCCATGTCCATGATGCTCGCGACGTCGTGCGGGTGGATGCCCTTGACGTTAAAGCTCACGACGCCGTGGTGGTTGTCCCAATAGATGGAGCCGATGATCTGGACAAAGTCGAGCTGCATGAGCTCGCCCATCAGGTAGTGGACGAGTGCCTTCTCACGGGCCTGGATGTTTTCGTAGCCCACCGTGTTGACCAGGTAATCAAGCGCCGCGCCCGTGGCGAAGATGCCGGCGGCGTCCTGCGTGCCGGCCTCGAACTTCTCGGGGACGGGCGCCCAGACAGCGTCCTGCTCGGTGACCGAATCGATCATCTCGCCGCCGGTGAGCATGGGCGGCATGGCGTTGAGCAGGTCCATCTTGCCCCACAGCACGCCGATGCCCATGGGGCCCATGGCCTTGTGCGCGCTAAAGGCAAAGAAGTCGGCGCCCAGGTCGGCCACATCGACCGGCATGTGCGGCAGCGACTGTGCGCCGTCGACGACCAGGTAGCCACCGTACTTGTGCACGAGCTTGCCGAGGTTCTTGACCGGGTTCTCGACGCCCAGCACGTTGGAGACCTGACCCACGGCCAGGATCTTTGTCTTGGGACCTACCTTGGCAAGAACTTCCTCGGTGGTGAGCTGGCCGGTCTTGGTGGGGTAGAGGTAGACGAGCTTGGCGCCGGTCTCGCGGCAGACCTGCTGCCACGGGATCAGGTTGGAGTGATGCTCCATGATGGTGATGACGACCTCGTCGCCGGGCTCGAGCACCGTAGGCGCAAAGCTCTTGGCGACCAGGTTGAGCGACTCGCTCGTGTTGCGGGTGAAGACAACCTCGTTAGCCTGGGAGGCGCCGATGAGGTCGGCGATCTGCTGGCGGACCTTCGCGATGGCGTCGGTGGCCTCGACAGACAGCGAGTACAGGCCGCGCAGCGGGTTGGCGTTCATGCGCTGGTAGAAGTCGCGCTCGGCGTCGAGTACACAGGCGGGGCGCTGCGCGGTAGCGGCGCTATCGAGGAAGGCGATCTCGGGGTGCTGCTGGAACAACGGGAACTGGCCCTTGTAGGGGTTGGTCTCGATGTCCACGGTAGGCCAGCCGCGCGAAGCCTCGTCGCTGGCATCGAGCTCCATGGGCTCGGGGGCGGTGCAGGTATCGCATTTAACGTGCTCGGTGTCGATCATGCGAGCTCCTCTTCAAAGTTATCGATCAGGTTGTTGCCCAGGCGGACGACGGCGGCGCGGGTGCGCTCGTCGGCGGCAGAGAGCGCGGCGTCCTCCAGCTTAGCGCGGATGAACAGGTCCTCGGCGGCATTTTGGTCGAGGCCGCGGCAGGCGAGGTAGAACAGCTGCTCGTCGCGGACATGGCCGATGGTGGCGCCGTGGTTGCCGGCGACGTCGTCCTCGTCGCACAGGATGACGGGGACGGTCTTGTTGTCGACGCCCTTGTTGGCGAGCAGCACGGTCTCGCGCTCGGTGCCGACGGCACCCTTGCAGCCGTGAACGAGGTCGATGGTGCCGCGGTAGACTTTCTTGGACGTGCCGGTCAGCACGCCGTTGGCGTCGATCTCGCACTCGGTCTTGCGACCGCGGTGGCGCAGCTCGTAGTTAAAGTCGCGCACCTGCTCGCGAGCGCCCAGGTAATCAGTGTCGATAGTGACCTTGGCGGTGTCGCCCAGCAGGTCGCCGGCAAGGCCGGTGGCGCTGGCGCCGGCACCCAGAACGGTGTGCTGCACGTTGACGCGAGCGCCCTCGTCCAAAAACAGACCGGTGTCGTCGAGTGCGATCCAGCTATCGTCGAGCGTCTGCGTGCAGGTCACATTGACGGTGGCGTACTCGTGGGCGCACACGCGCAGTACGGAGCCCACGACGCCCTCGCCGGCAACGGGAGAGTCCAGGGCGATGTGCAGGTCGAGCGTGGCCTGCGGACGGGCGACGACGTCGATAGCGGCAATCACAGTCGCTGCGTCGACGCCGCTCACGCGCACGGTTGCCGTGGCGTGCTTATATGCGGGCACATCGATGACGATGCGCTTAGTGGCGTGGTCGGCCAGGTAGGCGTAGGCGGCCTCGCCCATGCCGGT
>CAKUGH010000101.1 GCA_934654605.1 uncultured Collinsella sp. | reverse complement strand
CTCTACGACATCCAGGTGACCGAGGGCTATCGCGACCCCATCATCGTCACCGAGTTCATGCATCGGTTTTACGTCCAGGAGGGCAACAAGCGCGTCAGCGTCCTCAAATTCCTGGACGCCCCGACGGTTTCGGCCAAGGTCACCCGTCTCTACCCCGGCAAGTGGGATTCCGTCGAGAGCCGCCTCTACGGCGAGTTCTGCGCGTTTTGGCGCGTCTGCCCCCTATACGAGATTGAGTTCTCGCGCGAGGGAAGCTACGAGACGCTCGCCAAGATGCTCGGCCAGGACCTTGTCGAAAAGTGGCCACAGAAAAAGGTCGACTACCTGCGCCACACCTTCCTACTCTTTAAGCGCGCCTACCTTCGCGCAGGCGGCGACCACCTGGACATTACGCCCGCCGACGCCATGCTCGTCTACCTCAATGTGTACAACCAGGACCGCCTGCTAGATACGCCGACAGATATCGTCGTAAACCGCCTGTGCAAGATTTGGCGCGAGCTGGTCATTGCCGGCAAAAATGACGAGGACAAGGTCGATCTTGTCGAGGCACCGAGCGTCGATGAGGAAGAGGCGCCCGCCAAGTCCACCTCCGGCGTGCTCAACTTCTTTATGGGCAAGACCGTCTACTCGGCTGCCAACCCCCTGCGCATCGCCTTTATCCATGAATTCCCCTGCGCTACGTCGAGCTGGGACAGCCTGCACGACCAAGGGCGCCAGTATCTCGATGAGCACTTTGGCGGCATCGTGCGCACCGAGGCATTCGAGGACTGCCACGATCCGGACGTGTTCTACGCCGCCGTCGAAACGGCTGTCAAACATGGAGACAACGTCATCTTCTCGACCTCGCACCGCCTGATGGAATATACGCTCAGGGCTGCCGTCGAGTATCCCCAGGTTCGGTTCCTTAACTGCTCTATCGGCCTTCCCCACCAAAGCGTCCGTTCGTACTTTGGCAAGATGTACGAGGCCAAGTTTCTCCTGGGCGCCCTTGCCGCCAGCATGGCGGACAACCACCGCATCGGTTACCACGCGTCGGTCTTCGCCTCGGGCGCACTCAGCGAGATCAATGCCTTTGCGATTGGCGCCTCGCTGCTCGACCCCCGTGCGCAAATTATCCTGACCTGGGGCGATGTGCCCGCCGGAGGCCTTGCCGAGGCCATGTGCCGCGAAGGCGTGAGCGTCATGACCGGCGCTGACATGTCAAAGTCGCTCGAAGACCCTACGGCCTACGGACTCCACCGTCTGGTCGATGGCAAGGTTGCCGGCATTGCCATGCCGGTATGGAACTGGGGCCGATACTACGAGCTTATCGTGCGTAGCCTGCTGCATGGCACCTGGGATGAGACCGGTGACGACAGTCAGGTTCGCGCCGTCAACTACTGGTACGGCATGAGCTCGGGCGTTATCGACATTCGCTACGCTCCGGGCCTGCCCTATCAGACGCGCAAACTGGTGCAGCTGCTCCGCAATGGCATCGTAGAGGGCTCCATCAACCCCTTTGGCGGCGAGCTCCATAGCCAAGACGGCGTGGTGCAGATCGAAGGCTTTCCCCCGCTGCCGAGCACGCAAATCGTCGAGATGGACTGGCTGGCCGACAACGTGGTGGGCACGATACCGCAACTCGACGATGAGCCGAAGGTCCGTGCCCTATGAAAATCCTTGCCATAGCCGATACCGAAGAACGATGCCTATGGGAGTGCTTTCGTAAGGAGCGCTTTGAGGGTGTCGACCTGATTTTGTCCGCTGGCGACCTGGACCCGGACTATCTTGAGTTTTTGGTTACGGTCATCAACAAGCCGCTCATCTACGTGCGCGGCAACCACGATGACCGCTACGCACGTCATGCACCGGGCGGCTGTATCTGTGTCGAAGACACCGTGTACGTGTATCGCGGCGTCCGCATTGCGGGGCTTGGCGGCTCCATGCGCTATCGAGACGGTGCCAACATGTACACCGAGCGCGAGATGACCAAGCGTATGCGCAAGCTGTCCCGCAAAGTGAGGATGGTCGGCGGCTGCGATATCTTGCTCACCCATGCACCCGCCGCCGGCGTGGGCGATCTGGATGATCTGCCACATCGAGGATTCGAATGCTTTAACACAGCGCTCGAATCCTGGAACCCCGACTACATGGTGCACGGGCATGTGCACCAATGCTATGGTCGCGACTTTCAGCGTGAGCGCCAGCATGCATGCGGGACAACGATCATCAACGCCTGCGGCTATACGCAGTTTGAGCTGGATGAAGCGCGCTACCCCATCCGTGGCTGGCAGGCAGCCTGGCTCAACTCGCAAACCATGCGCCGTGAGCTCAAGCGTCACGAGGCCATCGAGTCCTCTACCGCCAGAACACCCTGGTAACCGCCACAAAGGGGACAGGCGCCTTTGTGGCGGTTTTGGCCCGAGATAGCAAGAAACCCGGTCCTGCACGAGGCAGAACCGGGTTTCTTAAGCAATGCTTGCTTTGCTCAGGCAGTAACTAAAAGTTACTCAGCCAGGAAGTCACGCTGGACAGCGGGATCGACCTTGACGCCAGGGCCCATGGTGGAAGACACGGAGATGGACTTGACGTACTTGCCCTTAGCAGAAGAGGGCTTGACGCGCAGGATCTCGGTGTACAGGGCAGCGTAGTTCTCGACGAGCTGCTGCTCGGAGAAGGACTTCTTGCCCAGGGGCACGTGGCA
>CAKUGH010000100.1 GCA_934654605.1 uncultured Collinsella sp. | reverse complement strand
CCCGTGCGACAATGCGCCGGACGAGAAAGGAATCCGATGGAATCGACTGATGTACTGGTAATTGGATCTGGCATTGCAGGCCTTTGCGCCGCCATCGAAGCGGCACGCACGGGTGCAACCGTCACTGTGGCAAGTGCCGGCAAAACTATGAGCGGATCGAGCTTTTTCCCGGGCACCTGGGGTCTCGGCCTTATTGGCCCCGTCGACGAAGACGACGAACAGGACCTCATCGACACTATCCAGGCCGTGGGCTGCGGCGTTGCCGACCCCGAGCTCGTCCAGACGTTTGTCCACGGTATTCCTAAGGCGATCCAGTGGCTCGAGGAAGACCTGGGCGTTGAACTCCAGCGTCCGCAAAGTGCCGAGAGCGCCCAGCAAAAGCAGTTTATCCCCTGCTTTGACCATAAGACGCGTTTGTGGCGCGGTCTGACCCGCAAGCCCCTTGAGAACGCTCTGACAGCCCAGATAGAATCACTCGGCATTCGCCTGCTCCCCCGTCATGAGCTTATCGACCTTGTTGAGGATGCAACCGGGAGAATCACCGGAGCTGTGCTCTACGACCGCACCGGGGAATGCCTCGCGTCCATCGACGCCAAGGCAACGATTATTGCCGCCGGCGGCACGGGCGGACTGTTCGAGCGCAGCCTCATGTCGTCTGATGTGCTCAGCTCCTCGCAGGCCATCGCCCTGGCGCACGGCGCCCTCCTTACTAATATAGAGTTCATGCAGATGATGCCCGGCTTCATAGAGCCCAAGCGCAATCTTGTCTTTAACGAGAAGACCTGGCGCTACGTCAAGCTCGATCAGCCGGTCGATATTACTGACGATAAGCTGGGTGATCTGCTTGAGCAGCGCTCCGGATATGGTCCCTTCACTTCGCGCCTGGATTCTCGTGCCATCGACCTCGTTATCGATCAAGCGGGCGCCGAGGGCCTGGCGCTGCATTACGACTTCCCCCGCGAGGATGTTCCCGAATTTGTACAGACCTTTGCCACATGGCTTCAGGACGAACACGGCATTGCCCCGACCGACGAGATGCGCGTGGCGATGTACGCCCATGCCGCTAATGGCGGTATCAAAATCGATAAGACTACTTCGACAGGCATTGAGGGGCTCTATGCCTGTGGCGAGGCGACAGGCGGCATGCACGGCGCCGACCGTATCGGCGGCCTGTCGAGCGCCAACGGCATCGTCTTTGGGCGCATTGCCGGCGCATCGGCGGCGCAGGCGGCACAGGACGCCCCTGAGACGCTCCTGAAGACAGATATCGCCCTCCCCCAGCGCGGCCTCGCCAAGGCAGATGCAGAGCGCCTGACACGCAGCCTCAAACGCACGATGAGCACCTACTGCATGATCAACCGCACCGAGACGGGCCTTTCCGCGGCACTACAAGAGCTAGAGAGCTTGAGTGCCGAAACAACGTCTTTGAGCCTGCATAACGCTCAAGACAGCGAAATCGCAGCCCTCGCGCGTCTACAATCGCAGCTGCTGCTGGCAACAGAGATGGCCAAAACCATGCGCAAGCGAACCGAAAGCCTCGGATCACACTATCGAGCCGACTAAGCTGGCACCTATCTAGAACAGAACACAACTTCTCGATATTGATGGGTCCCGTGAGCTCGAAGCGACACGGGGCCCATTCTTGTCCGCACGGGCGAGTATTCTCATTCTGAATACAGAGTCGACAAAGTCCGCGTAGACAAACGAGCAGAAAGGAAGAGATATGGACAGAAGAGATATCGAGAAGTGGCGTGTAAAACTTGATAGCTACGCCCATGAGGAGAACGGCGTCGAGTATTGGCTTGCGCGCGATTTAATGGAACCCCTCGGTTACACCCAATGGCGAAATTTTGAGACTGCGATAAAGAGGGCTATGGCATCGTGTGAAGTCAACGAAATGCCAGTTGTTTCCTATTTTGCTGAGACCAGCAAAATAGTCCCAACCGGAATAGGTCAAAAGGCCGTCAAAGACTATAAACTGACTCGCTATGCGTGCTATTTAATCGCCCAGAACGGAGACCCGAACAAGCCGGAGATCGCACTCGCCCAGGCTTACTTTGCCGTACAGACACGTCGTCAGGAGCTCATAGAGCAACGCTTCGCCGAGATTCAGCGATTGCAGGCGCGCCACTCGCTATCCGATTCAGAGAAACAGCTCTCGGGCATCGCGTTCAAGCGCGGCGTGGACTCCAAAGGATTCGCGATCATCAAGTCGAAGGGCGACGAGGCGTTATTCGGCGGCAAAAGCACGGCGGAAATGAAGCAGCAGCTTGGCGTGCCCAAGAGCGCGGCATTGGCGGACAAGCTAGCCGATGTTCTCATCAAAGCAAAAGACCTCACGAACTCGATGACAGCCTTCAACGCCGAGGAGCACGACCTGTACGGTCTAGACCAGATCAAGCAAGAGCACATCGAGAACAACACAAGTGTGCGCGGCAGTCTCCTCGACCGCGGAATTGTCCCCGAGAATCTGCCGCCTGCCGAGGACACGAAAAAACTCGAGCGCCGCGTGAAGGCAGACGAGAAGAAGCTCAAAGAGGGTACGGACGGCTTCACCGATCCACAGGGCAGACTCAATTTGTAAATATACCGGGTTGCTTTGGTTGGCCGTCAGGGGGTCAGCCTGCTTCGCAGGCGGCCGCTGCGGTACTTCGCGCCTTGCGCGCTGCGCTGGTAAATGCTTACGCATTTCCTCAGCTTCGCGCCCTTTCGGGTTCGACCCCATGTGAGGTCAACAAAAAAGACGGCCAACTTTCGTTGACCGTCTTAACATGCTTTGGTGGGCCGTCAGGGGGTCGAACCCTGGACCTTGGGATTAAGAGTCCCCTGCTCTACCAACTGAGCTAACGACCCAAAGCTAAAGTCCGTTGTGACGGACTTTAGAGGAGATATCGTGTGGTGGGCCGTCAGGGGGTCGAACCCTGGACCTTGGGATTAAGAGTCCCCTGCTCTACCAACTGAGCTAACGACCCG
>CAKUGH010000099.1 GCA_934654605.1 uncultured Collinsella sp. | reverse complement strand
AATCTGGGTGTGGGCATCGCGCCCGAGCGCATTGCCACCGGTGACTTTGATGGCTACGACGAGGTCTTTCTGCTGCTGGATGACACGGACGACTACCTGGGGGACGTCGAGGTACGTCCCGCCGCGCGCTGCCTGACCGTCAGCTTCCGTGGCACGCACGGGCAGGCGGCCCCGCACTACGAGCGCTTACTCGATTACATGCACGAGCACGGGCTGTCCCCCGCCGGCCCCTCACGCGAGATCGCCCTCATCGACGACATCATCAGCGACGACCCGGCGACCTACGTGACGCAGATCACGGTACCAGTTACCCCGTCCAAATAAGAACCGCCCGGAAAGCGTTAAGCTCTCCGGGCGGTTCTTCTATTTGCCTATCAACGCCTTAAACCTGGGGCACCTCGCCAGTAGCGAGGATCTGCTCGAGTGCGTCCTCGTCCAGCACGGGCACGCCAAGCTGCTCGGCCTTGGTGAGCTTGGAGCCCGCTTTGGGGCCGGCGACCAGATAGCTCGTCTTCTTTGACACACTGCCCGAAACCTTGGCGCCGAGCACCTTGAGCGCCGCGCCCGCCTCGTCGCGCGTGCGGTTGACGAGCGTGCCGGTGAGCACGAAGGTCAGACCCGCGAGCGGCTGTGCGTCGGCGAGCTCACTTGCCACGCCAGCGTCGGCTGCGGCTTGTGCATGCGCGGCGCCCAAGTCGACCTCGAGCGACAGACCCGCCTGGCGCAGGCGCTCCAGCACGGCAAGGTTTTCGGGCACGGCCAGGAACTGCTTGACGCTCGCCGCAATCTTGGGACCGATGCCCTCGCACTCGGCGATGTCCTCTTCGCTCGCCAAGATGAGCTTGTCAATCGACAGGAATCGCTCGGCAATGACCTCGCCCACGCTCTTGCCCACGTGGCGGATGCCCAGGGCAAACAGCACGCGACCGAGCGGCTGGCTCTTGGACTTGTTGAGCTCGGCGATGATTTTCTCGGCCGTCTTGAGGCCCACCGGAATGGGGTCGCCCTTCTTGACACCCTTTTTGCTGTTGGAGCTGGCGTAGGTGCGTCCCGTGTCCAGGCCGGCGATGTCGTCGACCGTGAGCTGGTAGAAGTCCGCGACGTCGTGGATCAGGCCAGCGGCGATCATCTTGTCAACAATCTCGTCGCCCAGGCCGTCCACGTCCATGCAGCCACGGTTCACCCAATGGAGCAGGCGCTCCTTGAGCTGTGCGGGGCAGTCGATGGACACGCAGCGGTAGGCCACCTCGCCGTCCTCGTGGACCACGGGGCTGCCGCACACGGGGCAAACCTCGGGCATCTGCCAGTCGACCGAATCGGCCGGGCGCTTGTCGAGCACGGGACCCACGACCTCGGGGATCACGTCGCCCGCCTTGTGCACGATGATAGTGTCGCCCTCGCGCACGTTTTTGCGGCGGATCTCGTCGATGTTGTGCAGCGTGGCGCGCGCGATGGTGGAGCCGGCGACCGTCACCGGGTCGAACTCAGCGACCGGCGTGAGTACGCCGGTGCGGCCCACCTGGATGCGAATCTCGCGCAGGACGGTCTGCTTTTCCTCAGGCGGGAACTTAAAGGCAATGGCCCAGCGCGGCGCGCGAGCGGTAAAGCCCAGGTCGAGCTGCTGCTGGAAGCTGTCGACCTTTACGACCACGCCGTCGATGTCGTAGTCCAGGTCGCCGCGATGCTCAAGCGCCTGGGCACAGAACTCGTGGACCTCGGCCGGCGTGGCGCAGCGGGCCACGTTGGGGTTGACGCTAAAGCCGGCGCTACGCAGCCAGTCAAGGAACTCGCGCTGGCTATGGACGTGCAGCGGGTCGGTATCGGCGATGGCGTAGATAAAGGTGGCGAGGTCGCGGCGCGCCGTGACCTTAGGATCCTTCTGACGCAAGGATCCGGCGGCGGCGTTGCGCGGGTTGGCGAAGGGATCGCGGCCCTCGGCATCGGCCTCATCGTTCAGGCGCACAAAGCTGCCCTTGGGCATGTAGACCTCGCCGCGCACCTCGATGGTACGCTCGCGATCGGCGCCCATGTGGGCGAGCGCCGGCTCGGACAGGTGCATGGGCACGTCCTTGATGGTGCGCACGTTGAGCGACACATCCTCGCCCGTGGTGCCGTCGCCGCGCGTAGCCGCGCGCACGAAGGTGCCGTTCTGGTAGGCAAGCGCCACGCCCAGGCCATCGATCTTGAGCTCGCAGGTATAGGTGACGCTGCCGGCGCCGAGTGCATCCTCGGTGCGCTGGAGCCACGCGTCAAGCTCATCAAGATCCATGGCGTCGTCCATGGAATACATACGCGCCATGTGCGTGACCGGCGTAAATTGCTCGCTCACGTAGCCGCCCACGCGCTGGGTATAGCTGTCGGGCGTCACAAGGTCAGGGTAGGTAGCCTCGATTTCCTGCAGCTCAACGAGCATTTTGTCGAAAGCGGCATCCGTGATCTCGGGCGCATCGAGCATGTAGTAGCGGTAGGCATGGTAGTCGAGCTCATGGCGAAGCTCGGCCGCGCGCGCCGCCGCCTTGGCGCGGGCATCGGTCGGTGCAGCGGCATCCGCGCTCGCGGGCGTTTCGGTATCGATGTCCACGCCGTCACCAAACAGGCTCGATTGCTCCATAGCGGCACTCCTTCGCTCGATTTCAAACGGATACAAGAGTACCACCGGTCACGATGGGGCCGAATAGTGGTCTCAAACCGCACCGAATCGGCAGCCGCCAGGCCGGGGTGGACAGTTAGTTCAGATACGTATAAATCTGCGAACCGAATCGAGCTCAAATGGCGCCATTTCGCTCCATTTGGTCGTCCCGGAGCGGCACAATCGGCTTATTTCTCCTTCTGAGCACCCATCAGAGCCCCATTTCCATCACAAAACAGCTCAAAACGCATTCCAGACTGCCCCAGATTTGGTAGCGCGCAGAGATGTGGTGTAAGAGGCGGGGCATGCCCCGCCTCTTCCCTTTCTTGAAAGGAAGGGGACAC
>CAKUGH010000098.1 GCA_934654605.1 uncultured Collinsella sp. | reverse complement strand
GTGAAGGAGCCGGACGGACGGGTGAGGAAGACCTCCATGCCAAACTTGACCGGGTCGACGCCCACCTGCTCGCCGAGCTTGGCGGCGACGGCGCGGTCGACATCGGTGGTGGTGGGGCTCTTGAGCATGAGCGTGTCGGTCATCATGGCCGAGAGCAGCAGCTTAGCCTGGACGTCGGAAAGCTCAACGCCGAGCACGCCGGCGAGCTTGGTGACGATGGTGCAGCTGGAGCCCCAGGGCAGGCAGATGTAGTGCAGCGGGCCGGCGGTCTCGAAGTCGCCGATGCGGTGATGATCGACGACACCAAAGACCGTGGCGTCCTTAAGACCGGCAACGGACTGGGCGGACTCGTTGTGGTCGGTGAGGACGACGAGCTGACCGGCCTCGACGGACTCGATCACGCGGGGCTCGGCAATGCCGGCGTCGGCGAGCAGCTTGGCGGACTCAGCCGGAAGCTGGCCCAGAGCGCAGGCCTCGTAGGTGTTGCCGGCATACTCAACCTGGTTGAGCAGCTGGGACAGGACGACGGCGCTCATGATGGCGTCGTTATCGGGGTTCTGGTGACCAAAGACAAGAACGTTTGCCATGGATATCCTCCACTTGATATGTGTACTTGGACGTAGCTATGGTAGCACGCTGGCGCCGAGCCTTCGCAGACAGAAGGGCCGCGGCGCAATTTGGGGCAAGCCTGGGGGCCGAGTCTGTCACCTTTGCACCATGTTGGTGCAAAGTAACCTGACCCCCTTGCACCAGCTATTTGCCGGCGGCGCGCAGGGCTACGTAGGCGGCGCCGATGATGCCGGCGTCGTTGCCGAGCGAAGCGACCTTAATGGGCGTCTCGCGCGAGGCAGAGAGCGCGTACTGCTTAAAGTGCTCGCGGACCTTGTCGAGGTAGACATCAGCCGAAGCGGACGCGCCGCCACCAATCAGGAACATCTCGGGATCGACCACGTTGGCAATAAGCGCCAGGGCACGGCCGAGATAGTCGGCCATGGTATCGGCAGCTGCCAGCGCAAGCTTGTCGCCCTCGCGGCAGGCCTGGAACACGTCCTTGGAGTCAGATGGCCCGGTGAGCTCGATGGGCTCGACGCCCGCCTTCTCGCACTCGGCCAGGTAATTGCTCACCACGCCGGTGGCGCTGGAATACTGCTCCAGGTGGCCATGACCGCCGCAGCCGCAGGTGCGCTCCTCAGCCGGGTTCAGGCACATGTGGCCAATCTCGCCGCCGGCGCCCACAACGCCCGACACCACGTCGCCGTTGACGATGACGCCGCCGCCCACGCCGGTACCGATGGTGACCATCACCACGTTCTGCACGCCCTTGGCGGAACCGAGCCAAGCCTCACCCATGGCAGCGGCGTTAGCATCGTTCTCGTACTTCACGACCGCGTCGGGGCAGTGCTTCTGAATGGCGACTCTTAGCTCGGGCAGGTTAATAGCAATGTTGGCCTTGACCTTGGCATCGCCCGATGCCGGGATGGGACACGGAACGGCCAGACCAATGCCCGCCACAAAGGCGCGCGGAATCTGGGCCTTGGCGACCACCTGGTCGATAGCCTCGGTCACCGCGGCAAAGCCCGCGGCGTCAACGATGGGAGGCGTGGGCACGCTGGCCTTGGCCAGCAGGTTGCCGTCCTCGTCGAACAGGCCCTCCTTAACCGAAGTGCCGCCGACGTCAATGCCGATGTAATACTGCTTAGGTTCCATGGGAGCCCACCTTTCTCGTTTAAACATTGCCTGTATGGTACCGCTCCCAAGGCACAAACCTGCCAAAAAGGGACAGGTTTGTTTTGGCAGGTTTTACCTGTGAAAACGCAGGGCATGGAATTTGGCTCGTTGGGCGGTAAAACGGCTCAACCCCATCCTCGAGTCGATCAATTTGCTCAATACCACATTATTCGAATGCATATTCATTTAGAGCGCTCTAGTTTTTAAAGAGAAGCGTTTTTTAATTAAACCTTTCTCGAACTTTTCAAAACGCAATAGGGATGCTTATGTATTGACTATACTTTCTTTTCATATCCAATCGAGCTGGAAAGGAGGTTCCATGATTCCCAAATATGAGTCAATAGCAGCGGATATTCGTCGCAGTATCGAGGATGGCGCCCTTAAACCAGGCGACAAACTGCCTACCGTCGTTGAGTTCTGCGAGCTGTATGGCGTTTCCAAAATCACCGTCAAACGAGCAATTGAGCAGATCACCGAGGAAGGCTTGGTCACGAGCCGTCGCGGATCGGGTACCTACGTCAAAGACACCGCGGGGCTTCCCGGCAAAGCGTTTTTCCAAGGCAGAAACGACCGCGCTCAGGGCTTTTCCTACGAGCATCGCGGCGAGAAGGTGGCCTCGGTGGTCTACGATTTCTCGATCGTCAATCCGCCGGCCGAGGTTGCGACCCAGCTGGGAATGGCAGAAGACGACTTTGCCTATCACATCGTGCGCGTACGCGAGGTCGATGGCCTGCCCATCGTTATCGAGTACACCTATATGCCGCTCGAGCTGATTCCGGGTCTTAAGAAAAAGGACCTGTACGCGTCGGTCTACAGCTATATCCGCGAGCAATGCGGGCTTAAGATCTCGAGCTTCCACCGCACCATCCGCGCTGTAGCGGCAACCGAAGAAGAGGCCGAGCGTCTGAACACCAAGCCCGGCTCTCCCCTGCTCGAGCTCAACCAGATTGGCTTTTTGGACAGCGGCGCCGCGTTTGAGTACTCGATTTCGCGCAACGTCGGCGACCGTTTTGAGCTGCACAACGTGACGTTGGCTTAAGTTTGTAATCCTGCGGGCGCTCGCTTTGAGCTGTTTTGCACGGCGCCCGCACAACCTGATGGGGGTATGCACATGTCCGATTTGATTAAACTCACGCCGATCTTCCACGAGAAGATTTGGGGCGGCCGCCAGCTGGAGACCGTGTTTGGCTACGACATTCCCGAGGGTCCCATCGGTGAGTGCTGGGCCATCTCGGCCCATCCCAACGGCGACTGCCA
>CAKUGH010000097.1 GCA_934654605.1 uncultured Collinsella sp. | reverse complement strand
GCTAGTTGAATTTGAAGATCTTTGAGGCAAGACGGTATAGGCCGAGTGTGGTTTTGTCTCCGGCCCGTCCGTGCAGATTGGTAAAGAAGCCCACCACACCATAACGTGCGCGACGATACATGCGCTCGTCGTAAGCCTTCAGATCATTCCACAGCGTCTTTAGGCGCTCATCGGCGCATTCTTCCTCGGAAAGCTTGGTGAGCACCGAACAGATCGCCATCATCATGGTGAAATAACCCATCATGTACGAACGCAGACGCGAGGACTCAACGTCTTGGTACAGGTGGAACGACTCCATCATGATGCGCGTAACGCGGAACTGCTGGTCCAGGCGCTTGACCATCGTAGCCTCGTTGACGCTCTGGCCCTCACGGCCAATGAAGTAGCGGTAGAGGTCGATGTCAGCGTAGTACATGGTCTTGCAGCGCGGCAGCGGCACATAGGCGTAGATGTTATCCACGTAGAAGGTGTGCGGCGGCATAGGCAGGTTGGACTCGCGCAGCACGTCCGTGCGATAGCACAGGCTGTGCATAAGCAGATTCTGGTCCAGACGGAAGTGCCCGATCTGATCCCAGGTGAAAATCTTTTTGCGCGGCAGGGCAAACTTGTAGCCAATAGCGGTATGCGTGCCCTCGTAGACCTTCTCATACACATAGTTGGAGATAAACAGGTCGACACGCTGATCGCGCTCCTCAAAGCCGCGCAGGATCGACAGCATGGTCGAAAGCGCCGCGCCGTCGAGCCAGTCGTCCGAATCGACGACCTTGTAGTACGTACCCTGCGCCTCGCGCAGACCCGAAAGGACAGCAATACCGTGGCCACCGTTCTCCTGGTGCACCGCGCGGATAATGCCGGGATAGCGGGCCTCCCACTCGTCCGCCTTGGCCGCCGTCTCGTCCTTGGAGCCGTCGTCAACCACGATAATCTCGATATCGGTGGCGTAATTGCTCCCCTCCAGGATGGAGGTGATGCAATGGTCCATGTCCTTGGCGGCGTTATACGAGGGAATACCGAATGTTATGACTTTATGCATGGCAGGCGATAATCTCATCCGAAAGATCGAGGGCAGAATTGGTCACGGCGTCCATGTCGTAGTAGCGATACTCGGCCAGACGACCCACCGGGTGGAAGTTCGTCAGGTTTTGGACGCGCTCAAGATAGCGCTCATAGAGCTCGCGGTTCTCGGGCTCAAGAATGGCGTAGTACGGCGTCTCGCCCGAGCCGGGCGTATAAGCCTTGGAGTATTCCTTCATGATGGTGGTCTTGCCGGGCAGGACCTGACCGGTCATGTTCTTGAACTCGGTAATGCGCGTGTAGTCCTCGCTCGTGGTGTAGTTAACGGTGCCCACGGGCTGGAACTGATCCATATCGAGTGTCTCGAACTTCATATCGAGCGTGCGGTACGGCAAAGCACCCAGGTCGAGGTTGAACAGCTCATCGAGCGGACCGGTGTAGACGATCTCGCCGCCGTAGACCTTGCCGTCGACCTTGACGGTGGTCTCGTCGATCTCAAAGAGGTCGCGAGCATCAACGTCACAGAACACGTCGATCAAGTCATGATCGAGCATGTGCTCGAACAGCGCGGTGTAGCCGTCCTGCGGCATGCCCTGGAAGGGAGCTTGCGGGAAGTAGCGGTCGTCATCGCCCACAAAGACGGGAACGCGGCCAGTGATCGAGGGGTCGATCTGGTCGGGCGTCTGGCCCCACTGTTTCATGGTGTAGTGCAAAAAGACGTTCTCATAGACGTAATCGGCGACCTCGGCAAGATCCGGGTCGTTCTTCTTGCGCAGCTCCATAATGGGCACCTTGACGTCCTTGCCAAAGGTCTCCACGAGCTTTTGGTACAGCTCCTCGCCGCGCTCGTCACCAAAGGCAAGCTTGAGGCTCGCATGGTTGAAGGGGACGGGCATGAGGGTTCCGTTGATGTTGGCGAGCACCTTGTGCTGGTAGTCCGACCACTTGGTAAAGCGCGACAGGAAGTTGTGCACGCGCTCGTTAAAGGTGTGGTAGATGTGCGGACCATACTCGTGAACCAGGATTCCGGCCTCGTCAGTGCAGTCGAAGGCATTGCCCGCGATGTGGCTACGGCGCTCCAGAACGGCAACGCGATAGCCGATGGTCTCGGCAAGACGGCGGGCGCAAACGGCACCGGCATAACCGGCACCGACGACAATCATGTCGTACGCACCGGCATTAAAGCCTTCAGGCAGGCCTGAGGTAATCTGCATCGATACTCCTTGTCAAAAGCCACACGCTTTTTAACTGGGCTTTTTCTCGAACATACGTCGAGACATATTTATCAGAGCGATTATAGCGCTAATGCGTCCTATAATGAGCTTGCCACACAAGGAAAGCTCAAGCACCGCGGCGAACATAATTGAAAGGTAAACCCGCTAGCAGCGGGTTTATTCGTGAACAGCCGGGTGCCTGGAGCTTAGCGGAACGCTTGTAAGGAGTAACATGAGCGATTTCCTAAACCGTATGAAGTCTGCCGCCAAGGCCGACCTTAAGACCATCGTCCTGCCCGAGGGCGAGGACCCGCGCACCATCGTCGCGGCCACCAAGATCATCGAGGAGGGTCTGGCCAAGATCGTCATCCTTGGCAACCCCGACGAGATCAACGTCCCCGGCGCCACCGTTATCGACCCGCGCAACGCCGAGAAGCACGAGGAGTACGCACAGAAGTTTGCCGAGCTCCGCGCCAAGAAGGGCGTCACCATCGAGCAGGCTCGCGCCCAGGTGATGGATGCCACCTACTTTGGCACCATGATGGTCAAGATGGGCGATGCCGACGGCCTGGTCTCCGGCGCCTGCCACTCCACCGCCGACACCCTGCGCCCCGCGCTGCAGATCCTCAAGACCGCCCCGGGCACCAAGCTGGTCTCGGCCTTCTTCGTGATGTGCACCGACACCCCGCAGTTTGGCACCGACGGCACGCTGATCTTTGCCGACTGCGGCCTTAACATCAACCCGTCCTCTGACGAGCTCTCCGAGATCGCCATCGCCTCTGCCCACTCCTGGTCCACCTTCATGGGCAACGTCGAGCCGCACGTGGCCATGCTCTCCTACTCCACCATGGGCTCCGCCGGCGGCGAGGTCGCCAAGAAGGTCCAGGAGGCCGTGAAGTTCTGCCAGGAGAAGGCTCCCGAGCTCGCCATCGACGGCGACCTGCAGCTCGACGCCGCCATCGTCCCCACCGTCGCCCAGCTCAAGGCCCCCGGCTCCTCTGTCGCCGGCAAGGCCAACGTGCTCGTGTTCCCCGACCTCGAGGCCGGCAACATCGGCTACAAGCTGGTCCAGCGCTTCGCCGGTGCCGACGCCTACGGCCCCATCCTGCAGGGCATTGCCAAGCCGGTCAACGACCTGTCGCGCGGCTGCTCTGCCGACGACATCGTGGGTGTCGTGGCCATCACCGCCGTCCAGGCTCAGATGGCTGAGTAGCG
>CAKUGH010000096.1 GCA_934654605.1 uncultured Collinsella sp. | reverse complement strand
CGTTTCCCGTTCGTTTCGCGTCCGTTGCCGCGCCGTTTCCAAGATTGCGGCACCGTTTCCATTCGACAACGCAGCGTTTAACAACGCCGTATCTGGTCTACACCAGTTGCCCCTCGGCCGCATCATGAGCGCCGACAACGTTCATGCGACCAAGGGGGAGCGAATGTACGATACGGGATCGACAACGTTTATGCTCATCTGCACCATGCTCGTGTTTTTAATGACACCGGGCCTGGCGTTTTTCTACGGCGGTCTGTCTAGGCGCAAAAATGTCATCAACACCATGCTCATGTGCTTTGGCGTCATTGGCTTGGTGGGCGTGCTGTGGATTGTGGCCGGCTGGTCGCTGGCCTACGGCGGCGACGGTTCCAATCCGTTTATTGGAGGCTTTGACCAGCTGCTGTGCCTGCCGGTGCTCAACCAGGTGCTGCAGGCTGCCGAGGGCACCGCAACGGACGGTGCCGTCTACCCGGAGATCATCAACATCGCCTTCCAGATGGCGTTTGCCATGATTACGGCCGCCATCGTCACGGGCAGCCTGGCCGGGCGCGTTAAGTTTGGCGCCATGATGGCCTTCCTGGGCATTTGGCTGCTCGTGGTCTACGCGCCGCTCGCCCACATGGTGTGGGGCGGCGAGGGCTCCTTTATCGGTGACATCATCGGCGCGCTCGACTTTGCCGGCGGCGACGTGGTGCATATCTCGTCCGGTCTGACAGGCCTGATTCTCTGCCTGATGCTTGGCCGTCGTCGCGGTTTTGGCATGGTGAGCTATCGCCCGCATAACGTGCCGTTTGTGGCGCTGGGTGCCGGTCTGCTTTGGTTTGGCTGGTTTGGATTTAACGGCGGCAGCGAGTTCAAGGCCGACGCCGTGGCGGCGCTTGCCATCCTCAACACCGTGACGGCCAGCGCGGCGGGCATGGTCTCGTGGCTTGCCGTCGAGCGCGTGCACACCGGTCGCCCCACGCTGGTGGGTGCCAGCACCGGTTTGGTTGCGGGTCTCGTGGTGGTCACGCCGGGCGCGGGCTTTGTCGAGCCGTGGGCGGCGCTGGTCATGGGCCTGATCGTCTCGCCCGTCTGCTACTTGGCTATCAGTCATCTCAAGGCCAAGTTTGGCTATGACGACGCGCTCGACGCGTTTGGCTGCCACGGTATCGGCGGCATTTTGGGCGGCGTGCTCACGGGCCTGTTCTGCGTGCCGGAGCTCTCGTGGACCGGTAAGGGCGGCCTGTTCTACACGGGCGATGTGTCGCTGCTCATCTCGCAGATTTTGGGCATTGTGGTGACAGTCGTCATCGTGCTGGTGCTCGACCTGGTGATCGCCGCGGTGGTCAAGGCGCTCTTCCACGGCAGCCTGCGCGTGGACGAGGCCGACGAGGCGCTGGGTCTAGACGCGAGTCAGCACGGCGAAAGCGCCTACCCTTCCTTCTCCGGACTCGACTGACGGCTTCCCCAGGCACCGCACCTTGCCGTTCAATCGTCGCTCACGTACCTAAGTACGCTTCGCTCCTCTTTCACGGCAATCTGTGACACCTGGGAAACCCGTCAAGACCTGTTAGTTGCACTTTTTTGATTTGCGGGGTTGGTTTGTGGCACTTGGGAAACCCGTGCCATGTGAAGGACAATTCATTTCTTTTATTTAAGAGAGGAATTCATTATGAAGAAGATTACGGCGATCGTTCGTGCTGAGAAGCTTGAGGTTCTTAAGGACGCACTGTTTGCTGCTGATGTTCGCGGCATGACTATCAACCAGGTGCAGGGCTGCGGCGCGCAGCATGGCTGGAAGGAATACGTGCGCGGCAACGAGCTGCTCGTCAACACGATCCCCAAGGTGCAGTTCACCCTCATCTGCGCCGACGAGCATGTCGACGGTATCGTTGACATTATCTGCAGCGCCGCTCGCACCGGTGCCGTCGGCGACGGCAAGATTTGGGTCGAGCCGGTCGAGGATGTTATCCGCATCCGTACCGGCGAACACGGCCCCGCCGCGGTGTAGCGCTATCTTTCGTCTGATGGGCGCGTCTCTCTTGGGGCGCGTCCACTCTCGTCTACAATATCGTGCAGACGAAGGAGAGACATGCCCATGATCAAGATGTTCGCGAGTGACTTAGACGGAACGCTGCTTAACGCCCTGCACGAGGCCGACGGAACCATCCGCCGCGCCATTCGCGAGTTGACCGAGGCCGGGCTGCACGTGGTTCCCGCGACGGGCCGCTCGACGTTGCCGATCGGCGAGCATGGCTTTACGGGGCTGGCACTCGACGCCTGCTGCTCTAACGGATCCATCGTGCGCGGCAGCCATGGTGAGGTGCTTAAGACCTGGACCATCGACCCTCAGATTACCGAGGAGCTGCTCAAGGCGTTCCCAGACATTTGCTTTGATTGCTCCACGCCCGACGGCATGTTTTCGAGCGGTTCGTTCGAGATGCATCAGGCGGGTTTTAAGAAGGACAGCCCCATCAAGCGCATCGTGATGCGCGGCATGCGTGCGCGTGGTGGCTATCACGAGGAGCAGTATTTTGACCAGTCGATCGGCGACATTCTGCGCCACGACGTTTGCAAGATTAACTGCCGCGTGACCTCGCCCGAGCTGGAGCGCGACCTTAAGGCGTACCTTGCCGAGCGCTCGGACCGCGTGGTCAACGCGCCGTTCGACCCGGTGATGTTCGAGATTACCGACGTGGCGTGCAACAAGGGCGAGAGTGTTGCCTGGCTAGCGGGCTACTACGGTATCGCCGAGGACGAGGTCGCGGTCTACGGCGACGGCGGCAACGACATCGCCATGCTCAAACGCTTCCGCCACAGCTACGCGACCAAGAATGGCAGTGACGCGGCCAAGGCTGCCGCGAGCGCGACCATCGGCAGCTGCATGGCCCATGCCGTCCCCAAACACATGCTTGCCACCATGCGCAAGCAAAACTCCCGCACCGTCATCGAATAACGTGACAAAGGGGCAGTTCCTTTGTCACATGAGGGTACCGATTTGGGCGTTGAGTCGGTTGTGCTTTGTC
Organism: uncultured Collinsella sp.; assembly: GCA_934654605.1. GTDB lineage: Bacteria > Actinomycetota > Coriobacteriia > Coriobacteriales > Coriobacteriaceae > Collinsella. The sequence goes on along the minus strand of CAKUGH010000096.1, from coordinate 588 downwards.
GCCACCAACAAAAATCGAGTTGCGCGGTCTGCTGGAAGCCGCTCGGAGGCTAAAGGTGTGGCCCCGGGATGTTTTATGCCTGTTTTGGTGTTTGATTCCGTGGGATATGTGCGCAGATAGGCATGATTGCGCTCAAATAAAGACAAAAACTTTCAAATAGCTTCAGTGGCGCTTTCATAGAATCACCAGTGCGACCGCGCAACTCGAAAAATGTAGGTGGGGATTCGACGACAAGAACGCCAGTGCGACAAAGGGACAGTCCTTTTGCCAAATTGCCCTGGTTTTCCTAGAATACGAACATACATTCGTATATATAACTGAGTTTTGATAGAATCGGTATCGTTGACGGCAGTTCCATGTGCCGGGCAGCGCCCTCCATTTGATGGGAGGTGATGCCCATGACCGATTTGATTGATTTCGTGAGACTTCTGACCGCCTTGGTCTCGTTCTTCACGGCGCTCATCGGACTTTCCGAGGCACTTAAGCAGCGCTCGAAGCGTAACAGAAGGGGTCGCCGCCGCTAAGGCGTTGACCCCTTAAACCGTATAACGGCGCTGCCCAGCTAGCTACAACTTGGGCTGCCGTCGA
>CAKUGH010000095.1 GCA_934654605.1 uncultured Collinsella sp. | reverse complement strand
GACCAGATTCGGAACATGTCGTCATCCGAACCCATCGAACGCGCTAGGCGCTCGGTATATCTTACCCGCTCCCGCCCGCCACGGCAAGATAGCTAATTTGAGGCGGGGCTATTTTGACTACTTTTGACTACCCGGACGACCAGATTGGCAAAAGCAGTCAAAATAGCCCCGTCCCAAAAAGACTGGTCTGGTGTTGCGCCACGAAAAGGGCCTATCTACTACGTTTAGGCCGTAGGGGTCGACCATAGCCAGCTTTTTCGATAATCAGCAAGCTGTCTACCTGCGGTTTTATTTTCGCAAATTCCGAGATGGTCGAGGATGCCCGGTTAAACGTAGTAGATAGCCGCCTTTTGTGGCGAACGCTCCGATTCGAGGCTCAAGCCAGCCAGCTTCGGATGGCCATTCTCGAAGTTGCGGTGGAATAGCTCCTGTTTGGCTGCTCAAGCCGCAAAAACAGGAACTATTTCACCGCAACTTATGGGGAGATGGTTTTAGAGGCGGGCGAGGTCGTAGGCTTGGGCGGCGGCTTCGCCGGCGCAGATGAGGTTGGTTGTGGCCTCTTGCACACCGAGCGCCTGGTCGAGGGGCATGGGCTTTCGGCAGATCGGCAATACCAAGTCGATGCCTTGCTCGTACACCGCGTTCAGGTTGTCAGCGCGGCCGCCCACGACAGCAGCCACCGGCTTGCCATAGCGCTTGGCACGGCGGGCCACGCCCACCGGAGCCTTGCCGGCAGCAGACTGCTCGTCCATGTTGCCCTCACCCGTTATGACCAGGTCGACATCGCGCACGCGCTCGTCAAACCCCACGAGGTCGAGCACCGTCTCCACGCCCGAGCGCAACTCGGCGCCGAGTGCCAGCAAGGCAGCCCCCAGCCCACCGGCAGCGCCCGCGCCCGGCACGCCGAGTACCGAACCAAACGTCCGCGCGCCCTCGGACGCACGCAGCAACCCTTGAGCCCGAGCCTCGGCAATCGCCGTATCGAGCAGACGACCGTAGCCGACCATCCAGCTGTCATACCTGCTCAGCGCCCGGGCATCATCCGTCGGCAGGCCCTTCTGCCCGCCGAACACCGCCAGCGCGCCACGACGTCCCACAAGCGGATTCTCGACATCGGAAAGCACGACGACACGCACGCCATCCAGTGCCCGCACCGCCGGCACCAGATCAACACCGGCCACTCGCTCAAAGCCCGCGAGCCCCGGCGCGATATCGCAGCCATGATCATCGACAAGACGGGCGCCCAATGCCTGCAGCATGCCGGCGCCGCCGTCGTTGGTGGCACTGCCGCCCAGTCCTATATATAGCGTCTTCGCCCCCGCGTGAACCGCGCGGAGCATGAGCTCGCCCACGCCATAGGTCGTAGCAGCCAGTGCCGCCGACTCCGTGCAAGGCGAATACCCAATGCCCGCGGCCTCGGCCATCTCGATGACCGCAGACGCGCGCTCGGCATCCATCAGCATTCGGGCAGGCACGCGATTGCCCAGAGGGCCTGTGACCTCACGCGCAACGACCTCACCGCCGCACGCGGCGACGGCGTCGAGTGTTCCCTCGCCGCCGTCCGCCAACGGCAGCGTGCTCATCTCGGCATCGGGCCACACGTGGCGCACGCCCTCGGCAACCGCCGACTCCGCCTGCGCGCTCGACACGCTGCCCTTAAAGGAGTCGATTGCCAACAACACGCGACGCGGTCGGCGCTGCACGGGGCCAAAGTCGACCGCCGCGCTAGCAACCTCGTCGGCATCAGCCAGCGCCGCGGCGTGAGCGGCGTGTGCCTCAAGATCGGACCCGCAGCCGCAACCATCCGCGCCGCGCAAACCGGCAAAATAGCTGCTCAGCACTTCACGGCACTCGTCTGCCAGCACGCCGGCCGTCACATTAAAGCGATGATTCAGACGCGAATCGGCATTGAGGTCGTATAGCGAACCCAGCGCGCCCGCCTTGGCATCGGCCGCGCCATACACGCATCGCCCCACGCGCGCGTTGACCATAAGGCCCGCGCACATGCAGCAGGGCTCGAGCGTCACATAAACGGTGCAGTCGGAAAGGCGCCAACGGCCGAGCGCCTGAGCGGCAGCGCACACGGCCGCAAACTCGGCATGCGCCGAAGGGTCTTGATCAAGCTCGCGACGATTGTGCGCCCGCGCGACGATCTCGCCCGCGCACACCACCACGGCACCAATGGGCACCTCGCCCACCGCCGCGGCAGCGCGCGCCTCAGCCAGCGCCTCGCGCATGAACTTCTCGTCGATTTCGGTGATCGTCATCGTTCGCCTTCCCTGTTGCAAATTCAAAACGATGCTATCATTACGACTCACGGAGAGATGGCAGAGCGGTTGAATGCGGCGGTCTTGAAAACCGTTGAGCGCGAGAGCGTTCCGGGGGTTCGAATCCCCCTCTCTCCGCCACTTTTAGTGATTCACCGGTGTCATGGTTCGTTCGAACAGTGCATCGACCACGTCGGCGATCTCGGGCCGACGCTCAAGATCGTGACCCGATTCCCACCATTTTGTGAACAGTCGAATAATGCCGCCAGCGATAAACTCCGATGTTGTCTCGAGCGACACGGGGGCCAATGCGTCTTCGTCAAGTGTGCTCATTACGCGCTCGCGGATGGAGTGGGCAATGCGGTCGCAAATCATGCTGGTCAGCATGCCCGACATGCTGCTCTCTAGGATGTTATCCATGAGCTGATCATGCGCCAGAATCATATCCATGGCGTCGGCGAACACCTCATGACGGAGCACGCGCACGTCGTCGGCCGGTGCCGCGCCCCCCTTACCGGTCCGCTTTTGCGGCAGGCCCGACATGAGCTCATCGATATAGAATGCGAAGTAATCGTTTTTGTCGCGGAAGTGCTTGTAGAACGTCGTGCGACGAATCATGGCGCGGTCGCACAGCATAGCGACCGTCACGTCCTCAAACCGATGCTCTTCGAGCAGCTCGGTAAAGGCCTCGAACAGGGCCCGATAGGTTTTCTTGATGCGAAGGTCCATACGTATCGCCCTCCTCAAGGAAAAAACAGCGCTCACTAATCTGTCGCATATCTTACACCTGTATCGCCCACCCCTTAGAGAATGGCCTCACCTTGGTGGAAACATAACGCTTACCGGAAAGTTCGGTATCGCCAAAGGTTGCGGGTATACTAGTAGCGTTACACCAACGGCAGCCGGCGGAAGACGCCGCGGCCATTCGAAACGGAGACACCATGATTCCCGTCATCATCGGTATCGTTGTTGTCGTTGTGATTGTCTGCGCCATCGCCGGCATCTACAACAACATGGTCACCAAGCGCAATCGCATTGATAACGCCTGGCAGAACATCGACACGCAGCTGCAGCGCCGCAACGACCTGATCCCTAACCTGGTCGAGACCGTCAAGGGCTACGCCAAACACGAGCAGGACACACTTGCCGCTGTGGTCAACGCGCGCAACGCCGCCGTGAGCGCTACCACGCCCGAAGCCAAGATGGAAGCCGACAACGTGCTGACCGGCGCCCTGCGCCAGCTCTTCGCTGTGGCCGAGGCTTACCCCGATCTTAAGGCGAACACCAACTTTACGCAGCTCCAAGCCACGCTCGAAGACACCGAGAACAAGGTGAGCTACGCGCGCCAGAGCTACAACGACTGCGTGCTTAGCTACAACAACGCCATCCAGACCTTCCCGGCCGTCATCTTTGCCGGCATCTTCCAGTTTAAGGAGCGCCAGGGCTTCGAGGCCGCCGAGGCCGCCCGCCA
>CAKUGH010000094.1 GCA_934654605.1 uncultured Collinsella sp. | reverse complement strand
TGACGTCGCCGAGCACGGCCTGAATGCCGGCCACAAAGGAGAGCACCGCGGCGACGGCGCCGATAAGGCAGCCGGCGGTCTTGGCGGCGTTATCGGCCTTGATCAGCAGAACCGAGGCGAGCGCACCGATGCACGAGACGGCAAGCGATGCGATAAACAGCGTCATGCTATCCATTGTTTACGCTCCCTTCTGCTTTCTCGGACAAGCCCTGGGCCACAGCCGCCACGTCGACAGACGGACCGTTCTCGATCGAACGCAGGCGCTTGGCCTCGTCGAGCTCGCGATCGGCCGCGCCGCCCATGACGGTAAGCGCCTTGGTGGGGCAAGCCGCCACGCAGTGGGGGCCATCAGGGTCGAAAGCACACAGGTCGCACTTCACAGCGCAGGTGTACTGGCCGGGAGCCCACGTAAGCAGGCTGCTCAGGGACTTAGGATACGAAGGCGTCGGGTCGCACATGCCTGCGACACCGGCGATAGACGTGCCATCGGGATGGATGGCTCCGAAGGGGCACGCGATGGCGCACAGCCTGCACCCGATGCACTCCTGCTCCTTGACGTGGATGCGATCGCCATCGTGCTCGATGGCATTCACCGGGCAAACCTCGGCGCAGGGGGCACCCTCGCAATGGTGGCAGGCAAGGGCGGCCGAAATACCGCCGGTCTTCACGAGCGCCAGGCGCGGCGCATCCTGAAGACCCTGCATCCGGTGGGCGTCGGCACAGGCGGACTGGCATGTTCCGCAGCCGATGCACCTCTCCGGGTTGATGTCGATGAAGCGGTTCATCCCCACTTCCTTTCAAAATAACGGACCGGGCTCCCGAACGTACGGGACGCCCGGCCCAAAAAGCCAACGAGAACGGGACTACACGATTTGATTCACGTGCGTCTCGTCGTCGAACTTGGCGGCGCCGGGCTCAACATCCTGGGGAGCGGCGGCGTCCACCAGAGCCTGCTTGAGCTCGGTGTACTGACGCTCGACCTCGCCCTCGGCCCAGACCTGGTCGGCAATGGCGTCGACCTGGCAGGCGGAGAACTTGTCCTCGGGCGTGTGCGAGACCGGGTCGACCTTGTGCATGGTCAGCTCGTTGCACTTGCCGATCCACCACTGGTAGGTCATATAGACCGTGCCCTTGTTGATGCGATCGCTCACGTCGGCGCGGCTGTATACCTGGCCGCGGCGGCTGTGAATCGAGACGATGTCGCCGTTCTTGATGCCGCGCGCCCGGGCGTCCGCGGGATTCATGCGGACAAAGCCGGGCTCGTCGGCGAGCAGCGCCAGCGTCTTGCAGTTGCCGGTCATCGAGCGGCAGCTGTAGTGGCCGACCTCGCGGACGGTACACAGGATGAGCGGGTACTCATCGTCGGGAAGCTCGGAGGGCGCCTCCCAGTCGTGCGCCATCAGGTTGGCGCGGCCGTCCTTGGTGGTGAACTTGCCGCCTGCGAACATGTCGGGCGTACCGTGGTCGTTCACATCGGTGGTCTTGACGGGCCACTGAGCGTAACCGCCCTCGGGAGCCATCTTCTCGTAGGTGGCGCCCACAAAGTTGGGGCACAGGCTAATGCACTCGTTCCAGATCTGCTCGGTGTTGTCGTAGTGCATGGGGTAGCCCATGCGCGTGGACAGGTCCGCGAAGATCTCCCAGTCGTGGCGGCACTCGCCCTTGGGCGGAACGGCCGCGTCAAAGTGCTGGAAGCTACGGTCAGAGGCGGTAAAGACACCCTCGTGCTCGCCCCAAGAGGTGGCGGGCAGGATGACGTCGGCGAGCATGGTCGTCTGCGTCATAAAGATGTCCTGGCAGATAAACAGGTCCAGCTCGGAGAGCGTCTTGCGCATACCGGCCGAATCGGGCTCGGTCTGGACCGGGTCCTCGCCGTAGTTGTAGAAGCAGTGCACCTTGCCCTCGTCGACCAGGTGACCCAGGTCGGTGAGCTTGTAGCCCTCCTCCAAGGGGAGCTTTTCCTCGGGCACGCCCCAGGCCTTGGCAAACTTGGCGCGAGCGGCGGGGTCGGTGACTTTCTGGTAGCCAGGGTACAGGTTGGGCAGCATGCCCATATCGCAGGAGCCCTGGACGTTATTTTGGCCACGCACGGGCGCGAGGCCGGAGTTGGGTTTGCCGATCTGGCCGGCAACGCAGGCGATGGAGGCGATGGTGTGCACCGTCTTCAGGTTCTGCTTCTGCTGGCATACGCCCATGCCCCAGCCAATGATGGCAGAGGGCTTCGCCGTGGCGTACATCTCGGCAGCTTGGTGGATCAACGCGGGCTCGACACCCGTGATGTCCTGTACGGATTCGGGAGTGTAGTTCTTGATGGTCTCCCACCACTCGTCAAAGCCGTTCGTGTGCTCGGCGACGAATTCCTTGTCGTAGAGGCCATCGTTGACCAGACAGTTGGCAAAGGCGTTGAGGAACGCAACATTGCAACCGTTCTTGATCGGAAGGTAGATGTCGGCGATACGCGCGGTTTCGATATGGCGCGGGTCGGCGACGATGATCTTGCAACCCTTTTCTTTGGCTCGCACGATACGCCTAGCGACGATCGGGTGCGAATCGGCAGGGTTATAGCCGAAGAGGAATATGCAGCCCGCATCCTCCATACCGGGGATGGAGCAAGACATGCAACCTGAACCAACCGTGTCCATCAGACCGAGGACAGTAGGGCCGTGTCAAGTACGGGCGCAGTTGTCCACGCTGTGGGTGCCGATGCACGCACGCGTAAACTTCTGCATGACGTAGTTCGCCTCATTGCCGCCGCCTCGCGAAGAGCCGGTGGTCATGACGGCGTTAGGACCATATTCGTCAATTATGGCCTGCATCTTAGATGCGGTGAAATCCAGTGCCTCGTCCCAGCTTACACGCTCAAGATCCGCGCCCTTGGTGCGACGGATCATCGGGTGCAGCACGCGAGGAGTCAAGATCTTGGTGTCGTTGATGAAGTCGTAGCCGCTCATGCCCTTAAGGCACAGCTCGCCCTGATTGGTGATGCCGTTGAGCGGTTCGGTACCCACGACCTGGCCGTTTTGGACCAGGAGGTTAAACTGGCAACCGGCGCCGCAATACGGGCAGATCACTTTATGCTTCTCCATGACACCCTCCTTCCTTTCGGTACTACCGATTATTCGGTACTTGTTTGACAATCGTTGGGCTTGTTGGGTCGGCTGCCTACGCCTCGTTTTCAATCGTGGCGCGGGCACGCTCGGCGGTCAGCTCCGCCAGACGCTCCTCGTCCACCAAGGAAAGGCCCTTGGTCGGGCAGGCCTCGGCACATGCCGGGCCGCCGGGACGGTCCACGCACAGGTCGCACTTGAGCACAAAGCTCTTGGTCTGCGACCCCACGCGCACATCGCCCATCAAGACGGGGACCTGTGTGGTCGCCACGCTCACGGCGCCAAAGGGGCAAGCCATGACGCAGCTCTTGCAACCGATGCAGTTGTCCTCGTTCACACCGATGCGATGGTTCTTTGGATCAAAGAACAGCGCGCCCGTGGGGCATGCCTTGGCGCACGGAGCGTCCTCGCAGTGATGGCAGGCCACCGGTGCGGAAATCTCGTAGGTGCGCGTCACGCGTAGGCGCGGTGCGGCGATGTTGCCGGGGATGTCGTGCGCCTCGATGCACGCCGCCATACAGGTTTGACACCCAATGCAGCGCGAAGAATCGGCGACGACTCGTTTATTGCCCATATTGTTCACTCCCTCCTGAATCCCTTGCTGGAGAGGTTCTGCCGACGTTGCCCCAGGCCGCCCGTGGCCTGGCATCGG
>CAKUGH010000093.1 GCA_934654605.1 uncultured Collinsella sp. | reverse complement strand
ACGCGACTCATGGACGGCGAGGAGAACTACCTGGACATCGACACCGCGAAGGACCGCCTGCAGGGCTGGAATTTCGCTGAGACCGCCGCGACCGAGACCGAGGAGAACTAACATGCCGAAACGTACTGACATCAAGCGTATCCTCGTTATTGGTTCGGGCCCCATCGTCATTGGCCAGGCCTGCGAGTTCGACTACTCCGGCGCCCAGGCCTGCAAGGTGCTCAAGGAGGATGGCTTTGAGGTCATCCTGGTCAACTCCAACCCGGCGACCATCATGACCGACCCGGGTCTTGCCGACCGCACCTATGTCGAGCCCATCACCGCCGAGTTTATCGAGCGCGTGATCAAGAAAGAGCATCCGGACGCGCTGCTGCCCACGCTGGGCGGCCAGACCGGTCTCAACGCCGCTGTTGAGCTGGCAAAGGACGGCACACTCGACAAGTACGGCGTCGAGATGATTGGTTGCGACCTTGCTGCTATCGAGCGCGGCGAGGACCGCAAGCTCTTTAACGAAGCCATGGCCGAGATTGGCCTGGAGGTCGCGCGCTCGGGCTATGCCTACAGCGTGGAGGACGCCGAGGCCATCGCCGAGCGCGTGGGCTACCCCTGCGTGCTGCGCCCGAGCTTTACCCTCGGCGGCGCCGGCGGCGGCATCGCGCACACCCACGAGGAGCTCGTCTCCATCGTGAGCCAGGGTCTGGAGCTCTCGCCCGCACACGAGGTGCTGGTCGAGGAGTCCATCGAGGGCTGGAAAGAGTACGAGATGGAGGTCATGCGCGACCACGCCGGCAACGGCATTATCGTGTGCTCCATCGAGAACCTCGACCCCATGGGCGTGCACACCGGCGACTCCATCACCGTGGCGCCGGCGCAGACGCTCTCCGACCTTGAGTATCAGCGCATGCGTGTGGCCTCGCTCGCCATTCTGGAGAAGATCGGCGTCGAGACTGGCGGTTCCAACGTGCAGTTTGCCGTGAACCCCAACACCGGTCGCCTGATCGTCATCGAGATGAACCCGCGCGTGAGCCGTTCGTCCGCGCTTGCCTCCAAGGCCACGGGCTTCCCCATCGCCAAGGCCGCCGCGCGCCTGGCCGTGGGCTACACGCTCGACGAGATCGTCAACGATATCACCAAGGCCACGCCCGCCTGCTTTGAGCCCACGATCGACTACTGCGTCGTCAAGGTGCCGCGCTTTGCCTTCGAGAAGTTCAAGGGCACCGACCCCACGCTCACTACGCGCATGAAGGCCGTGGGCGAGATCATGGCCATCGGCCGAACCTTTGAGGAGGCCTTCGGCAAGGCCATGCGCTCGCTGGAGGACGGCCACCAGGGCATTTGCGCCGGTGGTAAGGAGGGTGCCGACAAGCTGAGCGACGATGAGCTCGCCCAGGCCGTGGCAACCCCGACCGAGCACCGCATCTTCTTTGTGGTCGAGGCCCTGCGCCGCGGCTGGGATGTCACGCGCATCCACGCCATCTGCGGTATCGACCCGTGGTACCTCAACCGCATCAACGATATGGTCCAGGTCCAGGAGAGCATCCGCGGACTGCGCATGGAGGATATCGACGCCGACGCGATGCGCCTGCTCAAGCAGTACGGCACGAGCGACGCCGAGATCGCCGCGCTGACCGGCTCGGACGAGCGCTTTGTGCGTGCCTACCGCAAGGGCCTGGGCGTGGTCCCCAGCATGAAGACGGTCGACACCTGCGCCGCCGAGTTCTCGAGCGCCACGGAGTATCACTACAAGACCTACGAGAACATCTACCGCACGAGCCCGGATGCCAAGAAGTGCGTCGCCCTCGACGAGACCACGCCGGCGAGCAAGCCCAAGGCCATGATCCTGGGCGCTGGCCCCAACCGCATTGGCCAGGGTATCGAGTTCGACTACTGCTGCGTGCACGCGAGCTATGCGCTGGCGGCCCGCGGCTTTGAGACCATCATGGTCAACTGCAACCCCGAGACCGTCTCGACCGACTACGACACCTCTGACCGCCTGTACTTTGAGCCGCTTACCTACGAGGACGTTATGGACGTCATCGATGTTGAGCGCCCCGACGGCGTCGTGGTGACGCTCGGTGGCCAGACCCCGCTTAAGCTGGCGCGTATGCTCGAGGAGAGTGGCGTGAACATTATGGGCACCAAGCCCGATGCCATCGACTTTGCCGAGGACCGCGAGCGTTTCGCTGCCCTGCTCGACAAGCTGGGCATCATGTATCCGCCGGCGGGCCAGGCCACCTCGTTTGAGGAGGCCGAGGCGGTGGCCGCGCACATCGGCTACCCGCTGCTGGTGCGTCCGAGCTACGTGCTGGGCGGCCGCGGCATGATGATCGCCTACGATGCCGAGCATCTGCGCGATTACATGGCCGAGGCTGCGCGCATCAGCCCCGACTACCCGGTGTATCTGGACCGCTTCCTGGAGGGCGCGATCGAGTCCGACGTCGACGCCCTGTGCGACGGCGAAGAGGTCTACATCGGCGGCATTCTGGAGCATATCGAGGAGGCCGGTATCCACTCCGGCGACTCCGCGACGTGCATCCCACCGTTCAGCTTTAGCGAGAGCCTGCAGGCGAAGCTTCGCGAGATCACGCGCCGCATCGCGATGGCGCTGGGCGTGCGCGGCCTCGTCAACGTGCAGTACGCCATCAAGGGCGAGACCGTCTACGTGATCGAGGCCAACCCGCGTGCCAGCCGTACCGTGCCGTTTATCTCCAAGGCCACCGGCGTGCCGCTGGCCAAGTGCGCGGCGCGCATCATGGCGGGCGATTCTATCGCCAGCCTGGGCCTGCCGAGCGACGAGCGTCAGCTCGATTGGTTCTGCATGAAGGAAGCCGTTATGCCCTGGGGCCGTTTCCCGGGTGCCGACGTTATCCTGGGGCCCGAGATGAAGTCGACGGGCGAGGTCATGGGCATTGCCAAGAGCTATCCCGAGGCATACGCCAAGACGCAGCTGGCTATTGACTACAAGCTGCCCGATCCCAGCAGCGGCAAGGTGTTCATCAGCGTGTGCGACCGCGACAAGCGTCACATCCTTTCGGTTGCGCGTATCCTGCGCTACCTGGGCTTTGACATTTGTTCCACCGAGGGTACGGCACGCGTGCTGCGCGGCGGCAACGTGACGTGCGAAGTCGTGGAGAAGATCAGCGGCCCGCACGACGGCGAGCGACCCAACATCGGTGACCTGATCGCCGACGGCAAGATCGCGGTGATCGTCAACACGCCGTACGGCCCGGGTTCGCGCGGCGACGGCTACCTGCTGCGTACCGAGGCCGTGCGCCGCGGCGTGACCTGCGTGACCGCGATGTCCGCGGCCAACACGTACGTGAGCGCCATCGAGGCGGTGCGCGAGGACCAGCAGGGCCACGGCAGCGCCAACGACATGGGCATGGACGTCATCGCCCTGCAGGACCTGCCGCAGTACACGGTGTAGAGTGACCTGTCCGGCCGGGGCGGGGGCCGAGTTTCCCCCTTCGCTCCGGCTGCAAGCAGAGTCGCTCAGTGGAAAACTCGATCCCCCGCCCCGGCCTGCGGTGACTTGGTCGCACCGTGTGCTGCAGAAGGGGCTTTGCGCGATGACTTAGGCTAAAGAGGATGCGGATGTCGAGTGAGGATTTTGTTCCTTGGGGAGCTTGGATTTGGGCTCTACGTGGGACGGAATCCTCGCTCGTTTTGTTGATGGGACATTTTCCTCGCTCGGTTGCCCACGGACCGTGCGCCCCGGGCTTCCGCACAGAGTCGATTAGGGGGAGGGGCAACCTCGCCCGCGTCGTGCTTGCGATAGCTTGACAGGAATTATTACGCAAAATCTAAGATGTTTCAAAGAC
>CAKUGH010000092.1 GCA_934654605.1 uncultured Collinsella sp. | reverse complement strand
GACCTGGAGCGTGCGACCAAGATGGCGCGCGAGATGGTCACGCGCCTTGGCATGAGCGAGGAGCTGGGCACGCAGGTCTTTGGCGAGGCGCAGCATCAGGTGTTCCTGGGCCGCGACTACGCCGATCACCAGGATTACTCCGAGGAAACGGCGCGTCGCATCGATATCGAGGTTCAGCGCATTATGCGTGAGGCCCATCGCCGTGCGGTCGAGATTCTTGATGCCCGTCGCGATCAGCTCGATCTGATGGCCAAGGTGCTGCTTGAGCGCGAGACCGTTGAAGGCGATGCCGTGAACGCCCTGCTCGACAACGAGTGGGATTCCTACCTTGAGCGCGAGGGCGATATCCTGGCGGCCAAGGAGGAGCGCAACGCCAAGGCGGCCGGCATGCCGACCAAGAAGCGCGCGCCTCGCATGAGCGAGGAGGAGCTGGCGGCCGACGCCGCGGCCTTTGCACAGGCGGCTATGCAAGAGGATGCCGAAGCCGCATCCGACGACACCGGAGACGCCGACAGCGATGACGAAAAGAACGCCGACGGCAGCACTGACGTCGACGAGTAGTCTTTGCCATGAAAGCCTCCGCGGGGAAACCTGCGGAGGCTTTTTTGAGCGATATGGGGCCGTCTGTTGATTGGGGACAGACTTAAATGAGTGTTTTCACGCATTTAAGTCTGTCCCCAATCAACATTGCTGCGGCACTTTGCTCAACTAAAGCGTACAATACCGCCTATGCGAAAGGGGAACAGATGATTAACGAAACCATGTATGCTCGCGGCGCGGAGAGTTCCATCATCCGCGAGATCTTTAGCTATGGCCTTGAGCGCAAGGCGCAGATCGGCGCGGAAAACGTGTTCGATTTCTCGCTGGGCAACCCGAGCGTTCCTGCTCCCGCTGCCGTCGCGGAGTCCATCAAAAAGGCGCTTGAGATGCCGAGCGATCAGCTGCACGGCTACACGCCCGCACCGGGCCTGCCTCAGTGCCGCGCGGCTGTTGCCGAGTCGCTCAACCGTCGCTTTGGTACGAGCTATGAGGGCAAGGACGTCTTTATGACGGTGGGTGCGGCGGCTTCGCTCACCTGCACGCTCAACGCCATCACCAATCCGGGCGATGAGGTCATCGTTATCGCGCCGTATTTTCCGGAGTACCGCGTCTGGATCGAGAAGGCCGGCTGCACGTGTGTTGAGGCGCTCGCCAACGAGGATACGTTTCAGCTGAGCGTGGGCAACGTGCTCAAGGCTATTACCGACAAGACGGCGGCTGTCATCATCGACTCGCCGAATAACCCGACCGGTGCCGTGTATACGCGCGATACCCTGACGCGCCTGGCTAATGTTTTACGCGAGGTCAACGCCAAGCGCGATCCCGAGAATCCGATCATGCTCATCTCCGACGAGCCGTATCGCGAGATCGTCTATGGCGCCGAGGTGCCTTGGGTGCCCTCAATCTACGAACACACCATCGTGTGCTACTCGTATTCCAAGTCGCTTTCGCTACCGGGCGAGCGCGTGGGATGGATCCTGGTTCCCAATACGAATCCACAGGCCGCCCGCTTGATGCCTGCCGTTGCCGGCGCTGCCCGTACGCTGGGCTTTGTGTGCGCACCGGCACTCTTCCAGCGCGTGATTATCGACTGCATCGACGAGCCGAGCGATGTTGAGGCCTATGCACGCAACCGCACGGCGCTTACCGGCGCGTTGGCGGAGTATGGCTACACGTATGTTGAGCCGGATGGTGCGTTCTACCTATGGGTGAAGGCGCTGGAGCCCGATGCGAATGCCTTCTGCGAGCGTGCGAAGAAGTATGAGCTGCTCGCGGTGCCCTCGGACAGCTTTGGCATGCCGGGCTGGTTTCGCTTGGGCTATTGCGTGAGCTACGAGACCATTGTCAACTCGCTGCCCGCCTGGAAGCAACTGGCAGACGAGTACCGTCCAAAGTAAAGCGCTCTGCTTACAATGTTTTACGTGAAACGGGGTTTGGTGCTAGGCCAGACCCCGTTGTTTATGTCGTTGTGTGATTGGGATGAAGCAGTTTTACGACTGCCGAAAGCTATGCGTACAATGAATATACGCGACGGCCATACTGGACAAGGAGACCCGATGCCCTACCTTCTTTCTTGTGATATTCATACTCATACGATGTTCTCTGCGCATGCGTACTCAACCATCGAGGAGAACATCTATTGGGCGGCAGAGCGCGGCCTTCAGGTGCTCGGTTCCGCCGATCATTTAAGCTCGATGGTTACGCCTTGTCCCAATGACCTGCGCTGTTTCCAATTCTTTATTAACCAGGATATCTGGCCGCGCATTTGGAGCGGCGTGCTGGTGCTGCGTGGTGCCGAGGCCGATATCGTTTCGCTGGATGGAGGCCTGTTTGGCGAGGACATTCCCGTTTCGCTCGATATTGCCGGCGATTCGTACAGTCACCAGCATTCGCTGTTCGATTTGGTGACGCGTAATTTGGATTATTTGGTGGCAAGCGTGCATAACCCGCAGTTTGCCGAAGGCGCGACGCTCGCCCAGACAACCGAGATGTACATCAATGCCCTGGATCACCCCAAGGTGTTCATGCTGGGGCATACGGGGCGCTCGGGCGTGCCGTTCGATATCGATGAGGTGCTGCTGGCGGCCAAGGCCAAGCACAAGATTATCGAGATCAATAACCATAGTCTTGAGCATGGCAACGATGCTGAGCATTGGGACGTGTGCCGCAAGATCGCCGAGCGCTGCGCCGAGCTGGGCGTGGGCATTGGCGTGTCGACCGATGCCCACATTGGCATGGCCATTGGCAAGCTCGATCATGCCCGCAAGATGCTCGACGAGATTCATTTCCCGCTGGATTTGATCGTGACACGCGACCGCGAGACGCTGCTTCGCGAGATGGCGGCAGCCGGCGTGTGTGACCTGCGCAAGGGGATGTAGCGGAGTTCATAAGCCAAGCGAAGGGGGCAGTCCAGACGGGCCGCCCCCTTTCTTGTGCCGGTGGATTAGCGGCGCTCGAGGACCGCGACGGTCTCGGTGTGGTCGGTGTGAGGGAACATGTCGACCGGCGTGATCTTGAGCAGGCGATAACCTCCGTCGAGGAGCTGGTGTAGGTCGCGCTCTTGGGTGACGGGATTGCAGCTGATGTAGGTGATGCGGCGCGGCTTGAGTGCGCAAGCGGCTTCGAGGAACTCTGGTGTGGAGCCGGCGCGTGGCGGGTCGATGGAGAGAACGTCAACGCGCTCATTGTTATCGGCGGCGTCCAGGATGTAATCGGTGGCGTCGTCGGCCATAAACCAAGCGCTGCGGGTGAGGCCGTTGAGCTCGGCATTGCGGCGCGCATCGGCAATGCCTGCCGTGTTGCGCTCCACGCCGAGCAGCATAATGCCGATACCCTTGTTCTGGGCTTCTTTAGCTGCGCACAGACCGATGGTGCCGCTGCCGCAGTAAGCGTCCATAAGAATGTCACCCTGCTGCAGGTCCATGCCGTCAATGGCAAGTCGATAGAGCAGCTCGGTTTGCTGCGGATTGGTCTGATAGAACGCGGTAGGGGAGATGTCGAATTCGCAACCGAGTAGCTGGTCGCGCATGCATTCGGCGCCATAGACGATACGGGTCTCCTCGCCCAAGATGGCATTGCCAGGGCGCCCATTGATGTTCTGAGCAACGGTGACGATATGCGAATCGAGCGCCGCGACGGCCTCAAAGAACTCCTGCGCATGCGGCAGGTCGCGCTGAGCGGTCACGAGGGTGACCATAATCTGGTCGGTGCGCCAGCCGCAGCGAACGACGGCATAGCGAAGCAGCCCCAGATGCTTGTCCTCGTTAAAGGCAGGAATGTGCAGGCGTTCTGCCTCGCG
>CAKUGH010000091.1 GCA_934654605.1 uncultured Collinsella sp. | reverse complement strand
TTCGCCCGGCCTCGCCTCCGGGCTGCCATGTGAGAGGGGATCTTATGGCTCGACTGCATGTAATGGAACGCAGCCACGCTCAGGCCGTCATGGACGACCTGCACGATGCGCTTGGACGTCGTCTGGCGGTGAGTTCGCTCGCCCCGTGTCCCGTTGAGTTTACGGCGGCGCTCGTCAACCTGTGCTCGACGCAGAGCTGCGGCAAGTGTACGCCCTGCCGCGTGGGCCTGAACGCGCTGAGTGACCTGCTCGCCGATGTGCTCGAGGGCCGCGCCGACGAGTCCACGCTCAACCTCATTGAGCGTACCGCCCGCACCATCTACCTTTCGAGCGACTGCGCCATCGGTTACGAGGCCGGTGCCATGGCGCTCACGGCCATCCGCGGCTTCCGCGACGACTTTGAGCATCACATCCGCGAGCACTCCTGCGGCTTTGACCGCGAGGCTCGCGTCCCGTGCGTCTCGGGTTGCCCGGCGCACGTCGACATTCCCGGCTATATCTCGCTGGTCGAGGCTGGCCGCTATGCCGACGCCGTCAAGGTCATCCGCAAGAACAACCCGCTGCCGCTCGTCTGCGGTCTGGTGTGCGAGCATCCCTGCGAGATGCACTGCCGTCGCGGCATGGTCGATGACCCCATGAACATCCTCGCCCTCAAGCGCTTTGCCGTTGAGCACAGCGACCTCAACGATTACAAGCCCACCGTGGCCGACAGCACCGGCAAGCGCGTCGCTGTGATCGGCGGCGGCCCGGCCGGCCTTTCCTGCGCCTACTACCTCGCTGTGATGGGCCACAAGGTGACCATCTTTGAGCAGCGCCATCACCTGGGCGGCATGTTGCGCTACGGCATCCCCAGCTACCGTCTGCCGCGCGAGCGCCTACAGGCCGAGATCGATTGGATCTTGAGCGCCGGTATCGACGTGGAGCTCGACCACTCCGTCAACGGCGAGGAACTCGCCCGCCTGCGCGACGAGTTCGATGCCGTCTACCTTGCCATCGGCGCCCATAGCGACAAGAAGCTCGGCCTTCCGGGCGAAGAGGCGCCCGGCGTGGAGTCGGCCGTCAAGATGCTGCGCGCTATTGGCGACGACGAGCTGCCCGATCTGAGCGGCCAGCGCGTGTGCGTCATCGGCGGCGGCAACGTGGCCATGGACGTGGCGCGCTCCGCCGTGCGCTGCGGTGCCGAAAAGGTGAGCATCGTCTACCGCCGTCGCATCTGCGATATGACGGCCCAGGACGCCGAGATCGCCGGCGCCCAGGCCGAGGGCTGCGAGGTGCTGGAGCTCACCGCACCGCTTGCTATCGAGACGGGCGAGGACGGTTGCGTGAGCGGCCTGCGCGTGCAGCCGCAGATCATCGGCGAGCCCCGTCGCGGTCGTCCGGCCCCGCGTGCCGCCGCTACGCCCGAGCGCGTCATTCCGTGCGAGCGCGTGTTCGTGGCCATTGGCCAGGACATCGATTCCAAGCCCTTTGAGGACATGGGCATCGCCTGCAAGTGGGGCTGCGTGGTCACCGATTCGGACGGCGCCGTGCCCAACTTCGATGGCCTCTTTAGCGGCGGCGACTGCCAGACCGGTCCCGCCACCGTTATCCGCGCCATCAACGCCGGCCGCGTGGCTTCGGCAAATATCGACCGCTACCTGGGCTTCGATCACAAGATCAAGCTCGATGTTGAGCTGCCGACCGTGCAGTTTAAGGGCAAGCACGAGTGTGGCCGCTGCGAGCTGGGCGAGCGCGAGGCCGGCGAGCGCATTCACGATTGGAATCTGGTCGAGCAGGGGCTTACCGAGGAGGAGGCACGCCAGGAGGCGAGCCGCTGCCTGCGTTGCGACCACTTTGGCTTTGGCGCGTTCCGCGGAGGGAGGAACCTGGAATGGTAGAGCTCAACAACCCCACTGTCAGCGACAACACCGAAAGCGGAGCACTCAATATGGTCAAGCTCACGATCGATAATTGCGAAGTCGTGGTACCCGAGCACACCACGATCCTGGACGCTGCCAAGTCTGCCGGCATCCAGATTCCCACCCTGTGCTACCTGCGCGATCTGAACGAGATCGGCGGCTGCCGCGTGTGCGTGGTCGAGGTTGAGGGCTGCGACCAGCTGGTTGCCGCCTGCAACAACTACGTGCTCGACGGCATGGTGGTCCACACCAACAGCCCCAAGGCCCGCGAGGCCCGTCGTACCAACGTGCAGCTGCTGCTGTCCCAGCACGATTCGCGCTGCACGAGCTGCGTGCGCAGCGGCAACTGCAACCTGCAGACCATCGCCAACGACCTGGGCATCTTCTATCTGCCGTACGAGCAGCACCTGGCGCGCGAGGGCTGGGACTTCGATTTCCCCATCATCCGCGACAACGACAAGTGCATCAAGTGCATGCGCTGCATCAAGGTGTGCGAGAGCGTGCAGGGGCTCGGCATTTGGGACCTGACCAACCGCGCCACGCATACCGCCGTGGGCACCCGCGGGCGCGCGCCGATCGGCAAGACCGATTGCGTCGCGTGCGGCCAGTGCATCACGCATTGCCCGACGGGTGCGCTGCGCGAGCGCGACGATACCGAGACCGTGTTCGACGCCATCGCCGATCCCGACAAGATCGTGCTGGTGCAGATCGCGCCGGCCGTGCGTAGTGCCTGGGGCGAGGAACTCGGCATTCCGCGCGAGGAGGCCACCGTCGAGCGCCTGGCCTGCGCGCTGCGCCGCGTGGGCTTTGAGTATGTGTTCGACACCGATTTCTCGGCCGACCTCACCATTATGGAGGAGGGCTCCGAGCTGCTCGAGCGCCTGGGCAAGGCCGCCAAGGGCGAGGGCGACAGCCGCGGCTGGCCCATGTTCACGAGCTGCTGCCCGGGCTGGGTGCGCTTTGTGAAGGCGCGTTACCCCGAGTTTGTCGACAGCCTGTCCACGTCCAAGTCGCCGCAGCAGATGTTTGGCGCCATCGCCAAGACCTATTACGCCAAGGCGCTGGGCGTGGAGCCCGAGCGTCTGTTTGTGGTGTCCGTGATGCCGTGCACGGCCAAGAAGGCCGAGCGCGCGCTGCCGAGCATGGTGGGCGAGGACGGCGCACCGGACGTTGACGTTGCGCTGACGGTGCGTGAGATGGTGCGCATGATCCGCGCAAACCACGTGAGCGTGGACACGCTCGTCGAGGAGCCGCTCGATACGCCGCTGGGCTTTGGCACGGGCGCGGGCGTGATCTTTGGCGCCACGGGCGGCGTGATGGAGGCCGCGGTGCGCTCGGCCTATTACCTGGTTACGGGCAAGAACCCCGATGCCGATTTCTTCGCCGACGTGCGCGGGCTCGACGGCTGGAAGGAGGCCGTGGCCGATATCGACGGCACCAAGGTGCGCGTCGCCGTGGCGCACGGGCTTGGCAACGCCGCCCGTCTGCTCGACGCGATTCGCGACGGCCGCGTGAGCTATGACTTCGTCGAGGTCATGGCGTGCCCCGGCGGCTGCGTCGGTGGCGGCGGTCAGCCTATCCACGACGGCTGCGAGCTGGCGGCCGAGCGCGGTCAGGTGCTGTGGGGTCTGGATGCGAAGGCGGACATTCGCTTCTCGCACGAGAACCCCGATGTCCAGGCGTGCTACCGCGAGTTCTTGGGTGCTCCGCTCTCTCCGCTTGCCGAGGAACTGCTGCATACCGACCATCATGCATGGACGATGCCGAACGAGGGGACGTGCTAGCGATGCGCGCATTTGATGTTGAGATGTCGCGTCGGGGGTTTGCCTCGGCGCTCGCCGCGGGCGCGCTGTCGCTTGCGCTCGTGGGCTGTGGCGGCGGGGCTGCCGGTTCCGGGTCCGCCGCAGGCTCAGCTGCCGGGTCTGCTGCGGACAGTGCTGCCGCCGAGCCGGTCGAGGTGCACGTCGCCTCGCTCAAGGGGCCGACCTCGATCGGTCTGGTGCAGTTTATGGACCAGGCCGCAAA
>CAKUGH010000090.1 GCA_934654605.1 uncultured Collinsella sp. | reverse complement strand
ACCGTCCGCGTGTCGATCGGCTGGAAGATCGACTGGGATGCTGCCGTGCCCATGATGGAGGCGCTGAAGCTCAAGTAGCGGATTGCGATTCCCACGTCAGGCGACTCAGGGCTGGCTTTGGGTACCCGAGGCCAGCCCTTTTTGGTGCTCGATGAGCCGAGTCGGCGTCTCTCGCAAAAGCAACTAGGAGTTAGCGAGGCTTATCCGAATTGACCTCATCGGCGGTGTCGTTTTCGAGCGCCGTGCGGCGGGCGCTGTAGGCGACGAGGCCGGCGCCAGCTGCGGCGAGTGCTGCTGCGGCTGCGGTTAGGGGGACGTTGCTGTCGCCCGTTCCAGCAAGCGCGCCTGCTTTTCCGGAGCTCTTGTTATTGTCGTTGCCCTTGCCGCTGCCAGAGCCGTTTCCGCCGGAGCTGCCTCCCGTGCCAGAACCGCCGCCGCTCGAGCCGCCATCGCCGTCCGCGGTCATCGGGGCGTCATGAAGTCCTGTCGTATCCGCGCTGTCGCATACGCCGACCTGCACTTCCGAGCGTTCGCATGCTGCGTCGGGCACGTGAAGCTCGTGAAGTACGGCACCCAGCGCCGAGTTTGCGCCGGGTCGGATTTCCTCGAGCGTTACGGGATCGAGTGCCACCAGGTCGCGCGCCTTTGCATAGAGCGTGACGCGTTTGCCCACCTCGTCGCCCCAGCTCTCCGGGATGGCAAAGCTCATGCGGAACTGTGCCGTGCAGCCCGGTGCCAGCACGGCGTTGCCATTGTCGGCAACCAGCGGGTGCGTCGCAAAACGTGCGCCCAACGTCTCGACTGCGTACTTCACGTGTGCCATGTCGTTGGCCGAAGCGTCCTCGGCAAGCTCAGGATCGTAGATCGATGCCATGCGTGCGTTCGCTCCGAACCCGATGGATGCGCTGGAGAACGGCTGGTTAGAGCCCTCTCGGTACAGATCGATCGTACCAGCGGTGAGCAGCGTGTTGCCGTCGTTTCGCACCGTGACCATGAAGGATTCGCCTGCCGCTCCGGGCACCACCGCGCCCGAGGTAGCTACCGCGCCTGTCGGCGTCGCGCACGCTACCAGGGGCACTTCGATGCCGTGCAGTTCTGCTTCGCTCTGCTCGGCGCTCACGATGTGCGTGGCGAGCGACGAGAGCATGCCGTCCGAGGTCAAAAACGTCGTTATCTGATCGATGGGGTGCTCCAACTCGCAGAGCACGAATGGCTCCGTGAACAGGTCGTCGATCAGGGTGCTGGCGAAGATGCGGAAATGTTTGCCCATTACCGCCACCGGCTCGCCATCTTCGTCGTAGGTTTGCCCCACTTTGCCGTCGGTGTTCTCTACGTACATCACGCACCGGCCGTTGTTGCTCGCGCTGAACGACGCCGGGCCACAGCCCACGGCGCCCACGGGCTCCGACGCAAATGCCGTCGCGCCTCGTGTCCAAGTAATATGCTGCAACTGCTCGTCGACGGTTGCCAAAAAGCCCGTGTGCTGCGGCCACGGCACCACGTGCGGCACCGAGGCGTCCGGCGACATGACACCCCAACCCGCGATGGACTGGCCGATCACGGCGTACGATGCGCAACCGCAGCCGTCTGCGGTTTCGTATGCAACGGGCACCACCATTTTGCCGTTGACGTTCTCGGGCACGCCCAGCTCGATGCTCGACGGTGCCTGCGGAAAGCGAAGAACCTGACGGAACGTGAGGCTGTCGCCCGACACATCCGACCACAGGGTAAAGCACTCCAGCGCGACCTCTGCCTCACTGCCCAGCGCCTTCTCGGCGGTGGCTCCGCGGCGGTGGAGATAGGCGCCCGACAGACGTCCGTCGACAAGCGTCTTGCCTACTGTGATACGCGGACATTGCAGGCAATGGTAGCCGTCCTCCTGCAGGCGGCCGCGCGAGATGCTGCGCCACGACGTGTGCGATACCACGCGAACTTCGCTATTACTTATGCGCAGGCGCACAACGGACAGTATGCCGGCTGTGCTTGCCGTATCGAAAAGGGTGTTGTCGCCAGCGGGACGTTCGCCCGAGACCAGCAGCACGTAGGCGTCTTGGTTTCCTCTCCCGTCCGTATATTCCACCACGTCGAAGTCGTAATCGAATATGCCGTTGCGCTCCACGTCGCCCTCGCCAAACCCAAGGGGGGAGTCGACCGGCATAGGTGCGGACCACGCGCCGTTTGCCTTCGTGTGTACCACCAGGCGCGAACGGCCATCCTCGCCGTAGCGCACCGAAGCGATACGGAACAGGCATTCCACGCCGGCTATCTCCGCAAACTTCATGTGGGCTTCGCTGAGCACGCCGGTGAAGAGTACGTTGTCGCTCGAGGGCTTTATACCGCCGCGCTCGTCCTCCGACACGCCGGCAGAATTGGCGTTCAGGTCCGCAATGGCGTTCGTCGCCTGCCCGATGTAGGTGTACTCATACAGCGGCGCGGCGTTTTCGTCATTCTCCATCAGAGCGTGGACGAAATGTTCGACCTGTCCCGTGTCATCGCTCTCTGCGTCCGCGTCGAGCTCAATGCGCGTGACCGTTTGCTCCCAATCGCGCACGACCGGCGCGACGTTTACGGCGGTGGCTGCAACTTCGGCGCATGCGAGCAGCTCGGCATTGGTGACGATGGTGGCTGACGCGATAAACTGCGGCACACCACCTGCCTCGGCATTGCTGGTCGCGCCAAAGCAGGCATCCAGCGTATACGGCGTGTCTCCGCCCAGTGCCAGCTCTGAGCGCTGGAGCACATACTGGTCGCCGTTGTTGACCGACATGTTCCACGAATCGAGAAGTGTGGGCCACGACCCCGACCAGGCCTTGGTGGTCCACTTGAACATGATGAACTGGAGTATCACGTCGACATCGACGTCGGCACCCACGCGCAGGCGCGGAAGCTGGTGGCCGTCCGCCTTCTCGTACCCAATGAACAGTGTGAGGGATGCAGCACCGCGCACGGCGGATGAGGCGACGCCTGCAACGCCGGCTCCAAAGGTGACGGCAAGCCCGATCTGGATGGTGAATGATCCCGATGTATTGGAATAGTCGAGCGAAATGTTTTTGAAGAACGCCGCACCGCTGCCGTGCGTGTGGGCGCCTACGGCGAGTGCCAGTTTCGCCAGCACCCAAGGGTTGACGTTTAGGAAAAACGGCACCGGGCCCAAGGTGAACTGCTCGGTCCAGTTGAGGTCGGTTTTTACTTGGAAGAGGGCCTTAATATTGCCAAACGCCGGATCGTTGTTATCGCCCCAAGTTTTGCCTACCCAGTCGTAGGCGAGCGATCCGTACACCTGTGTTGCGATATCCATCGTGAACAGCAGCGTGCAATGGTGGCGAAGGAGCTTGGTGTTTCTTGGATCGGTGCCCGAACCGGCACTCATACTCTTGTACTGATTCCACTTCCCCTCCATCTCGTCGAGGTAGCGGTTTGCCTGCTTGGCGCCCGACTCGCGCGGCGACTTCTTCCAGTATTCCGGATCAGGGTTGCCCGTATCGTTCATATAGCTGGCTGGTTTGTATCCTCCGCCAAACAGCACGTATCCAGCAAACGAGAAATCGAAGAGGATCGGAAATGTGGGCATCCAACACGTGAACTTATTACCACCGATGCCGGGAAATGATGCGGGGAAATCAAACGGAGTGATCTCTTGGTCCATGGTGGTGGGAATGATGGTGGTCGAGCCCGATTCCGCCTTTGCGGCCGGCGCGGTGACAACGGTCATGGGGGAGGAGAGCGTGTAGGTTTTGCCCTGATAGTCGAGGACAAAGCGCAGCTTGCACCCTTCTTCCAGAAGGCCCGATGCCGCATCGAGGAACTTGTCTTCCAGCGTGAATGTCGCCAGATTGTCCGCGCCTGTTGCGCTGGCCTTGATCTGGCCAATCTGCTTGACAGTTTCGGGCGAGCTGCCTGCGGCAGGCATCACTTTGTTGATGTGCAGCGTTGCCTGCCCGCCCTGCGGCAGGTGGGCCTGTACAGTGAAGGCGTGCGTGTCGGGCTGCGCATT
>CAKUGH010000089.1 GCA_934654605.1 uncultured Collinsella sp. | reverse complement strand
ATTGGCTACCTCGACCGTCGCGGCGCCTTCCTCATTTCCAAGTCGAGCGAACGCGCCTGCGAGTTCTTTGGCATCTCTAAATACAGCTTCTATAGCTACCTCAACGAGGCCAAGGCTGCCGCCGGCGACAAGTAGGCAGCGCGCCTGCACCCCTCCCCTTTTGGGCGCGAGTTCTGGAATGCACGAATCTGAGAGTCGGCCGCAAGGCAAGTTCCATATAATCGATGAGATAGACAGTTCGAAAGGATGGAACAAGATGGGGTCGAGCAACGCATTGCGCAACGGCCGCGGGGGTGCCAAGCCTACCGCTCGGCATGCGAAACACGCGTTTGACGAGGGCGAAGACGGCCTTTTTGCGCTGAGCCTCGACGACGTGATGAGCGATCGCCCCTGGACCGCCGAAGAACTCATGGGCGGCGGAGCTCGCCCGACAAGTGCAAAGCCCGCACCTTCCGCCACGCCCGCGCCGGCATCCGTGCCCGCAGGCGACTTTGCCACCCGCCCCATCATGCAGGCGACGCGTAAAGCCGCCCCTGCACCCCGCCCTGCCAGCGATCCGTCCGAGACGGCGGCGTTTCTCGCTGCAGCGGCACAGCGCCCCACGGCAGACAATACGATTCGATACGCTGCCCCGCAGCGGCAGGCATACTCGGCTCCCGAGCCTGAACTCGAGCCGCCCGTTATGGATCTGGACGACCTTTCCAACCGCCAGTTTGCCTTTGATTCCTGGGCGGCGGCAGATCTGGACGAGACCTCGGGCGGTATGCCGGCGCTCGATGTTCCGGTAAACCCCCTGTTTGCGGCTGCCGAGACGCATGAATCTACACGCAACAACACCGCGGCATATGCCAACCGCCCGAGCGAACAGCCTCGCACCGGCCGCATCGAAACCGAGGATTACGGCCGCGCGTCGAGCGGCTATTCTCGCGACCCGTTTGCCGCCGCGCCCGCTCCCGAATACAACCAGGCGAGCGTAAAGGCGGCCTCGGCATCGTCGTATACCCACGACACCGACGATGAGCGCACCGCCGATTACCACACCGAGGAAGAGTCTCCGCATTTCTCGGAGTTTCCCCAGGCGGCAAAGGTCGTCTTTATCGCCATCGTCATCGCCCTGCTCGGCGTGATCGCATTTGAGGGATTCCAGCTGTTCCGCGGCCCCACCGCGTCCGAATCGGCAACACAGCAAAAAGAGGACGACAACGAGTATCTAGACATCAATACCCTCAAAGGCGACCCCAACGACGGAGACGACGAGTAACGAGGGTTGAGGGAGGGCCGGAAGAGCCGGTGGCACGTTACGGCTCCAAAAGCCCCGCCATAAAGATGGGCAGATATAGCACCTCTCCATCACGGTGCAGATTGCACTCGGCAAGCACCAGGGCACGGTCGATGCCGTAGCCCTTCGTCGCGAGCGCATTGTCCAGCGCCGCGTGGGACTTAAAGCTCTTGCCCGATTTGACCTCGATAGCAAGCACTTCCCCATCGAGCGTCTCCTCAACAAAATCGAGCTCGCCGACCTTTTTCGATGTAAAGTAGCGCAATCTAAATCCATGGGCTTTGAGCTCTTGGGCAACGAAGCCCTCAAACGCCGCCCCCATGTTCATGCCAAAGGCGTCTTCTGCCTCTCCATCAAAAACGCCTTGAGCGACCCTTTTGGAATACGACGACATAAGCATTCCGGTGTCCAGGTAAAACAGCTTAAATAGATTTCGCTGCTCCCCCAATAAAAGGGGTGCCACGGGCGCCGTTACGTTATACACGGGAAGCGCAACGCCTGCCTCCGACAACCAGAGAAAATGATCTGTCACCTGCGAAAAACGTTTGACGCCGTTAATCGACGACAGCTTGAATCGCTTGTTTTTGGAGCCAGCCTCGCTGGGAATCAAATCGTAGATATCGCGAATAACCAAGCGTAGCTCGGGCGGAGCGTACTTTGCAATGTCGTCGTGATACAGAGCATGAAGATCGCGGTGGATCTTTCGCACCTCATCAACATTGCGCGTCGCCAAGAAGGAATTGACCGCATCGGGCATGCCTCCCACCACCACGAACTGACGGAACAGGTCGAGTAGTCGATCGTACAGATAATCAGGGAGTTCCCTTTCGTCCTTTAGACAACCCCTGAGCATGTCAAACGCGCTGGCGCCAACGCCATTTGCCCAGCAGAACTCCTCAAAGTCGAGCGGGTACATCTGGACCTGTTCGACATACCCCACCGGCAGCGAGTCGATGCCCTCGAGCTCAACGCCAAGGAGCGATCCGGTGAGGATGTAGCGAAAGTCGCCGCGCTGTACGAGGTATTTGATAAACGTCACCACGTTGGGGCATCGCTGCACCTCGTCGATAACCACGACGGTCTTGGTCGCAACCATCGGCTGCGTCGCAGCGATAGACATACGCATAAGAAGGTCGTCCGCACTTTTTGCCGCCAAAAACGAATCGCGCACGGACGTGTCGGCGATAAGGTCGAACGTCACGACATTTTCGAACGATTCATTTGCAAAGACGTTGACCAAATATGACTTTCCTACCTGTCGGGCACCCTTGACCAAAAGAGCCTTGTTAGGCGACGAGGCAAGCCAAGATTCAAACTGTACTTTCGCTTTTCTCTGCAGCATAAGCGGACCCCTTATTACGTGCTGTTTCAGCACTAGGATACACTTTTCCGGGATTGTAGGACGATTGATTCGACACTTTTCCGTAGTATTAGCGTGCTGATTCTGACACTTTTCCGTATTTTTGACAGCCTGATTTCAACACTTTTCCGTAATTAAATGCCTTATTGGAAGCTCTCTGTTGATGCCTCAGCAAAGTCTCTTGCAGAATTGGCCTCCAAGTTTGCATTCAGATATCCCCCGTTAAGAAAGCGCTTCTGAACATCTCACTCTGCAGGCAAAGCCGCACTGGAGTGATGCAGAGGTCTGCGTGGGGTTTCACGGGTCCCCTTGACGCTGCCCAGCGGAAGTGCCATCCGGCATCCCTTCCGAAACGCACGGGTAAACAAAGGAAAACAGCATCACCCACCGCGCAAGAAAGGGCGTCTCCATGGATCTCGCGAAAACAGCTAGGGAAATTACCCGTCTCATGCTCCCCCACCTGACCACGCAGCAGAGCCGCCAGCTCGAAATGGTTTTATCGCACTGTCTTTTCGACGAAAGCCAGTTGGCCGAAGGTGACGACCGCAGCGAAAGCAATACGTTCCTCGATCTTTTTCTGTCCGCGAAACGCCTCGAAGGCTGTTCGGAAAGGACTATCGCTTACTACGAAACAACCATTAAAAAAATGCTTGAATCGTTCGACACGCCAGCTTGCGACCTGGGGACCGAAGACATTAGGTCCTATCTTTCCGACTACCAGCAAAAAGCCGGCGTCAGTCGCGTCACCGTTGACAATGTACGAAGAATCATCTCAAGCTTCTACTCATGGCTCGAGGACGAAGACCACATCATTAAGAGCCCAGTTAGACGCATCAAAAGGGTCAAGTCGCCACAAACCGTAAAGGAAACGTATAGCGATGAAGTCGTTGAGATCCTTTGCGACAACTGCGGGTCGCCCCGAAACCTTGCTCTAATCGACCTATTGCGCTCTACGGGCATGCGCGTGGGTGAGCTCGTCTCGCTAGACAGGAACTCGGTCGACACCATCAATCGGGAGTGCATCGTACACGGCAAGGGGAACAAGGATCGTATCGTCTATTTTGACGCAAAGACTAAAGTCCATATTGAGAATTACCTGTCAACCCGAACGGACAGCTCGGAAGCCCTCTTCGTGTCGAGCAAGGCGCCACACGAAAGACTGCAAATTGGTGGCGTCGAGGCATTGCTTAGAAAACTGGGTCGTGAGCTTGACGTGGGAAGGGTCCATCCTCATAAGTTCAGAAGAACGCTTGCTACAAAGGCGATCGACAAAGGGATGCCCATCGAACAAGTCCAGGTGCTCCTTGGCCACAAGAAAATAGACACCACATTAAGGTACGCAATGGTCGACCAGCGCAACGTCAAAGCATCCCACCGCAGGTACCTAACTTAAATTTCGATTTGTCGACCGA
>CAKUGH010000088.1 GCA_934654605.1 uncultured Collinsella sp. | reverse complement strand
GAGACGGGGCTCATGGCCATTGCCGACGATTCGGGCCTGGTCGTCGACGCGCTGGACGGTGAGCCCGGTGTGTATAGCGCGCGCTACGCGGGCGTTCACGGTGACGATGCCGCAAACAATGCCAAGCTGCTCGTGAATCTGGAGGGCGTGGCCGACGAGGACCGCACTGCGCGCTTTATGAGCGTCGTCGCGCTCATCGACACGGACGGTTTGGTCACCTATGGTGAGGGCGCCTGCGAGGGCGTTATCGCACACGAGGGCCGCGGCGATCACGGCTTTGGCTACGACCCGCTGTTCCTGCCGGTCGACACGCCGGGCAAGACCATGGCCGAGCTGACGGCGGACGAGAAGAACGCCATCAGCCATCGATTCCATGCGCTCGAGCACCTATCCGCCAAACTGACGGGCGAGGAGTAGGCCGTGCGTGCGGTGGTGCAGCGCGTGCTCAACGCCGGCGTGACGGTCGACGGCGAGTGCGTGGGCAAAATTGGGCGCGGCTATCTGGTGCTGCTGGGCGTGGGCCATGGCGACACGCGCGCCGAGGCCGATAAGCTGTGGGGCAAGCTCCGCGGCCTGCGCATCAACGAGGACGAGAACGGCAAGACCAATCTGGCCCTTGCCGATGTCGACGGCGAGGTTCTCGTGGTGTCGCAGTTCACGCTGTTCGCCGATTGCCGTCACGGTCGCCGCCCATCGTTTACGGATGCCGGCGCTCCCGATGTCGCCAACGAGCTCTACGAGTACTTCCTGACGCTTGTGCGCGAGGACGTCGAGCACGTAGCGCATGGCATCTTCGGCGCCGACATGAAGGTCGACCTCGTCAACGACGGTCCATTCACCATCGTCTTGGACACAGACAATCTGTAAGTAGTCAATTTGGGACGGGGCTTATTTAGCTACTTGCGTATGGCGGCAGCAGGGTGCTATAGTATTAGAGTTTTGTCTATCTTAGGGGTATTATCCCCTTTTTGAATTGCACCTTCTGGAGGCCCTGTTCATGGAAGAGATGGAAGTCAATCACGTCGACGACATCCACGAGAAGCTGACCGATATGGTGGGCGATCGCGTTAAGGTGAAGGCCAACATGGGCCGCACCCGCGTCGTCGAGCGCATGGGCACCATCAAGAGCGTCCATCCGGCAGTCTTTATCGTCGAGGTTGACGAGCGCCGTGGCCGCAAGTCGCGTCAGTCCTACCAGTATATTGATGTTCTCACCGGCCAGGTCGAGCTGTTCGACCCCGAGAGCGGCGAGCACATTTTTACCCCGCTCGGCAATCAGCTCGAGGAGCACTAGCGGTGACCGATTGGTCCCTGACCCTTTCCGCGCCGGCAAAGATCAACCTCTATCTGGGGGTTCATACCGAGCGTGACGACCGCGGCTACCATAAGGTCGATTCCCTGATGGCAGCTGTCGGTCTTTCCGATACCGTGACGGTCACGCCGGCGCAGGCGCTGACCGTCCAGACGGTTCCGGCATCAGATTTTCCCATGCAAAAGAATACGGCGTATCGGGCTGCGGTTGCTATGGCCGAGCATTATGGTCGCGAAGCCAATGTCTGCATCACGATCGAGAAGCGCATCCCGTTATGCGCCGGCTTGGGCGGTCCTTCGACGGATGCTGCGGCGGTCATTGTCGCCTTGGCAGAGATTTGGGGTATCGACCGCAACGATCCCGCGCTGGACGACATCGCGCGCGGCATCGGCGCCGACGTTCCCTTCTTTTTGCATGCCAGCCCTGCGTTTTACGTGGGCGGGGGAGACGTGCTGGCAACTGAGTACCCCGCACTGCCCGCGACGCCCGTCGTGCTGGTCAAGCCGCGCGAGGCAATCGTTTCAACAATTGAAGCCTATCGACGCTTCGACGAGACCCCGGTGCCTGCGGAGAAACCCGGTGCGATCGCATCGGCCCTTCGCTCGGGAGACGCAGAGACGGCCTACGCGCTCGTCCACAACAACCTGGGCGTCATTTCCGCGCAGATGGAGCCGCAGATTCAAACGGTGCTCGACTGGCTTCGCGCGCAGGACGGTGCCATTGCCGTAAACGTGTGTGGATCGGGTGCCTGCTCGTTTGCCATTTGCGATACTGCCGCTATGGCGGCTAATCTTGCGAAGGCTGCCCAACAAAACGGCTGGTGGTCCTGCGCGACGGAGCTCATTCCCAACACGGTTCGCATCGAAGCGCCAAAGAAATAAAAATTTCTCTAGCACGCGGCGAAAATCTTTGTTACTATAATCGAGCTAACGGGTTGTGGCTCAGTTTGGTAGAGCACTGCGTTCGGGACGCAGGGGTCGCTGGTTCAAATCCAGTCAACCCGACCAGAGCATGAGGAGGGACCGCTTCTTGCGGTCCCTTTTTTTAGCTATTGTTGTGATACCGCGACACCCGCGGTATACTCATTCGAGCTTGTCTCGCTGTATTGTGGAGGTCTACATGTTTGGACTGAGGGCTCCTGAGCTCATCATTATTCTCGTCGTTGTCCTGATTATCTTCGGGCCCAAGAACCTGCCGAAGCTCGGCAAGTCCCTCGGCTCTACCGTCAAGAATATCCGCGAGGGTATGGAGGGCGACGATAAGGGCGAAACCAAGCAGGCCGAGGACGTTGTGGTCGAGGAGTCCAAGGAGGACAAGGAGATCGCAGAGCTCGAGGCCAAGCTCGCTGCTGCCAAGCAAAAGAAGGCAGAGGACAGCGACGCGGACGCAGAGTAGTCCCATCCCTTTGGGGTGAGCACCTGACCGGCTTGCCCGCAGGCTAGCCGGTCTTTTTCGTTTTGTTGACAGTTGATCGTTACATCATAGTTGGGGAGATATCCGTATGGACGCAAGCCAGATCGTACTGACCGCTGAGGGCCGCCAGAAGCTCGTCGAGGAGCTCGCTTGGCGTGAGGGCGATTACGCCAAGGAGATCGTCGAGGACATCAAGGAAGCCCGCGCGTTCGGCGACCTTTCGGAGAACTCCGAGTACGACGCCGCCAAGGACAAGCAGGCCCAGAATGCTGCTCGCATTGCCGAGATTCAGGCCATCCTCGCCAACGCTCAGGTTGCTGCCACCACGGGCGATCTGACCGTCTCCATCGGTTCCACCGTTTCTCTGATCGATCCCAACGGTGAGGTCATGGAAGTCACGCTCGTCGGTACCACCGAGACCAACTCGCTCGAGCACAAGATTTCCAACGAGTCTCCGGTCGGCCACGCCATCATTGGTCACGGCGAGGGCGACTCCGTCGAGGTCGTTACGCCTTCCGGCAAGACCCGCATCTACACCATCGCCAAGATCGCACGCTAGACCACGGTCCCGCGTAAAGGTATGTTTTCGCTCCCTGGGACCGAATCCTGGGGAGCGTTTTAGTTTGAGGAGCTAACTTATGGCAGAGAATCAGAACGCCGCCGATCAGGCATCGACGCTCAACGACGAGCGCGCCACCCGCCTGGCCAAGCGTGCCGCCCTGTTCGAGGCGGGCCAGAACCCCTATCCCGAGCACTCTGAGCTCGAGGACTACGTTGCCGACATCGAGGCTAAGTATGCCGAGCTTGCCGATGGCGAGGACACCGAGGACGTCGTGAAGATCGCCGGTCGTGTTGTCGCCAAGCGCGGTCAGGGCAAGATCATGTTCATCGTCGTGCGCGATGCGACTGCCGAGATTCAGCTGTTCTGCCGCATCAACGACATGGACGAGGCTGCCTGGAATACGCTCAAGGCCCTCGACCTGGGCGACATCCTGGGCGTGACCGGCGTGGTCGTGCGTACCAAGCGCGGCCAGCTTTCCGTTGCCCCCAAGAGCGCGACCCTGCTTTCCAAGGCCGTTCGCCCGCTGCCCGAGAAGTTCCACGGCCTTTCCGACAAGGAGACTCGTTATCGTCAGCGCTATGTCGACCTGATCGCCAACGACGACGTTCGCGAGACCTTCCGTAAGCGTTCGCAGATTCTCTCCACCTTCCGTCGCTTTATGGAGTCCGACGGCTACATGGAGGTCGAGACCCCCATCCTGCAGACCATCCAGGGCGGCGCCACGGCCAAGCCGTTCATTACGCACTTTAACGCGCTCGATCAGGAGTGCTACCTGCGCATCGCTACCGAGCTGCACCTCAAGCGCTGCATCGTCGGCGGTTTTGAGCGCGTGTTCGAGATCGGCCGCATCTTCCG
>CAKUGH010000087.1 GCA_934654605.1 uncultured Collinsella sp. | reverse complement strand
GATGGCGTCGATGAGCGTCAGTACGCCCCCGTCGTTGTTGCTCGGAATGCGCCACTTGGCATGCGCGTTCATATGCTCCTCGGCATTGTCGACGATAAAGCTGTGACCGACGCGCTCGAGCATGGGGATGTCGTTGTAGGTGTCGCCCACGGCGGCGGCATCGGCGATATCGATGCCGAGCTGTTCGCACAGATGTGCGACACCGGCGCCCTTGTCGACGCCCAGGTTCATAAAGTCGATCCACTCGCGACCGGCATTGGTGACATAGAGCTGGTCGGAGAACGCGGGGTTATAGGTCTCGCGGAACGCGGGCTCGGCATCGTAGGCAGGAAAGAAGATCGAGATCTTATTGGACTCGATGTCGAGACCCTCAAAGGTGTCGACGTAGTTGATCGTGTTGTAGTAGACACTGATTTCGTCGTGATACTGGTGGTCGCGGGCAAGCACGTAGAACTCGTCGTAGCAGCACAGTACGGGAACGGCGCGCGGGTCCTCCGAGGCACAGGCAAGCACCTGCTGGTACAGAGCCACGTCGATATTGCTCTTGTAGATATACTTACCGCGATAGATGACGCAGGCACCGTTGTCCGGGCAAAACGCGAGGCGGTTCTTAATGCCCTCGAACATTTCCTCGAGCTTGGGGGCCGGACGTCCGCTGGCGGGACAGAATACGATACCGACGTCGTCGAGCTTGTCCAGACGCTCATCGAGGCCCTGAGGCAGCACGCGCTCGTCGGTGAGAAGCGTCTTGTCCATATCGACGGCGAGAATCTTAATGTTGCCGATATTGGCATCTGATTCGTAAGTTTGCATAAAAGCGCGCCTTTCGTTTCGAGATTGTTTCAGACGTTATAACCATTAACTAGTAGTCGGGCGTATTTTCGCAGGATTGACGCGTATTTGCACCACTCTTCACAAAGTAATGAAAAAACTTTTCAGAAATTTGAATTTGTCGCTTGTGCAGCAAGCACTTTAGCGTATGATAGCGACCATCGAAAACGGAGACGGCAAAAGCGCCGCTTACCGAGAAAAAGGTACCGTTTGCGATATATGAATTGCGCCCGGCGATACGTGAAAGGAGAGGCAGATGCAGTTCGTAAAGATCATCACCACTGCAGACAATGCCATCCGACGCCAGCGCGCAATTTCCCGACGACGATAACAATCGTCTCTGTCCGCATGGGGCGAAATGCCTCAACAGAGTCATTTTGAGGTCGTCGGGTTTTTAGCACGACATAGCCGCATGTTTCTAGGGCATGCCTGTGCTGCATTCTGCTGAATAACCTGATATTGCACGGTTTTTGACCTCAGGGTGACTTGCAACTGACCGATGTTCTAACTAGCTACCAAGGGCGAAAGGAAACAGCCATGAGCAAGGAAAAAGTCGTTCTCGCATATTCCGGTGGTCTTGATACATCCGTATGTGTCAAGTGGCTCCAGGACGAGAAGAATCTCGATGTCGTTTGTGTCTGCGGCAACGTGGGCCAGGAGGAGACCGGCCTGGATGCCAAGAAGCAGAAGGCCCTCGACCTGGGCGTTCTGGACTGCCAGGTGCTCGACCTGCGCGATGAGTTCTCCGATGAGTTCCTGACCAAGGCCATCGCCGCCAACTCCATGTACGAGAACAAGTACCCGCTGCTCTCCGCTCTGTCCCGCCCGCTGCTTGCCAAGAAGCTCGTCGAGGTCGCCCACGAGTTCGGCGCCACCTATGTCGCCCACGGCTGCACCGGCAAGGGTAACGACCAGGTCCGTTTTGAGGCTGCCGTCAAGGCGCTCGACCCCGAGCTCAAGGTCATCGCCCCGGTTCGTGAGTGGGATCTGAAGTGCCGTCCGGACGAGGTCGCCTACGCCCACGCCCACAACGTGCCGGTTCCCGAGGGTGCCAACGACAACCCCTATTCCATCGACGACAACCTGTGGGGCCGCGCCATCGAGTGTGGTCACCTGGAGGATCCCTGGAACGAGCCGCTCGACGACGCCTGGGTTATGACTAAGAACCCCGAGGACACGCCCGATACCCCGACCTACACCGAGATCGAGTTTGAGGCCGGCAAGCCCGTCGCCGTCGACGGCAAGAAGATGAAGCTCTCCGAGATCGTCATCGCCCTCAACAAGATCTCCGGCGACAACGGCTTTGGCCGTCTGGATCTGGTCGAGGATCGTCTGGTGGGCCTCAAGAGCCGCGAGTGCTACGAGGTTCCCGGCGCCCTGACGCTCATCACCGCCCACAAGGCGCTCGAGGATATCTGCGTCGAGGGGGATCTGCTCAAGACCAAGATCAAGCTCGAGCAGGATTGGGCTACCGCCGTGTACAACGGCCAGTGGTACAGCCCGCTCAAGAACGCACTCGACGCCTTTATGGCCGACACTCAGAAGTTCGTGACCGGCACCGTCCGTCTGAAGTTCTTTAAGGGCAACTGCCATGTCGTCGGCCGCAAGAGCCCGTTCAGCCTCTATGACTACGGTCTGGCAACCTACGACCGCGACACCACGTTTGATGAGAAGGCCAGCGCTGGCTTCATCGAGATCGACACGCTGTCGCTCAAGACGTGGGCTAAGGTCCAGGGTCCTAGCTCCGCTGCTGCCCAGGCCTAAGGTTATTCCTTTCCTTGGTATCCGCGCGGCCCATCCGCGTGATACATAACGGGCGCATGGGGTCCCTACCTTTCGTTATGCTTGCTGACACTTCTTAACATCGGTGGCCCCTACGTTCCGCCCGCATATATGACGCCGCACTTGCGGCTGAGTCCGAGCCCCGCCGGGGTTGTCCGGCGGGGCTCTTGCTATCAATTTGACGGCCTTGCGCCTCTATATATCTGAGGAGTACCTACTATGTTTGACGCTTTTGCACATGCTTTGCTTTCCCTTGCCCCCGAGCTCGATACCACCAAGGTCGAGGAAGTTCCCATGAGCCTGAAGGCTTGGATTGACGGTTCGCAGGGTAACCTCAGGAGGGAGTCGATGGGCGCCAAGTGCCTGACCCGTCACTTCTTTGCTATTTAGCTTGTCAGCCCCGCGCGTGGCGGGGGATGTGCAAAACTAACAGTTGATAAATCGCTTTAGCGACATGGCGTAGTGCTTTGTGCGCCGATGTTTTGGTATTTGATGAAAGGGGACGGTCCCATGGCTCTTTGGGGTGGTCGTTTTGAGGCGGGCGTGGCCGAGGTCACGCAGGAGTTTGGTGCGTCGCTGCCGGTCGACAAGCATCTCTATAAGCAGGATATCGCCGGCTCCAAGGCGCATGCCAAGATGCTGGCCGCCCAGGGCATCATTAGTGCCGAGGACGAGCGGGCAATTGCTGAGGGCCTGATCGGAATCGAGCAGGATATCGATGCCGGCAACTTTACCTTCGACATCAACGACGAGGACATTCACATGTCCATCGAGAGCGAACTGACGCGCCGCATTGGCGAGGCTGGCAAGCGTCTGCACACCGGCCGTTCGCGTAACGACCAGGTGGCGACCGATACCCGCTTGGGCGTCAAGGCGTTGGCCAAGGAGCTTATGGAGGCCAACCTGCAGCTGCGTCATGTGCTGGTGGACGCCGCCAAGAAGTATGACAGGGTCATTCTTCCCGGCTACACGCACATGCAACATGCGCAGCCCGTGCTGCTGTCGCATCATCTGCTGGCGTATTCCTGGATGTTTGCGCGCGACTTTACGCGCCTGAAGGCCGCTTTCGATGCCGCAGATAACTGCCCGTTGGGTGCCGCGGCGCTTGCCGGTACGAGCTACCCGCTCGATCGCCAGATGACGGCCGCCGAACTTGGCTTTGCGGGCGTGATTCCCAACTCGCTCGACGCTGTTTCGGACCGTGACTTCCTGCTCGACCTGCATTACGCCGGTTCCGTCATGGCGATGCACCTGTCGCGTCTTTCCGAGGAGATTGTGCTGTGGTCGAGCTCCGAGTTCGGTTTCATCACACTGTCCGATTCATACTCCACCGGCTCTTCCATCATGCCGCAGAAGAAGAATCCTGACTTTGCCGAGCTCATCCGCGGCAAGAGCGGTCGCGTGTACGGCAACCTGGTCCAGCTGCTGGTGACAATGAAGGGCCTGCCGTTGGCCTATAACAAGGATCTTCAGGAGGACAAGGAGGGCGCGCTCGACACGGCCCACACGCTCATGCAGTGCCTGTCCGTTATGGCCGGCATGATTTCGACCTGGACCGTCAA
>CAKUGH010000086.1 GCA_934654605.1 uncultured Collinsella sp. | reverse complement strand
GCATCGCCATCGTAGGCAAAGCCCACGTCCAGGCCCTGCTCCACCACGTGGCGCTGCAGGCGCTCCATATGCGTGGAACCGCAGTCGACGTTGATGTTGAAGCCATCGGGCGCGGCGTTGATCACGCGCACATCGGCGCCCAGCGCGTCGAACACCGGCTTGGCCACCGAGGACGCCGAGCCGTTAGCGCAGTCGAGACCGATCTTGACGCCCTGCAGCGAAAAGTTCGCACTTGCGATGAGCGAGGCAATATAGCGGTTGCGACCCTGCATGTAGTCCACCGTGGCGCCAATGTGGTTGCCCGTTGCCAGCGGCACCTCGCTCTTGCCATCGATGTAATCCTCGATGAGCTCCAGCACGTCCTCGTCCATCTTAAAGCCGTCGCTGTTGACGAGCTTAATGCCGTTATCGCAAAACGGGTTGTGGCTCGCACTGATCATGATGCCGCAATCGAAGCAGCCCTCCACGGTCTGATGCGCCACGCCCGGCGTCGGGATCACGTGCAACATGTAGGCGTCCGCACCGCTCGCGACCAGGCCGCTCACCAGCGCCGCCTCGAACATATAGCTCGAGCGACGCGTGTCCTTACCCACGATCACGCGTGCCTTAGCACTGCGGTTGGCGCCGTAATACCAGCCCACAAAGCGACCGATCTTGTACGCATGCTCCACGGTCAGCCCAACGTTGGCCTCGCCGCGAAAGCCATCGGTGCCAAAGTACTTCATAAGAGGTCCTCTCTATAGACAAAGGCGCGCCGCCAAAGCAATGCGCCGCCAGCCTATTATCCTTTAAAGCAACCGCAGGGGCTACACCGTGAGGAACATCATCACGATGATCATGGCAAAGCCGATAAGGTCGGTCGGCAAAAACACCGTGCCCAGCATAACCGCGCTGGTAATGGTTGCCGACACCGGCTCCACGGTTCCGATCAGGCTCGCGCGCACCGAACCGATGTCCTTAACGCCCTGCATATAGAGCATGTACGCCAAGAACGAGCCCACAATCACAAACACCGCAAGCGCCTCGATGCCGGCTGCGTCCAGCGCCGGCATATGAGCCCACGGCTGGACCGCGGCACACGAAACCACGCCCGCCGTGAGCATGGCAGAGCCCGTAACGATGGGGCTGCCATATTCGGGGAGAATCTTGGCCGGAATCACCGCCATGCAGGTGGCGCTGACCGCGCACATAAGGCCCGCGACCAGGCCGAGCGGCGAGATGCTCAGACTGGTGGGGTCGCCGCCAGTTGCGATCAAAAACGTACCGCCCAGAGCCAGGCCGATGCCGATAACCTCGCGCGGACGCGGCATACGGCGATCGATGACGCAGGTGTATCCCATGATGATGACCAGCTGCAGGCATTGGAGCACCGTCGCGGTTCCGGCATTGGTCAGGCGAACGGCCGAAAGATAGCAAAACTGATTGAACAGCAAGCCAAAGGCGGTAAAGAGCAGCAGCTGCCTGCGGTCGGCGGGCGTGGTCCAGAGCTTGACCAGGCGCGCGCGATCGCGCGTGACGACCACGACCATAAACAGCAGGCCGGCGAGAATCTGGCGCACGCTCATGAGCCACAGGGTATCGACGTGGTAGGTATCGAACAGAAAGCTCGCACTGGTGCCCGAGAAGCCCCAAAACGAACCGCCCACCAGCGTGGCCAGAACGCCCGTGATCATCTTGCGCGTCGAGGCGCTGTTAAGGCGGTCGCGCCATGCGCGGCGCGTGCTACGGCTCAGCTCGTCGGTTCCCTCCGGAACGACAAAATCGGACGCCGCCGTCATCGGCACCGAGGGCTTCTCGCCTGTATGCTGCGCCGATCGTTCCTGTTCCATTTCACTCCCCCGAAATCAATTGGCAACAAAGCGCTCAAACTGTAGCACGAATATTGGTATGGAAAAGCAGATGATGCGGAACATCTACGAGCGTCCAAATTGTGGGGACGAAAGGAATGATGGAAGGCCGCTATGCCGAGGGGTTGGGGTCGTCTGGAGCGCTTGGGTCGGAATCGCCCGGGGCACTCGGCTCAGCCTCGGCGTCGGGCTCAACACGATCCTTGGCATCATCCTCGTCGCCAGCACCATCCTGATCCTGCTCTCGACGGCGTTTTTCGCGAATCTGCTCCACGGCGGCACGCAGGGCGGCCTCGTCCTCGGCACGCGCCACGTCTTGCGTGGTCTTAACCATATGGCGAATCTCGAGCACCAGCAGCACGATCAGCGGCACTACGATAAGCGGGAAGAACAGCAGCGGATTGGTGAGCAGTGACACCACCACGCCCAGGCCTGCCGAGACAAAGACCACGCGGCCCACCACATCGGCGGCGGGCACGGGCGCGGCGTCCTCGACCGGATTGGCATCGCCCTTGGTGTGATAGACCGGCGAGCCGTCGGACGCGGCGTCCACAGATACGATGCGGTGCGTGTTGAGCGAACCTTCCAGCGCGTCATCGGACGAATGGAAGGTAATGATATCGCCCACTTGGTAGGCCTGGCTGTTGTCGGTATCGACGACGATAAACGAATGCACGGGAATCGCCGGCTCCATCGAGCCGGTGAGTGTGCGCATAAAGCCGTAGCCCATGATGGTGGGAATCTCGCCGGCGGGCGTGAACACCGTGCGCAGCAGCACCACAAAGGCGACCAGAATCACCACGGTCGCCAGCACGTTGATCACGCGGAGCACGTGCTTCATCACTTGTCGTCGTCCTTTGCGGAAGTCTCGTCGTCGGCAGCGACCTCGGCCTCGGCGGCATCCGTCGCGGCGGCGTCGCCCTCGGCAGGCGCGGCGGCCACGCCCTCGTCAGCCTCTCCACGCAGGCGGGCCAGCAGATAGCGCGACAGGCTGTTGC
This sequence comes from uncultured Collinsella sp., assembly GCA_934654605.1. Taxonomy (GTDB): domain Bacteria; phylum Actinomycetota; class Coriobacteriia; order Coriobacteriales; family Coriobacteriaceae; genus Collinsella. The sequence continues at coordinate 1,345 of CAKUGH010000086.1, read as the reverse complement.
CCTCGGCACGACGCTCGGCGCGGGCGCGATCGCGCACGGCCTGCTCCAGCTCGTGCGCCAGCGAATCCAGACGCTGCTGCATCTCCGCGCGAGCGGCTTCGACCTCGCGCTCGCAAGCGGCGCGGGCGGCGGCAACTTCCTGCTCAATGCGCTCCCCAGCCTCGAGCTCGGCTGCGGCAATACGCGCGTCGGCATCGGCGCGGGCCTCCTCGGCAGCGCGCGTGGCGGCATCGCGCTCGGCGACAGCGACGGCAACCTTCTCGTTGGCATCCACCGCAGCCTGCTCAACGGCAGAATCGGCGGCCGCGCGGGCGGCGTCAATCGCAGCGTCGGCAGCCTGCTGGGCGGCGGAGACCTTCGCCTCGGCCGCGGCAACGGTGTCGGCGAGCTTTTGCTCCGCAGCGGCTGCAGCGGCATCGGCAGCCTCCTGCGCGGCGCGGGCATCGCGCTCGGCCGTCAGCTGCACTTCCTCAATGCGCAGCTCGGCGGCGTCCAGCTTGGCATGCAGCGCAGCGATCTCCTTGGCAGAGGCCTCACGCACGCCGACGAGCTCAGCCGCGGCGGCGTCCTTGGTAGCCTGCAGCTCGGCAGCATCGGCAGCCGTCTTGGCGGCCAGGGCCGCGGCAGACTCGCTCTTAACCTGCGCGACCTGCGCGGCAGCAGCCTGCTCGGCGGCGGTAACCTTGGCATCCGCGTCGGCACGGGCGGCCGCGACCTCGGCATCTGCCTCGGCGCGCATCTGCGCCAGCTGGACCGCCGCGGTCTCGCGCGCCGCAACAGCGTCGGCCTCGGCAGCCTTCTTGCCCGCCTCGACATCCTCCAGCGACCCTTGCAGCTCCTCGACATCGGCCTCGGCCATCTGCGCACGCTGCGTCAGCGCCAGCTCGCGCGTCTTGGCCTCGTCCAGCTCGTCGGCCAGGTCATCGCGCTCGTCGGTCAGCGCATGCACCTGCACCTTCCAGGACTTGACCTGGCCCTGCAGTTCCTCAATCTGCTCACGCGCCTCGGCCAGCGCCTGCTCGGCATCGAGCTGAGCCTGCGTGACCTCCTCCACAAACACGCGGCGGACCTCGACATCGGGCAGGTTGGGGCTATCGACCTGCACCTCCTTAATCTCCTTGATAAACTTGGGCGCCACCGGCGCGTGTTGCACGCTCTCGAGCTCCTGCAGGTTGCGCTCGTCATCGGTCAGGCTCTTAAAGACGGTGTAGTTGTTGATGAGGTTGGTGTACATCTGCACCATGTACTCGTCATCGAACGCCAGCGACTGCTGCTGCACGTCGATGTTGTAGCCCACCTTGTCGTAGCGCTCCATAAACTGCCACAGCTGGTAGCACTTGCGGTA
>CAKUGH010000085.1 GCA_934654605.1 uncultured Collinsella sp. | reverse complement strand
AATGCCCGTCGGAAAACATCTGCTGTCTTTGGGGGTCTATCTATGCTGTACGAGTTTTGTGCCGAGAACTTTGAGCGGGTGCCGGCGGCCATCGATGCCGGTGCAAGGCGCATTGAGCTGTGTGACAACCTCGCCGTCGGTGGCACCACGCCTTCCGCCGGCGTTATTAGCGCTACGGTCAGCTACGCTCACGAGCATGACGCGCGAGTGATGTGCATGATTCGTCCGCGTGGTGGCGACTTTCATTACAACCAGGACGAGCTGCGCATGATGGAGATGGACCTGGGCCTTGCTGTGAGCGCCGGAGTTGACGGCCTAGTCTTTGGATGCTGCAAGCCCTGTGCCGGCGGCTGGGCGCTCGACGAGCTCACCCTCGGCGCCCTCGTCATGGCTGCGGGCTGCGCGACCGAGGAGTGCAAGCGCGAGTCCGTCGACATCACCTTCCACATGGCATTTGACCAACTCTCGCCCGAGGCTCAGCTCGATGCGATTGACACGCTTGTCGACTGCGGTGTTACGCGCATTCTGACGCATGGCGGCGCGGCCGGCACGCCGATTGAGGACAACTTTGATCATCTGGCCCGCCTAATCGAGTATGCGGGCGATCGTTTGGCCATTCTTCCCGGCGGTGGCATTACCACGGCAAATCGCGACGCTGTCGAGGCGGCGCTAGGCGTCTCCGAGCTCCATGGCACCAAGATCGTGCCGCTGGAGGTGTAACCCGTGGCACTTGTATTCGATGTTCAGCAGGCGAGTGGCAAGCCCGACGACAACCGCCGCCCCGGCACCGCGTGTCCCTTTTGCGACACGGAGGGGCTCGTCAACATCATCCAGCGCGACGGTGACTGCATCTGGCTCGAGAATAAGTTCAAGACCTTGCGTGCCACCCGCCAAACCGTGCTTATCGAATCTGCCGACCATGACGCCGACCTGGTGACCTATGCGCCGGACGAGCTGCATCATGTGATGCGGTTTGCCCTGGGCTGTTGGCAGCAGATGATCGATTCCCAACAGTACCGCAGTGTGCTCATGTACAAGAACAAGGGCCCGCTTTCGGGCGGCAGCCTGGTGCACCCGCACATGCAGATTGTGGGCTTGGAGCAAGAGGACGGCTATGCGGCGTTGACCTCTGCCAACTTTGAGGGCATCGATGTCTGGCAGCGGGGAAGGGTCGCGGTCAATATCTCGACCGAGCCGATCATGGGCTTCTTTGAGGTCAATGTCTCGGCCCCACAGGGAATCGCCACCAGCGACGACGCGCGCGACCAAGTCGAGGCCAATCTATTTGCCGATGCGATTCAGATTGCCCTGCGCTATATCCTGCACGAGCACCACGGCGGTCGCGCGGAGTCGTACAACTTGTTCTTCTACCACATGGGCGGCCGAACTATCGCCAAGGCACTTCCGCGTTGGGTGGTATCGCCCTACTTTGTGGGCTATCGTCTGGCCCAGGTCAATGCCGAGACCACGCTCGATATCGATGCGGAGCGCCTGCGCACGCATCTGGAAGCGCTCGCGTAGCAAAGCGAGCATCCGCGCAATGCGGATGGCCTAGCGTGCCATTGCGTCGCGGCCGGCTTCGACCCGCTTGCGCTGTTTGGCGCGCTCCTCGCCGGTCAGGCGCTCAAAGAGATGTCCGATAATCGAGGCCAGCACCTGCTGGAACAGCGTGCCGCACATGACGGGGAACACGACCTCGCCGGGAAAATACTGCGTGGCGATGACGGCGCCCGAAGAGATATTGCGCATGCCGCAGGTAAAGCACATGGTGGTCGTCTCGCTATACGGCAGGTGCAGGGCGCGTGCGACCAGAATGCCGATGATAAAGCCGCTGATGGCGAACACCAGGATAAAGAGGGCGACTTCCAGGCGCTCAACATTCATGTGCAGCACGTACTCGCTCATGGCGGTGGAGTTGGATGCGATGACGCCCATCATCATGAACTTGCAGGCGGGCGAGAGCGCGGGGGAGAGCTTCTCGTGACCCCAGCCGCGCGTGAGCTCGTTGATGACGATACCGAGCACGGCGGGGATGGCGATCATAAAGGCCATGTTCTGCATCATGCTCGGCACATCGATCGAGACGGTGGCGCCCAGCAGGAGCTTGAGCGTGAGCGGAATCGTCACAGGCGAGATGACCGAGGACGTCAGGATAATGGTGAGCGCGAGCGGGCCGTTGCCGCCGAACATGCTGATCCACATAAAGGCGGTGACGGCCACGGGCACGCTGTACTCGAGCACGATGCCGCAGACGAGGTTAGGGTTGGAACCAAAGAACAACGATCCCATGGCATAGGCGGCGATGGGGATGAGCACTGCCGAGACCAACAGCGCCAGAATCAGGTGTAGCGGACGACGGAATACCTCGGCCACCTGATGGAAGGTGTTGCTCAGTGCTCCCTGAAACGTCATAAAGGCAAACAGGGTGGGCACGATGGGCTTGAGCACGCCGATCTGCTGGGGAAAGAGCACACCGAGCGCCACGCAAATCGGGACGATGACCTGCATGTGCCCCGCGAGGAACTTACCCAGTCCAACCCATTGCTTCATATATCCCTGCGACTCCCTTTGCTCATAAATGCATATGAATGGATATGCTAGACGCTTGCATACGTTCGTGCGGCAGAAACGCTCGATTATTTCGAGGGTATTACCGCCTTCGTTTGCCGAAACCGGGGCGTACTGCGGCGTTTTGCGTCCGTGCTGCACGGTATAATAAATCCGTTCAACAGATCTGCCTGCCGAAGCGGGCATACACAGAGGACTCATCGCTATGAACCGTGAGAGGTATCGCGGCGACCTGCCCCTATCGGGGGTGGGCGCCTATGTCATCGCTTAAGACGACGCATCGCTGGGCGGTCGCCCAGCAAAATCCCGAGCTCGAAAAAGAGCTTTCGGCTGGCCTGGGCATTCCCGGGCTGGTGGCGCGCATTATGGTTGCGCACGGCATTACATCCATCGAAGAAGGCCAGCTGTTTTTGACGCCTTCGCTCGATCGCGACTGGGCCGACCCGCTCATTATCCCGGGCATGTCGGTCGTTGTCGACCGCGTCGAGCGTGCCATTCGCAACCACGAGCACATTGCCGTCTTCGGCGACTTCGATGTCGACGGCATTACGTCGACCTGCCTGCTGACCGAGGCGCTGCGTACGTTTGGCGCCGACGCCACGCCGTTTATTCCGCATCGCTTTGACGAGGGCTATGGCTTGTCGCGTGCGGCGCTCGACCGCGTTAATGAGCTCGCTCATCCCCAGCTAATCGTGACCGTCGACAACGGCATCGCTGCCAAGGAAGAGGTTTCCTATCTGGAGAGCCTAGGGATCGATTTGGTGGTCACGGACCATCACGAGCCGTCCGACCAGGTGCCGCAGGGCGTGCCCCTGACCGACCCTAAGCTCGAGGACGAGGGTCCCTCGCGTGAGCTTGCCGGTGCCGGCGTGGCACTCAAGCTGGTGCAGGTTCTGGGCGAGCGTCTGGGCAAGCCGTCGTATTGGCGTTCGCTGATCGAGGTCGCGGCGCTGGGCACCGTGTCCGACATGATGCCGCTAACGCCTGAGAACCGCGCGCTGGTTGCCGAGGGCATTCAGCAGATGCGCGTGACCGCCCGTCCCGGCTATATCGCGCTTGCCGCGCTCGCCAAGGCCGATCTTTCGAGCATTACGGCCGATGGCCTGTCGTTTTCGCTCATTCCCCGCCTAAACGCCGCTGGTCGCATGGCAGATCCTAAGCTGGCGCTCGACCTGCTGCTTGCCCGCGATCCTATCGAGGCAAGCGCACTGGCGGCCGAGCTCGAGGAGATCAATCGCCAGCGTCGCGAGATTGAGGCAGAGCTTACGCGCGATGCCATGGCAAAGGTCGAGGAGACCTATGACGGCGGCCGCGCAATCGTCGTGGGCGGTGAGGGCTGGCACGAGGGCGTCAAGGGCATCGTGGCGAGCCGCCTGACCAGCCGCTATCACGTGCCGGCGTTGCTGTTCTCGATCGAGGACGGTATCGCGCGCGGTTCGGGTCGCTCGGTGGGCAAGGTCAACCTTTTCGACGCCGTCGAGCGCTGCTCCGACCTGCTGATTCGCCGCGGCGGGCATGCGGGCGCGGTGGGCGTGACGATCGAGGCATCCAAGCTCGATGAGTTCCGCCGCCGTCTTTCCGCCGTGCTGTCCGAGCTTCCCGCCGAGGACTTTGAAGACACCGACGAGGTTGCCGCTACTGTCGACCTTTCCGAGCTGAATATCGAGACCATCGAGCAGATTTCCCGCCTTGAGCCGTTTGGCCAGGGCAACAAGGT
>CAKUGH010000084.1 GCA_934654605.1 uncultured Collinsella sp. | reverse complement strand
AACCACGCCAAGTCACTGGGTTTCCCCACCGTCATCGACGGCAGCAACGCGAGCGACCGCGGCGACTACCGCCCCGGTATGCGTGCTGCCGAGGAACTCGGCGTGCGCTCGCCCCTTATGGAGGTCGGCTTTACCAAGGACGAGGAGCGTGAGTTGCTGCGCGCATGGGGCTATCCCGTCTGGAATCTGCCCGCCGGCGCCTGCCTTGCCACGCGCATCCCCACGGGCGAGGAGCTTACACGCGAAAAGGTCGACCTGATTCGCGCCTGCGAGGATTACCTGCACGACCTTGACCTTTCGCAGGTCCGCGCGCGCCTGGTCGGCGGCTGCATGCATATCGAGGCAGCCCCGTCCGACGTCGCCAAGATTGCCGCCCTCGGTGGCACCGCGGTCGATGCCGAGGGCAAAACCCCACTGCCCGCCGCCATCGAGTCAGCCCTAGGCAACCTAGGCTGCGGCCACATCTCCCCCGAGGTCACCCCCTACATCCACGGAGCCATGAATCAATAAGCAACGCCCCAATGAGTTGCGGTGAAATAGTTCCCGAATTAGCCCCCGTCCCAAATTAATCAATTCAGGTGGAGCATAAGTGAGCGAGCAGGTTCCGGGTGCGGCAAGGTGACGTGAAACAAGCGGGCGCTGACCTTTTGGTCGCGCCCGTGAAGTTGAACGTCAGATTGCCGTGCCCGGGGCCTGCGCAGCGCCAAGCAGTTACGCCGTTTGTAAAACGGCGTAACCTATGCCTTTAGCGCACGGCCTTGACCGCCGTCGTCAGATCGAACAACGTATCGAGTACGGCCTCGCAGCCATCCACCACGTCCTGCGGCAGCGGCACGATATCGGGAACGGCAAAGACATGGCAGCCGGCCGTGATACCCGAGACGCAGCCGTTGCGAGAGTCCTCGACCACGGCGCATTCCTCGGGGGCAAAGCCCGCGCGCTCGCAGGCGAGCAGGTAGATCTCGGGGTCGGGCTTGCCGTGCTCGACGTCCTCGCCGAAGGTCACCGTCTCAAACTTGTCAAAGAGGCCGACCGTCTTAAGGTTGCGCTCGGCCGCAACGCGGCGCGACGACGTCGCAAGGCCCACGTGATAGCCCGCAGCCAGCAGCTCGTCTATGCACTCGGCAGCGCCGGCCTTAAGCTCCAAGTCGGTCTTGGCCATCTCGTTGTGAAGCTCAATGTTGCGAGCATAGAGCGCCTCGACGGTTTCGCCCTTGCCGTAATGCGCCTCTAGGATGTCCTTGACATCGGCCATCGAACGGCCGATAAACTGATGGGTCAGCGCATCATCGATCGCGATTCCCAGCTCGGCAGCGCCCGCCTTCCACGCCCTCATGTCCAAACGTTCGGTATCGATCAGCGTTCCGTCCATGTCAAAAATAACAGCCTTGATCATATCGACCCCTTCATCGGCTTGCGTTGCCGCAAATCTGCTGCTCGTCACAAACTTGTATATAACGTATATATCATATCGTTCTTTCGTTATATAGACAGAAGCCTTATAACCTGCCAAAAAGGGAAAGGTTTATTTTGGCAGGTTTTATCTGGGGAAACGTCGCAAGAAGCTTATCTCTCCAAAAACGCGGCGCGTCTCTCTAACTTTAGAGAGACGAGTGCATTGTTTTAGAGAGACGTTTAGAGAGACACATCAAATCCGCTGGCAGATCGCCTGAAAACGCCTCTCTAACCGACTTCCGCTTTAGAGAGACGTTTAGAGAGACAGGCGCGATCTCTCCTAACCTTTGACTCCGCTCTTTAGGACTCGCGTATCCCAACCACCCCTAACTTGCGGTGGAATAGTTCCTGTTTTCCGACCTTTGCGGCAATTCAAGGACTCTTCCACCGCAACTTCCAGAATGATCATTTGAAGTCGGTTGCTTTTAACCTCAAAACGGACCGCTCGCCACGAAATGGCCCTATCTACTACGTTTAACCGATAACCCTCAACCATGTCGAATTTTGCAAAAACAAAACCGCAGGTAGATAGCTTACCGATTTTCGGAAAACACGGCTATGGTCGGCCGGTGTGGGTCAAGCGTAGTAGATAGACCGTTTTTATGGCGCAGCACTAGCCCGGTCTTTTCGGAACGGTGTTTTGACCGCTTTGCCAGCCCAGTTGCTCAAGTAGTCAAAAAAGCCCCGTCCCAAATTAACTACCCTGGCCCCCTCAGGAACTATTCCACCGCAACTTTATTTGGGACAAAGTAATCAGTGTTTGTCCCAAATCTTAAGTATTTGTTCGATCGAATGACCTGCGACGGCACCTGCTAGACTGGTAGATTCCCAACCGTCTAGCCAGGAGCCTCCATGTCGCGCAAGTCCGCCTATAAGCAAGTACTTTCCATCGGCACCGCCGTGGTGCTGGGGTTTGCGCTGTTTACGGGATCGCTCGACGGGGCGCCCAAGCTGTTGTCACCGCAAAGCGATGAGCAGGCGGCGGCTCTGGCCGAAAAGCAAAATGAAAGCCCTAGCCGCACCGACGACGAGGCGGACCTGGTCGCCCGGCTCGAATCGGGAACGGCGAGCTCCGCGGACTCCGATGGCGGCGAGGACACCGGCGATGGCTCCGAGGCCACCACGACCGACGCCGCCGCGGACAGCTCCGCCACCCCCATCGACGAGGTCGAAAACCCTGACCTCAACCGCGCCCGGGGCGTATACCTCAGCAGCATTCCCGATTACGCCGGCAACCCCTACGTTGCTCTTCGCGCCGATAGTACGCACCCGCTGGGCACGCCGTCATTCACGCTCGACGAGTATGAACGCGCCACCGAAGAAGGCTGCTTTAAAAAGTTCTCCAAGCTCGACAGCCTGGGTCGCACCCGCAAGGCGCTCGCCTGCGTAGGCCCCGAATCGCTCGGCCAAGGTAAGCGCGGCGACATCTCGCGCATTCATCCCGCCGGCTGGCACCAGCAGCGCTACGACTTCATCCCCGGTCAGAGCCTCTACAACCGTTGCCACCTGATCGCCTGGTCGCTCTGCGGCGAAAACGCCAATCGCAAAAATCTCCTCACCGGCACGCGCTATCTCAACGAGACGGGCATGCTTCCTTTTGAGGAGCAGATCCTCGACTACATTCGCGACACGGGCAACCACGTGCTCTACCGCGTCACGCCCATGTACAACGAGGAGGAACTCGTCTGCCGCGGCGCGCGCTTGGAGGCGCAGTCGGTCGAGGACCACGGCAAGACGCTCTGCTTCCATGTGTACTGCTACAACCTACAGCCGCACGTGCAGATCGACTACGCCACCGGCCGCAACCAGGCTTCGGGGGATTAGAGTCGACCACGCCGCCGCATCATCCCAAAGCCAAAAATGATCCGTTTTCCTCCGTCCCATGCGGATCAAAAGACCGCCCCAACATATAGCCGGGGCGGTCTATCTACCAGCGGACATGTTGTGGGCAAGACCACACGCTACTTGGCGCGGCCCTCCTCATAGCGCTCGACCAGCTTGGCCTGAACGTCGTAGGGCACCTGCTCGTAGCCGGCGGGCTTCATGGTAAAGTCGCCCGTGCCGCGCGTGATGGAGCGCAGGCGCGTCGAATAATCCGTCAGCTCAGCCAGCGGGGCTTGAGCGATGACCACGGTGTCGCCGCGCTCGTCGGTCTCCATGCCCGTCACGCGACCGCGCGAGGCCGAGATGTCGCCCATCACGGCGCCGGCATAGCTCTCGGGAATGGTCACGGTGATCTCCTCGATGGGCTCCAGCACCACCGGATCGGCATCGGCACACGCCTTGCGCAGGCCAATGCGAGCCGCCGCGCGGAACGCCATCTCGTTGGAGTCGACGCTGTGATACGAACCGTCGTACACCGCGACGCGAATGCCCGTGAGCGGATAACCGGCGATAATGCCGTCCTTCATCGTCTCCTGAACGCCCTTGTCCACGGCGGGAATCAGCGAGCGCGGAATGCGGCCGCCCACGACCTCGTCCACAAACTCGTAGCCGTCGCTCGTACCGTCGGGCCCAATGAGCGGCTCCACGCGCAGCCAGCAGTCGCCGTACTGGCCGGCGCCACCGGTCTGCTTCTTGTGGCGGCCCTGGGCACTCGCCGTGCGACGAATGGTCTCGCGATACGGAATGCGGATCGGCACACTCTTGGCCGCAACCTTGGTGCGGTCCTCCAGACGGTTGAGCAGCACCGAAACCTGCGCCTCGCCTACTGCCGAGATGATGGTCTGACCGGTCTCCTCATCGCGATCGATGCTCATGGTCGGATCGGCCTTGCACGCCTTCTCGATAAACGTGTAGAGCTTTTCCTCGTCACCGCGGTTCTCGGCCTCGATGGCGATGCGGTACTGCGAGTTGGGGAACTTGAACGCCGC
>CAKUGH010000083.1 GCA_934654605.1 uncultured Collinsella sp. | reverse complement strand
TCATCATCGCGATCATGTAAGGCGATGCGCGGCGGGGCCCACGATCGGCAATCGTGTGGACGTTGTCGACGAGCGTCGACATCCCGCCCACGCCCGATCCCACGTACACGCCCAGGCGTTCGTGGTCGACGGCGCCTTCGACATCGAGCCCCGCATCGTGCATCGCCTCGTCCGAAGCCGCCAGTGCAAACTGAACGCAGGGATCCAGGTGCTTGGCATCGTGCTTGCCAAAGTAGTCGTTGCCGTCAAAGCCTTTGACCTCGGCCGCCACCTTGACGGCAAACGCATCCGTATCGAAGTGCGTAATCGGGCCGATGCCACAGGTCCCGGCGCACATGGCCGCCCAGGTGGCAAGCGCGGTGTTGCCGAGCGGCGATACGGCACCGATGCCGGTGATTGCAACTCTCTGTTCCATCTTGGTCTCCTCATTCAAGCCGTTCTTCGGCCCTGGTTTCTACATCGCCATTCCGCCGTCGACGCGCACGACCTCACCCGTAATGTAGGCAGCCGCATCGCTCGCCAAAAAGCGCACCACGCCAGCCACTTCCTCGGGGCGCGCCATGCGCTTAAGGGGAATCTGCTCCTCGGTTGCCGCACGCACCTTCTCCGAGAGCTTTGCCGTCATATCGGTCTCGACAAACCCGGGGGCGACCGCATTAACCCTCACGCCGCGAGGCGCAAGCTCGCGCGCCACCGCCTTGGTAAGCCCTATCACGCCCGCCTTGGAGGCAGCGTAGTTGGCTTGCCCGGCATTACCCATTAGGCCCACGACCGAGCTCATGTTGACGACGCAACCGCCGCGCTGGCGCATAAAGGTCTTGGTGAGCGCACGCGTCGTGTTGAACGTGCCCTTGAGATTGACATCGAGCACGCGGTCGAAGGCATCGTCGCCCATACGCATGAGCAGGCCGTCGCGCGTGATGCCGGCATTGTTGACGAGCGCCCAGATTGAGCCGAAGTCACTCAGGACCGTCTCCACGCACGCGTTGACGGCATCGGGGTCGGCCACGTCACATTGATATGCACGCGCCGTGGCGCCAGCCGCCTCACAGGCTTCGCACGTCTCGCGTGCCGCATCGACGCTACCGGCATAGACGACGGCGATATCGTAGCCATCCTCCGCCAGGCCCACGGCACAAGCGCGACCGATACCGCGCGAGGCGCCCGTGACCAGTGCCACGCGACGTGAGTCGTTGCGCTCGAGCGCGCCGTTGTTCAAGTTGCCCATGTCATTCCTTTCGGGTTACAGCTCTGTGGACTATGCGAGCTCGTCGGCAATAGCTGCGACCTGCTCGGCCGTTTCGCACGAATACACGCGAACGTCGCTCAGCGTACGCTTGACCAAGCCCGACAGCGTTTTGCCAGGGCCGACCTCAATAAACGTGTCGATGCCTTGATCCTGCAGGGCGTGCAGCGTGTCGACCCAGCGCACGGCATGACTCACCTGGTTGGCCAGCACCTCCGATGCCGCCTGCGGGTCGGCCGGATAGGGCGCTGCCGTCATGTTTGCCATAACAGGAATGAGCAACGGGGACGGCGCGTGACCGGCCTCGATATATGCAGCAAGGCCACAGGTCGCCTCGGCCATATAGGGGCTATGGAATGCACCCGACACCGCGACCTTCATGGCGCGACCGCCAGCCTCTTTTACCAGGACGTCGAGGGCCTGCAACGCATCGGGCGCTCCAGCCACAACCGTCTGCTGGGGGCTGTTGTAGTTGACCGGCCAGCAGTCCTCGTCGGCCTGCGCAGCCAGGTGCTCGACTTGCGCCGCATCGAGCTTGATGACGGCGCGCATGCCGCCGGGGTGACGCTCGGCCGCCGTGGCCATCAATGCCGCGCGCTCACACACGAGCTCAAAACCCGCTCGCGTATCGAATGCCCCCGCAAAGGTGAGTGCAGCGACCTCGCCCAGTGAGAATCCCGCACAGGCGGCAGGCACCACGCCGCGCTCGCGCAGGGCGACGGCGACAGCCAAGTCGTGCACGAACACGCAAGGCTGCGTGTTCTCGGTCTGCGAGAGCTCCTCCTTGGAGGCACTCCGGCACTGCTCGCTGGTCCCTGGGCGCACCTCGTTGGCAATGGCGAACACCTCGGCAGCCGCCGGCGATGCTTCGATGAGGTCGACGCCCATCGCGGGATGTTGGGCACCCTGGCCGGCAAATAGAAACGCTACGCTACCCATGCGGGCGCACCCTTCAGGACGTGCTCGGCGCCATCGACCAGGTCGTCGACGATTTCGCGTGCGCTCTGGCGCTCGTTGACCATGCCGGCAATCTGTCCGCACAAATACGAACCCTCCTCGTAATTGCCGTCCTTGGCGGCCTTGCGAAGGGCGCCCGTGCCCATGGCCCCGAGCTCCTCGGCACTTGCGCCCGCCGCCTCGCTCTTGGCATACGCGTTGGTGAAGGGGCTCTTGAGGGCGCGAACCGGATGTCCCGTCGAGCGGCCAGTCGCGCGCGTCGAAGTGTCGCCCGCCTTGAGCACCAGCTCTTTGTACTGTTCGGATACGGTGCACTCGTTTGCGACCAGAAAGCGCGTGCCCACCTGGACGCCGGCAGCGCCGAGCATAAAGGCGGCTGCCACACCGCGGCCATCGGCGATACCGCCAGCCGCGACCACGGGAATATCGACCGCATCGACAACCTGCGGGACAAGCGCCATCGTCGAGGTCTCGCCAATATGGCCGCCTGATTCGGTGCCCTCGGCAACCACGGCAGTAGCTCCGCGACGCGCCACGAGACGCGCCAGCGCCACCGAGGCAACGACCGGGATGACCTTGATGCCCGCCTCGTTCCACGCCTTCATGTACTTGGTGGGATTGCCGGCGCCGGTCACCACAACGGGCACCCGCTCATCAATCACCACTTGTGCGACCTCGTCAACAAACGGGCTCATGAGCATAACGTTGACGCCAAAGGGCTTATCCGTCTTGGCGCGCAGCTCGTGAATCTGATCGCGCAGCCAGTTTGCGTCGGCATTCATGGCCGCGATAATCCCTAAGCCGCCTGCCTCGGACACGGCAGATGCCAGCGAGGCATCGGCTATCCAGGCCATGCCGCCCTGGAACACAGGTTTTTCGATGCCGAGCAGATCGCAGAGAGGAGTCTTGAGCATTACTACTTCTCCAATGCCGCCTCGACCGTATCGACGAACTCGCCGACCGTCTTGGGGTTCTCCTCGGTATCGAGCTGAATGCCAAACTCGTCCTCGACGGCGACGAGGATCTCGACGGTACCCAGGCTGTCGAGGCCAATCTCCTCGAGCGTGGACTCGGGCTTCATCTCGACATCGTCAAGGCCGGCGGTCTCGCGGATAACGTCGCAAACGCGCTCGAAGGTCTTCTGATCTGCCATGGTAGTTCTCCTTTGTTTGTGCCCTGGGGCGTTTTTATTTCCTATGTGCAACTACTTCCAACGAAGCAGGTAGCCACCTATATCCAGGCCGGCGCCAAATCCAACCAAGGCGATCGTGTCGCCCGGGCAAAGCGCACCGGAGTTTGCCAGCCGGTCGAGGGCAAGCGGAATGCAAGCGCTCGAGATGTTGCCGGTCTCGCGCAACGTGCGAACCACGCGGTCGTCCGGAACACCCAAGCGCTTGACCGCCTGGCTCAAGATTCGTTCGTTGGCCTGATGGAATACATAGTGGTCGATGTCCTCGACCGCGATGCTCGCGTCGCAGGCGAGCTTGTTGACCGTGTCGCAGATGGCATTGACGCCAAACTTGAAGACGCGACGGCCGTTCATGGAAAGCACGCTCTCGCAGTCCGGGGAACCCTTGAACGGCGAGGTGCCGGCTAGTCCCGGAACACGCAGCGTCTCGACATCGGGTGCGGTCGAAAGTTCAACGGCAAGGGGGTTCTCTCCCCCGGCCTCTATGACCGCAGCACCCGCGCCATCGCCAAAGAGCACGCACGTTGCACGGTCGGTCCAGTCGAGCGCACGCGTCATCTGCTCGGCAGCAACGATAAGCACGCGCTTGGCACGACCGCGGGCGATATAGCCCTCGGCGACATCGAGCGCAAATACGAAGCCGGCACAAGCCGCCGAAACGTCGAAAGCAGGACATGTGGCACCCAGGCGCTCAGCAATGGCGCACGCTTCGGCAGGAACGAGATGATCGCCCGTCGTCGTCGAACAGACGATAAGATCCAGCTGGCTCGCATCGATTCCGGACGTCTGGAGCGCTTGCTCGCTCGCAGCCACGGCAAGGTCGTCGAGCGACTCGGTGGTGCACACATGGCGGCTCTTGATCCCCGTGCGGGTAAAAATCCACTCATCCGAGGTATCGAGGAACTCGGACAGCTCGTCATTGGAAACACTGCGCTTGGGAAGCGCCGAGCCTGTTCCAAGAATCGTGAAACCCATCACTAACCTCCTTTGAGTTGTTGACGTGTTTACATCGACCAAGAGAGGATAGCGCATTCTTCG
>CAKUGH010000082.1 GCA_934654605.1 uncultured Collinsella sp. | reverse complement strand
CCGCTCGTGGCCATTGACGAGGCCCACTGCGTGAGCCAGTGGGGCCAGGATTTCCGCCCCGCCTACCTGCAGATTCGCGAGTTTATCGACTCACTACCGCAGCGCCCGATCGTGGCGGCCTTTACCGCCACGGCGACCGAGCGCGTGCGTGCGGACATTCAGCAGATGCTCGGCCTGCAAAATCCCGCAACCGTGGTGACGGGCTTCGACCGCAAAAACCTCTACTTTGGCTGCGAGGAGATGGGCGACAAGGCCAAGACCGCGTGGGTGCGCGACTACGTGATCGCGCATTCGAGCGAGAGCGGCATCGTGTATTGCTCGACCCGTAAAACGGTCGATGCACTGGCCGGCGAGCTTGCCGAGGCACTGGGTCCCAGCGGCATCCAGGTGGGCCGCTACCATGCCGGCATGGGCAACGACGCTCGCCGCCAGAGCCAGCGTGCCTTTATCGACGACGACATTCAGGTGATGGTCGCCACCAACGCCTTTGGCATGGGTATCGACAAGCCCAACGTGCGCTACGTGATCCACAACAACGTGCCCGAGAGCATCGAGGCATACTACCAGGAGGCGGGCCGTGCCGGCCGCGATGGCGATCCGGCCAGCTGTCACCTGCTGTGGAACGGCAACGATTTTCGCATGCGCCGCTTTTTGATCGACCGCGGCGATGCGGCCGACGAGGCGCTCGACGACGAGCAGCGCGCGTGGGCGCTCCAGAACCGCTACCGTCTGCTCAGCCAGATGGAGGGCTACTGCAACACCACCGGCTGCCTGCGCGAATACATGCTGCGCTACTTTGGCGACGAGGCCGCGGCCGAGCATGCGGCTGCGGGCGCGGGCGCCGCCGCGGACGAGGCCGAGGGCTGCGGCAACTGCAGCAACTGCCTCACGCAATTCGAGGTCGAGGACGTGACCGACATGGCCCGCGCTACCGTGCGCTACGTGGCCACGCGCCCCATGCGCTTTGGCAAGTCGCTCATCGCCGACGTGCTCCACGGCGGCAATACCGAGCGCATTCGCCAGATACATCTGGACGAGGACCGCGGCTATGGCGAGCTGTCGAGTGAATCGGTCGGGCGCATCAAGGACATCATCGGGCAGCTGTGCGGTCGCGGCTACCTGGCTACCTCGCAGGGCCAGTACCCGGTGGTGGGCTTGGGTCCGCGCGCCGGCGAGGTCGAGGGTGAGGACTTCGCCTTTACCATTAAGCGCCGCGCGTCCAAACGCAAGGCATCGGCCCGTGCCCGTCGCGCCGTGGATCTGCTGCGCGAGGAGGCCGAGCTGGACCAGCGCCCGCGCGTGGGTGACGACGCCGAACTGTTCGAGCGCCTGCGGGCACTCCGCAAGGAGATCTCGACCGAGCTCGAGATGGCGCCATACATGGTGTTCTCCGACAAGGCGCTGCGCGGCCTGTGTCGTCTGCGCCCGCAGACGCGCGACGAGCTCATCCAGGTCAACGGCATCGGCGAGAAAAAGGCCGACGCCTTTGGCGAGCAGTTTATGTCGGCGATTGAAGAATTTGAGTCCGAGCATGCACGGGATGGAGCATAAACGATGGCGACCGAGATCAAAACCGAGCGCCCCGAGCGCGCCGACGTTCCTGCCGTGCCGCTGTACCAGCAGGTCATGGATGACCTGAAGGGCGAAATCGCGCGTGGCGTGTACCCCGCCGGCTCGCGCATCCCTTCCGAGATGGAGCTCGCGAAGTCCTACGGCGTGGGGCGCATTACCGTGCGCCGCGCCATCGAGGAGCTGTCGCGCGCGGGATACCTCAACCGCCAGCAGGGGAGGGGCACCTTCGTGTGCGCTCCCAAGCTCAAGCGCAAGATTCGCCAGAAGGGCGACGTCCAAAGCTTTACCGATGGCTGCACTGCCAACGATATGGTGCCGGGCGCGCGTCTGGTGTCGCGCACGGTGGTCGCGGCGACGCACGAGGATGCGGCGTTCTTTGGCGTGGAGCCCGGCTGCGAGCTCATCGTGGTCGAGCGCGTGCGCACGGCCGACGGCATCCCCGTCATGCTCGAGAACAACGCCTTTGTGCTGGCCGACCATCCCTACCTGCAGACGCTGGCCGACGAGGACCTCACCGACAACTCGATCTTTGCGGTTGTTGCCGAGCATTCGGGCCGCGCGCCGCTCAAATCCGACCCCTGTACCGTGGAGATCGCACTGGCCGATGCTCAGGCGGCCCCGCTGCTCGAGGTGCCGGTCGGTGAGCCGCTCTTCTATATGGAGGCGTACTTTACCGACGCCGATGAGCGGCCCCTGCTGCTCGGCCGCCAAAAGATTGTGGGCTCGCGCTACGTGTTCGACATCTAACGTCCATAGATAGAACAACATAGAACAAATTTGCCGAAATGACTTCACCTGCGGTAGCTTGCGTGTTATAAATAGAACAACATAGAACGACCGCAGGTACGAGCTGCTGTCGCTCAAGGCCGCCACACAGGGAGGAACATCAGCATGAACGCACATGATCTGGTCCAGGAAATCATCGAGCGCAAGGGTAAGATCGAGAACGTCTTTTGGATCGCCTGTGGCGGTTCGATGATCGACCTGATGCCGGCCAACGAGCTGCTCAAGCGCGAGGCCACCACGTTTACCTCCACGGTCTACACGGCGCGTGAGTTCTGCCTGATGGCTCCCAAGAGCCTCGGCGAGAAGTCGCTCGTCATCGCCTGCAGCCACAGCGGCAACACGCAGGAGGTCGTCGACGGTTGCGAGATGGCGCTGGCGGCCGGCGCCGAGGTCGTCGCCATGACCGACTGCGAGGGCTCCAAGATCGACAACGGCAAGTGGACCACCTGGGTCTACCCGTGGGGCGAGGGCGTGTCGCAGGCCGAGGTGCCGCAGGGCATCGGCGCTCTGATCGCCGCCGAGCTGCTCGACCAGCAGGAGGGCTACGAGGCGCTCGCCGACATGTACGAGGGTCTTAAGCAGATGGACGCGCTGCTGCCCGCTGCCCGCGAGAAGGTCAACGCCGAGCTGGGCGCCCGCTTCGCCGAGCTCTGCCAGCAGCATAAGTTCTTCTATATCCTGGGTTCCGGCCCCAACTTTAGCCAGACCTACGCCATGGCCATCTGCTCGCTCATGGAGATGCAGTGGCAGCACTGCTGCTACATCCACTCCGGCGAGTACTTCCACGGCCCCTTCGAGGCTACCGAGCCCGGCGTGTTCTACTTTGTGCAGCTCGGCGCGGGCGAATGCCGCTCCATGGAGGAGCGCGCGCTCGCGTTCCTCAACACGCACACCGACACGATCATGGTGCTCGACGCGCTCGAGTACGGCGTGGGCAACGTGCCCGCCAGCGTGCGTTCGTTCCTGGAGCCGATTTTCTTCTACGCGATGAGCTGCGAGCTGCGCGCCGCCCGCGGCAAGGTCTTCGACCACAACCCCGAGATTCGTCGCTACATGGGCATCGAGCAGTACTAAGTAACGGGGAAACAACTTTTCACGACGGGGCCTTCGCCAAGTGCGGGCCCCGTTTTGCTTTGCCAAGAAAGAAATGGGGATTGAACATGCGTGTGCTGGATTTGACTCACACTATTAAGGAAGACATGCCGGTGTATCCAGGAACCGATACGCCCAGGCTGCTGCCGGCGAATACCTACGAGCGCGACGGCTTTAAAGAGACGCTCATGCAGATGTACACCCATACGGGAACGCATATGGATCCGCCGGCGCATCTGTTTGCCGACCGCACGACGCTTGATGCATTTCCGCCGAGCCAGTTTATTGGCAAGGCGCTGGTTGTCGACTGCCGCAAGCTTGTCGAGGGCGAGGCCATTACCATGGAGCAGCTCCGTCCCTATGGCGACAAGGTGACCCAGGCCGAGTTTTTGCTGTTCAACCTTGGCTGGGATAAACGCTGGGGAACCGAGGCGTACTTTGGCGACTATCCTTGCGTGGACGATGAGGTGTTGGACCTGATCATTGACGGCGGCTACAAGGGCATCGGCTTTGATGTAATTGGACTCGATCCGATTGCGGACGAAAACCTGACGCGCCACAAGAAGTTGTTCTGCGCGTGCGATATCGTCAACATCGAGAATCTCAAGGACCTGGACCGTTGCGGCGACGGTCTGTTCTGGTTTAGCTGCATGCCGCTCAAAATCAAGGATTGCGACGGCTCGCCCGTCCGCGCAATCGCGTGGTTTGAGGGTTAGGGCGTCCTGTTCCAGCTGTTGGGAAACGAGGTCTAATACTTTTCCCGAGAAGTGAACGACCTATTTTGGACCCCGGAAGCATCCGCACTTTTTGGCGTCAAAACTGCAGGAAATAATCGACGAAACCGCAGGAAATGGTGCCTGAAAAATGTCGATGCTTCGGGGGTCTGTTTTTACTCGCTCACTTCTCGGGAAAAGTATTAGACCTAAATTCGTAAGCGTGCTACGTGGGTTAAAAAGCGGGCCACGCCGGGGATTTCCGGCGCGGCCCGCTTTGCATGACACTTGGATACGTGAGGTCAGACCAGCCAACGGTCTATTTGGCGTCGTAGGCCTCGGCGTCCCACCAGTCGAGCTGGGCGATGTTGTCGCGGATGTGCTGGCAGCTCTTGTGGAAGCCCTCGAGCTCGTGCTCGGACAGGTCGAGCGTGTAGACCTCCTCGACGCCCTC
>CAKUGH010000081.1 GCA_934654605.1 uncultured Collinsella sp. | reverse complement strand
ACGGTGAGCTTGGCGCCGCCGTTGTAGAACAGCATGGTCGCGGGCAGCTCCTCCTGCTGCGTCACGGCAAAGATGAACGCCTTCATGAGCTTGTGGCCCAGCTCGTCGTCACCGCGGCCCATGCAGTCGGTGTAAACGGAAATGACGAGCTTACCCCTGCCGGCGCCGGCGTCGCAGAAGGCGGCGCCGTCCTGCTCGGGGTCCGCCACTGCCACGGCGCCAGCGGTCGCCACGGTCACGTGCCACTCGACGTCAGAAACCTTCTCAACCGAGGCCGTGCAGCCCTTCTCCTGTGCCATCTTGGAGATATTCTTGACGGCGGTCTCGTTATCGACCGAGGTCACGACGGCGCCCTCGCCATCAAGCTGCTTCAGGGCCTTGAGCGTCTTGACGACGGGCAGCGGGCAGGCATCGCCCATGGCGTTAACTTCAATCTTGGTAGACATGGTTTTCCTTTCGAGTAAATCGTTCTAAAACGGTACATAGTTCAATAAACGCGCTGCTAGCGGACAACGCGAACAGCGGGACCGCCCGGCTCTGCCTCGCATACGCGACCGACAACGGCGGCGATGCGACCCTCGGCATGCAGGCGGCGCGCAAGCTCATCCACATCGGTGGCAGGCGCCGCGATGAGCAGGCCACCAGACGTCTGCGGATCGTACAGCGCATCCAACATACCCGGTTCCAAGTCCTCGTCGGCCGCCACGCGCGGACCAAAGAAGTCCTGGTTGCGGTAGGCGCCGGCGGGGATAATGCCCAGGCGCGCCATGTCGAGCACCTGGTCAAAGAGCGGCACCGCTCCAGACGCAAGCTCAATCTGCACGCCCGATCCCTCAGCCATCTCGCACGCATGCCCGATCAGGCCAAAGCCCGTAACATCGGTACAACCGTGAAGCTCGAGACCCTCGGCCAGACGAATCGGCGCTTCGTTGAGCGTGCGCATCGAGTCAAACATCGCTGTGGCCTCATCCTGCTCGGTGAGCTCGCCCTTAATGGCCGTAGTGATGATGCCAGAGCCGACCGCCTTGGTCAGCAACAGAGCATCGCCCACGCGCGCGCCGCTGTTGGCGAGCATGCGATCGAGCGGGACAAAACCGCTCACGGACAGGCCGTACTTGGGCTCATCGTCATTGATGGTGTGGCCGCCCGCGATGGTGCAGCCGGCCTCAACGCACTTGTCGGCGCCGCCCGCCAAAATCTGCCCCGCAACCTCAACGCCCAGGCAATTAGGGATGCACAGCAGGTTCATGGCATGGCTCGGCGTACCGCCCATGGCGTAGATGTCCGACAGCGAGTTGGCCGCGGCGATTTGGCCAAACAGGAACGGGTCGTCGACCATCGGCGGGAAGAAGTCGATGGACTGAACGAGTCCCAGGTTTTCGCCAACGCGGAAGACACTCGCATCGTCGGAGGTATCGAACCCCACGAGCAAGTTGTCGTTTGGCACATTTGGTAAGTCACCCAGGACCTGGGCGAGGGCTCCAGGAGCCAACTTAGCGGCTCAACCGCTCGCGGCGGTCATAGACGTGAGCCTAATCGTATCCTCTGCCATCGATACCTCCTTTCAAGTTTGATAACTGCTCCAGTATACGCGCCCAGCAGGCATCCCACGAAACCGCAGACGGATCAAAGGACGAGATGGGTTCCGCGAGCGACCGAGCCACGGCATCTGCCAGCGCATGCTCAAACCGCGGACAATCGAGCACATCGGGCGTATCGACATCCGTCATACGCGGCGGCGTCACCCACGTCACGGGCGAGCCGGGCAAGGTAGCCTCGATCCACGGTCGCACGCCGGGCAGATCGGTCATGACGACCTTGCATCCGCAGGCCATCGCCTCGATCGGCACCAGCGGTAGGCCCTCGTAAAAGGACGGCAGTACAAACACCTCGGCCTCGCGATAAGCGCGCACCAGCTCATCGCGACTCAGACGACCGGCGAGCTCCACCGGCACGGGGGAATCCCGGGCGGCCCGAGCGATGCGCTCATACTCATCCGTATCGCCATGGCCTCCCACCAGCAAAAGCCGACTCGGGCGCACCTTGTACGTCGCATCAGAGTCCTCGCCAAAGCGCCCCATCGCGCGCACGAGCGATTCGACGCCCTTCTTAACGCACACCTTGCCCACAAAGACAAGCGACCCGGTAACCTTTGCCGCCTGCGCATCACGGCAAAACACCCGGTGGTCATAGCCCGTTCCAATCACGTGGATACGCGACGGGTCAACGCCATAGACGTGCTCAATCTCCTCTGCCTGCTCGGCATGAAGCGAAAAGACGGCATCGAGGCAGCGGACCGCCGCGACAATGCGATCATGGGCGAGTCCATGGGTCAGCATCTGCCGAATATCGGTCGAATGGCACACGCCGCACACGGGAATCCCCCGCACGCGCTCGCGCACCAGGGCGCACAGCAAGTACAAGTGGTGGCAGATGATGGCATCGGGCTTGAAGGCGGCGACGGCATGGTCGACTGCCGTGCCAAAGGTCTGCTCGAAGGCTGCCGCCATCGCAGGCGTCAGATCGCGGTAGCGTGTCGAGGGATAGGGCATCACGTCCGACATGCCGCAGATGCGAAACGGCAGGCCGGGCGTCTCGAACGACACGGTGAACACGCGCGCGGCGGGGTCGAGCTCCCCTTGCGTGTCCCCGGGCGCAGCACCGCACAGCACCGCCGCCTCGTGGCCCGCAGCAATTTGCGAGGCCACCAGTGCAGCGAGATACGTACCGCTTCCCGTGCTATCGGGCTTTTGAGCCGAGATGTTGAGGATGCGCAACGGACCTGCCCCCTTACGCGAGTGCCTGCGCGCGAATCGCCGCGCCGATGGCGCCGGCAAAACGGGCTTCGGGCGAGGTGGTCACCGGCGAGCCCAGCAGCGCTCCCAGCCGCTCCACAACGTAAGCGTTCTCGCACAGGCCGCCGGTCAGGTAGTACGGGGCGCCCGCTGCCTGCCCGGCCATAGTCGCCACGCGCGACACGACGCTTTCGATCACACCGCGCGCGATGTTCTCGCGCGGCTCACCGCGACCGATCAGACTAATGACCTCGCTTTCGGCAAACACCGTACACATGCTGCTGATCTTGGTTGGCTCACCGGAGCGGGCAAGGTCTGCCATCTGCTGCTGAGAAATGCCCAGACGATCGGCCATGATCTCCAAAAAGCGCCCCGTACCGGCAGCGCACTTGTCGTTCATGGCAAACTTGGCCACGCGGCCGCCTTTAAGTTGGATGACCTTGGTGTCCTGGCCGCCCACGTCGATCACGGTGCCGTGGTCGCCAAAGAGCGCCACAGCGCCGGTGCCATGGCAGGTTATCTCGGTCACGACCTTGTGCGCATAGGGCACGGCGACACGGCCGTAACCGGTCGCGACCACACGCACGTCGTCGGCCGCCACGTCGTAGCCGGCCGAAGCAAGCTCTGCGCGCAGGCGCTCGGCCGCATCGACCGACGAATACCCCGTCGGCATCACGCAGGTCCACGCGATCGCGTCATCCGCCTCCACCACCGCAGCCTTCGCAGCCGTCGAGCCGATGTCGATACCAATGCCAACCACGGCATCCTCCTTCACATGCGGCAAAGGGACCACCCCTTTGCCGCATTCGTCCTACAGTGTCTCGATAAAGGCGGCGATGCGCGTCTCGATCTGGCCCATGTCGCCGTTGCTGTAGTCGGTCTCGATCTTCATGTACGGAATGCCCGCGCCCTCGACGGCCTCCTGCATGCGGGCGCTTTCCACATTGAAGGTGTGGCACGCCTGCAGCACGCTCTCAACGACGCCGTCGACGTGGTACTTCTCGCACATGGCCAGCGTGTTGTCCATGCGGCCGTCGTTGGGCGTCATGACCGAGCAGTTGATGTCCAGATAGCGATCGGCGATAGCGCGCAGGATATCGGGCGCGTCGGGGTCAATCATCATGGCGGCCGTACGCTCGCCCGAGCAGTCGTCCATGCACACGACCACGCCGCCGTTGGACTCGATGGTGCGGCCGATCTTGTTGATCACGCCACCCACCGGGCAGCCGGTGATAAGGATGCGCTTGGCATCCGCCACAACGGGGCGCTCGCCCGCGTCGTAAGCCTCGCGCAGGGCAGCGACCTTCTGCTCCAGCTGCTGCGTATAGGCCTCGATATCAAAGCTGAACGTACCGGCAAACATGGTGCTCATCAGGTCGACGCCGCTCATAGCCGCCGGCTGGTTGGCCTGCAGCGCAAACATCTCGAGCTGAGCGGCGCGCAGGCGGTTGCGACGACGCACGGCAGCGCGCAGGTCGTCATCGGTAATCGTAATGCCGTAGAAGTTCTCGAGCTCCTCCTTGAGCAGGCGACACTCCTCGTACCAGCCCTCGCGCTCGTAGGCACGGTCACGGCTCTGCGGCAGATGCAGAATGTACGTGCGCTTGAGCTCATTGAGCAGCTCGTACATTTTCTTCTTGCCGTCGCAGGTGGTCTCGCCGATGATCATGTCGCTAAAGTACGTAAACGGGCACTTTTGCGAGTAGGCAAAGCCGTAGGTCGACTTGATGAGCGGGCACAGGTTTGCCGGCAGCACCTTCTCGGCCTCGGGAATCACCTCGTCGGACGTGCCGCACAGGGCCACGCTCGCAGCGCCCGCGGCATCGATAATCTCGAGCGGCGTATAGCTGCACAAAAAACCGACCAGGCGATTGCCGGCCTGCTTGTAGTC
>CAKUGH010000080.1 GCA_934654605.1 uncultured Collinsella sp. | reverse complement strand
CGCGGCACCAAGAAGATTACGCGTTTTGCCATCTTCACCAAGGACAACGGTCACTTTACGTTTTCGACGCGCGACGACAAAGAGACGCTGCGCGCGGTGCGCAAGTACGTTGACGAGGATAAACTCGTGCGTTCGCCCGACTTCATCGACGTGACGGCCAAGGGCGCCAAGAGCATCCCCTCCGTCATCAAGAGCTTTTTCCACAAAGGCAACTAGTCATTGGGGACGTTCTTAAACGACTAGTCATTAAAGAACGTCCAATGACTTCTTGCGGGGCTCGATTGGGAAAATGCATCCCAGTTTGAGCGCCGATTCCGGGATATAGTTTCCGGAACGGACCCGTTTAGGAAACCGCATTCCGTTTCGAGCCCAAATTCTGGGACACAGTTTCCCAAAGAGGCCTCATAGGGAAACGGCATCCCAGAATTCGCCTGGATTGTGGGACGCGCTTTCCGGAAGGCTGTTCCGCTGCAACTTCGAAGAATGGCTATGCGCTGCATGGCAGCGGCGTAAATCTGCTACACTAGTACAACATGCCTCCGTAGCTCAGGGGATAGAGCACCGCTCTCCTAAAGCGGGTGTCGACGGTTCGAATCCGCCCGGGGGCACCAGGGAATATGACGGCGTCGCGAGAGCGGCGCCGTTTCTGGTTTGTGGGGGCCGCCGGTGGATTCGGACCGTCGACACCCGCGTCACCAATTTCCCCGCAGGGGGAGTTTTCGAATCCGCCCGGGGGCACCAGAGATTTGCCGAGCCCGGTACCACCACGGTGCCGGGCTCTTCTGGTTTAGAGCCGCGTTCGTACGTGGACGGCAATCCTGCATTAAAAGCAAAGCGCCCGCTTGCTGGGGGAGCAAGCGGGCGCTTCTGAGCGAATATGTTTACGGCATTTGGTCGCCGCGGACCTGGCGTTAGTTGCTCGAGTCGGAGTCGTTGCCGGATCCGGAGATGGAAACCGTCAGCGTGATCGTGCTGTCGGTGGACTGCTTACCGGTGGGGGAGACACCCGTGACGGTGGCGTTCTCGTTGCCGCTCACGGGGTTGCCGTTCTGATCGCAGAAGGCGATGTTGTAGAAGCCGGCGTTGTTGAGCGCGGTGACGGCGGCGGAGATGCTCTTGCCGTACAGGTTGCCCGGGACGCTGGCCTTGCCGGACTTCTTGGCGATGACGACGGTGATCGTGGCGCCGGGCTTCTGCTTGCCGCTGGGGTTCCAGCTAATGACCGTGCCCTCGGTAACGGAGTCGTTTTCCTGATAGCTCACGTCAACGCCAAAGCCGGCCATGTCGAGGGCGTTGCGCGCCTGAGCCTCGGTCATGTCGGTCAGATCGGGCACCGAGGTGGTATCAGGGCCGCTGGAGACCTTGTACGAGATGGTCGTACCCTTCTCGACCTCCTTGCCGGCGTCAGTGCCCTGCTCAAAGACCTGGCCCTCTTCGGCCTCGTTGGCAGCCTCGGTAGCGCTGCCCTTCAGGCCCACGCTTGCCAGCGCGGCCTCGGCCTGGTCCTTGGTCAGGCCGACGAGCTGCGGGACCTCAACCTTCTCGGAAGGCTTGGGGCCCTTGGAGATCACCAGGTTCACCCTCGTGCCCTTGGCCTTCTTGGTGTTGCCGTTGGGGGTCTGCTCGGCGACCTTGCCCTCATCGACATCGTCGTTGTAGCTCTGGTCGACGGTGCCAACCTCAAGGCCGGCCTCCTTGATCAGCTCAATAGCGGTTTCCTGGTCCTTGCCCAGCACGTCGGGCACCGTGACCTGTTCGCCGCTGAACATGCCCGTGGCAAAGGCCACCACAACGCCAATCACGGCGATGGCGGCAACCACGGCGGCGATGATCTTGTTCTTGTTGGACTTAGGCTTCTCGACCTCGTAGGAGCCCGTGGAGCCCGAGACAGCGCTGCGGGCGGTGTTCTGACCGCTCACGCCCGAGACGGGACGAACCATAGCGCGCGTTGAGTCGGAAAGCTCGCGGGTCTTGGTGGCACCCAGGTCGCCGGCGGCACCGATGATGCGCGTGGGCTCCGAGACGTTGACGGCACGGCCGGACAGGTAGCTGTTGAGCACCTGGCGCAGCTCGTCGGCCGTCTGGAAGCGGTTTGCCGGGTCCTTCTCCATGCACTTGAGGATGATGCGCTCCAGGTCGGCATCGACGCCGGAGTTGATCTGGCTCGGCGGGATGGGGAGCTCGTTGACCTGCTTGAGCGCGACCGAGATGGCGTCGTCGCCGTCAAAGGGCACGCGGCCGGTGGCGCACTCGTACATGACGACACCCAGCGAGTAGATATCCGAGGTGGGGCCGAGGTCCTGGCCGCGGGTCTGCTCGGGGCTTACATAGTGGGCGGTGCCCAGAACGTTGTTATCCTGCGTGAGGTGGCTGTTCTTGGCGCGTGCGATGCCAAAATCCATGACCTTGATGTTGCCGTCGGGCAGCACCATGATGTTTTGCGGCTTGATGTCGCGGTGGATGATCTCGTGCTTGTGTGCGACCGAAAGCGCGGAGCTGATCTGCGAGCCGATCTGCGCGACCTTCTTGGGATCGAGGGCACCGTGGCTCTTGATGCCGCTCTTAAGGTCGGTACCGCGCAGGTACTCCATGACGATGTAATAGGTGTCGCCGTCCTTGCCCCAGTCGTAGACGCCCACGATATAGGGGGAGGACAGGCCGGCAGCTGCCTGGGCCTCCTGCTTAAAGCGGGCGGCGAAGGTGGCGTCGCCGGCATACTGCGGCAGCATGATCTTGACGGCAACCGTGCGGTCGAGGACCTGATCCTGTGCACGGAAGACGGTCGCCATACCGCCCGTTCCCACCTTATCCTTGAGGAGGTATCTTCCCCCGAGGACCCTCTGTTCCATTCCTGCTCCTAACATAACTATTCGCTCAACGATGTGTGTAGTACCAAATGTGTGGCCGCCGGGGCCGTGTGGCGCGTTGCCACTAGCTCATCGGCCGCGGCGTGCCCCAAGTATCCGCTTTGATCACGGGCATCACGCTCCCTGTGCGGCAAGTGCCGCGGTCAGGACGATGCCGGCGATCTTGGCTGCCTTGACGTCGTGTTTGTCGTAATCCTCCAAGGCCACCGAGATGGCAACCGTGGGTGAATCATAAGGTGCAAAGCCAACAAACGTAGAGTTGACGTTGGTGCCACCGGTCTCGGGCGAACCGGTCTTGCCGGCAACCTTGACGCCCGGAATCTGGGCATCGGTGCCGGTACCGGACTGGACGACGGCGAGCATGGCCTGCTTGACCTGGTCGGCCGTGGCCGAGCTGACGGCCTGGCCCAGCGAGCGGGACTGCGTGGTCTTAACCACGGTTCCGTCCGGCGCGAGCACCTGGGATACAAAGAACGGATCCATGACCACGCCGCTGTTGGCGATGGCCGCAGCGATCACGCAATTCTGCATAACGGTGGTCTGCGGACCCGGTGTGTGGTCCATGCCGACGGGCTGGCCGGCGCCTGCCCAAGCGGTCTCCCACTCGGTCATGAGCGACGGGTCGGCCATGATGGAGGCGGCGGTGGTAAGGTCCTGGCCTAGCTTTTGGCCATAGCCGAAGGCGTTGGCAAACTGCACCAGCGAGCTAGCGCCGACCTCGTTTGCCACCTGGCCAAAGACGACGTTGGACGACACGGCGAAGGCCTGCTGCAGGCTGATGGTGCCGTAGCTCTCGTTATCGTAGTTGGTGACCGGCGCGTTGCCGATATCCATGGAGCCGGGCGCCTGGTAGGTGCTCGAAAGCGTGGCGGTGCCGGTCTCGAGCGCCGCGGCAAGCGTGACGACCTTAAACGTCGAGCCCGGGGTGTACAGCGCGTCCATGGCGCGGTCGTACATAGAGCCGTCCTCGCCGCCGCCTGCCTGCAGCAGGGCATCGATGTTGGTGTTGTCGTAGGTGGGCGAGCTCGCGCACGCGAGGACCGCGCCGGTGCGCGGGTCCATGACCACCACAGCGCCCTTAAAGCCCTTGAGTGCCTGCTCGGCAGCCGTTTGGATGCGCGAGTCGATCGTGAGCTTGACGGTGTTGCCCGGCTGAGTCTGGCCCGCGAGCGATGCGATGGCGTTGTTCCAGCTGGAGTAGTCCTTGGAGCCGGTGAGCGTGTCGTTCATGACGCTCTCGACGCCGGCGGTGCCGTACTGCTGGCTCACGTAGCCCACCACGTGTGCCGCCATATTGCCGTTGGGGTAGGAGCGGGCGTAGGTGCCGTCCTCTTGCTGCAGCGATTCGGCCAGCGTCACGCCGTCGGACGTGATGATGGAGCCGCGCTGGATGTACTTGGAGCGGGCGATGGTGTGGTTGTTGGTCGGCATGTCCTGATAGTCCTTGGCCTTGATGACCTGGACATAGGTGAGGTTGCCGATAAGGATGGCGAACAGCGCCGTAAAGGCGAGCACCGCACGGGTTAGACGGTTGGCGAGCGCAACGCGGCCGAGCACGCCGGATTCAGGCGTGTCGAGCAGGCGACGACGCATGCGCGAGCCGACGGAATGGCTGCCGCTGCCGTAGGAAGACGAGGTGGCAAAGCGCGTGCCCGACGGGGCGGCGGCAGATGCGACCTGATCATCGGTGATGGCGGCCATGGTGCCGGTGCCGGTAAGCTCGGCCTCGCGTCCGGTCGCCTCGTCACCGGCGCGCAGCAGGAGCGCGACGATGATAAAGCTCGCCAGCAGCGAGGAGCCGCCCTGGCTCATAAAGGGCAGGGTGACGCCGGTCAGCGGGATCAGGCGGGTTACGCCGCCAACGATCAA
>CAKUGH010000079.1 GCA_934654605.1 uncultured Collinsella sp. | reverse complement strand
CGGTGGATTTTGAGTCCACTGCGTCTGCCAATTCCGCCACTCGGGCACGTAATGCGTGAGTTAGTTTATCACAGCTTTCTGTTGATTAGTCCGAAAATGGAACTTCGAGCATTTCGATGAGTTCGACTGTACGGAGCATCTCACGCTGACGGCATCCGCGACCGTCGACTGAGACCTCGCCCATCTGATTGTCGTAGGGGTCCTCGCGCATGCCGTCGAAAGCCGGCTCAAACTCGGCCTGGAACCGATTGTTTGCCACCATGCGCCATGGATCGAGGTTGCCAAAGTAGTGACGACGACGCCACTCCTCCCCCATCCTGCGCGCCGAGGAGCCAAACGATACGTCGGCGTTGAGCCAACCGGTCTGCGGCGTATAGAACTCTGCCCAATCGTGCGGCCCCACCGAATCCGGTTCAACATACAGGCCACTCTGCCAACAGGCAGGAACGCCCGCAATGCGGCACATGGTGATAAACGTGAGCGCCATAACGCCGCAATCGCCGCGGAGCGAATGTGCACAGTCATCGGCAATAGAGCCCAAAAGCAGATACGGCGGCTGATAGCGATAGTCGATATGCTGCGTCAGGTAATCGTAGATAGCACGGGCACGATCGAGCGGATCCTCGAGCCCGTCAATGACACGCTCCGTCAGCTGCTGCAGATACGGCGTAAACGCAATGTGCGGACGGTCCTCGGAAGTGTCCTCGGGCAGCGGCGTGTCCATGCACGGATGAGACGGAAGCGTACCCCCATAGACGTCGCAATAGGCGGCATCGATGTGATAGCGATAGGTCACCGAGAATGAACGCTCAGTCGAAGATGTCCACGAGGCAGTACGAGCCGAAACGTCTTCAGAAGCAACGGTGCCCTCCGAC
Organism: uncultured Collinsella sp.; assembly: GCA_934654605.1. Classification (GTDB taxonomy): domain Bacteria; phylum Actinomycetota; class Coriobacteriia; order Coriobacteriales; family Coriobacteriaceae; genus Collinsella. Next base: position 4,153 of record CAKUGH010000079.1, on the reverse strand, counting down.
GTCATATCGAGAATCTCGACCTGAGACTGTTGGCGGCAGGCAGCCGCGACGGGAAGCCAAGCGCGAACGGTCTCCCCCTCCAAAGCCCCAGGGACAGACACGGACGCCTTAAGCGTGATGACGCGAGTCAACCCGTTTTGCGACTCCATCTCCTTGAGCATTTGGTTGCGCAGCGCTAAGCCGTCCGCAGGATCGGGACGCAAGCCCGGAACCTCCTTGGGATACACGCGAAGCGAATCGAGGAAGTTATCGAGAACAAACAGCTCGCCATCGATAAAGCGCCAGTCAGTACGCTTACGATCAATCAAGTCGTCGAACTGTTCCGCGGTAAACTCAGGCCACTCCTCGCGAATCATCGCAATGGCCTGATCGCGCGACACCGAAAAATGAAGCGGAGTCTCAAGCATGCGATACCGCTCGGCACGAACACAAGCAGCCAGCGAAGGCTCAGGATTCTGCTCCAAGAGCCGATCACAAGCTGCAACAGCCTGTGTCAGATACCCGGCATCCTTGAGACGAAGAATCTCCGGCGGCAATCCAATATCGAGATGACGAAAGTCATCACAGCAAACATCAACAGAGCACCCAACAGGACCCTCAGTAACAACCTTCCCGTCCGAAGGCAACACATCAACAACAGCCATAACCACTCCCACATCAAACGACAAACTGAACCCATTGTACCGACACAAAAACAAAGCCCCAACCAAGGAGCCCCCAAACACCGCTGAACGGTAGCTATTAAATTATCTCAGCCCCGTAACCCTGCGGCGTTAAACGAAGGAAGCCCCGTCCCCCGGAACTGTTTCCTTGGCGCGACTTCTGGCGAAGCCAGGTGAGCGCAAAGGAAACAGTGTAGGGGGACGGGGCTTCCGGCGGGAAGTTTAGCGACGCTTACGCCTTGTTGACGGAGCCAAACTCCTCCATGAGCTCCTTGGTGCGGGCAACGATGTTGTCGCGACCAGGCTTGAGGAGCTTGCGGGGGTCAAAGCCCTTGCCCTGCTGATCCTTGCCAGCCTCGATGTACTCGCGGACGCCCTTGGCGAAGACGAGCTGCAGGTCGGTGTTGACGTTGATCTTGGAGATGCCCAGGGAGATGGCCTTCTTGATCTGATCCTCGGGGATACCGGTGCCACCGTGCAGAACGAGGGGCAGGTCGCCGGTCTCGGCCTTGATCTCGCCAAGACGCTCGAAGGAAAGGCCGGCCCAGTCGGCGGGATACACGCCGTGGATGTTGCCGATGCCGCAGGCGAGGAAGTCAACGCCCAGGTCGGCAATCTGCTTGCACTCAGCGGGGTCAGCGAGCTCGCCGTTGGAGGTCACGCCGTCCTCGGTGCCGCCGATGCCGCCAACCTCGGCCTCGATGGACATGCCCTTGGAGTGGGCAAGCTCAACGAGCTCCTTGGTGCGGTCGAGGTTAAGCTGGAAGGTCTCCTCGTGAGAGCCGTCATACATGATGGACGTGAAGCCGGCCTCGATGCACTTGAAGCAGTCCTCGTAAGAACCATGATCGAGGTGAAGGGCGACGGGAACGGTAACGCCCGTGGCCTCGACGGCAGCCTTGACCATGTCGGCGCAGACCTTGAAACCGCCCATCCACTTAGCGGCACCAGCGGTGCACTGAAGGATCAGCGGAGACTTGGCCTCCTCGGCGGCCTGGAGAATAGCCAGGGTCCACTCGAGGTTGTTGGTGTTGAAGGCACCGAGAGCGTACTTGCCGGCCTCGGCCTTCTTGAGCATGTCTGCTGCGTTGACGAGCATAAAAGAAACCTCCTGTAAGGTTGCTCCGATAACGCCTGTGATTTTACCACGGCATACCGCAGCATAAACGTTCGTTTGTTCACGAATATCATCCGATTGGACAAATTTTGACCGTTTGCCCCACAGAATCGACCCGTTGGGGAAAATTACTTGACGATTGAGCGGTCTTCGTGATTCGAAAGACGACTTCGAACCTACATCTGCATGAACGGATTCTGCATGAGCTCACGCGCGACGGTGGTCGAATCGCCATGGCCCGTCAAGCAAACGGTATCGGGCGGAAGAACCTTGGCGAGTTTGGACAACGAGCGCATAATCGCCGCCTCGTCACCGCCGGATAGATCGGTACGACCATGGCTGCCCGGGAAAAGCGTGTCGCCCACAAAAGCGATGTTCCCCTGCTCAGTTGCGGCGAACAGGACGATGCCGCCCGGCGTATGCCCCGGCGTCTCGATCACTTGCAGGCAAACGTCGCCCATCTCGATCGTATCGCCCTCGGCAAGCAGGCGGGTCGGCTCACCCGGATCGGGCGTCTCGATGCCCCACATGCCACGCTGCTCCTCGATATTTGCACGAGGTACCGCTACGTCCTTGGCGCACAGTTCATACAGACAGCCTTCGCCGACGGCAGCCCGCACCCCAGCAACACCGCCAACATGGTCGGCATGACCGTGCGTGCAGACAGCGCCGAGCACGCGTACCCCAGGATGTTCGGTGCGAATATGCTCCACAAGACGCTCACCCTCCCACGCCGGATCGACGATTAAGCACTCGTCATTCGACATCACGGCGTAACTGTTGGTCTGAATCGGGCCGTTGACGAGCGTCTCAATCGAAGCCGCGCCTCGGGGCGTCAGGTCCAAAGTCGTATCGTCCATATGCACACTTTCCTTCTAAATACGTCGAGGCACCAAACGATGCCTCGAACGTAGCCAATATCTATGATGCTGCAAGACTCTCGCACCTACACGCGGCGCTTGAGTTGCGCTCCGCCCTCGCCGGGCATAAGACGACGAGCGTCGTAGACCGAGTCGACGCTGCTGATAGAGGCCAGCAGCGGATCCAGGCCACTCGCGTCCGAAATCTCGACCATGAAGCGCAGCGTTGCGATGCCCTCGCGGTTGGTCGACGTGGCAGCCGAAAGGATGTTGCCGCCCGCATCGCCGATGGCGATGGTGACGTCCTTGAGCAGGCCCATGCGGTCCAGGCACTCGACCACGATCTCGACCTGGAAGAGGGTGTCGGCGGCGCCGTCCCACTCCACGTCGATCATACGCTCGGGATGCTCCATAAGGCCCTTGACGTTGGGGCAGTTGGCACGATGCACCGAGACGCCGCGACCACGCGTGATGAAGCCGACGATATCGTCACCCGTCACGGGATTGCAGCAATGTGCCAGACGCACCAGCAGACCACTGTTGCTCTCGCCCTTGACGATGATGCCGTTGCTTGCGCTCTTGCCGCGCTTTTGCGGCTTGCGGTTGGAGCCGCGGGCAGGCTGTTTCACGACCTCGGCGATGGCCTCGGCCTTGGTGAGCTGCTCCTCGGGCTTGGGATCCAAGATTTGCTCGACCTTGTTGCCCACGGCACGCGGGGCGACCTTGCCGGCACCGACGGCCGCAAACAGGTCCTCGAGCTGCTTAAAGTTCAGCTGCTCCGCCACGGCATTGAGTGCACGCGTCGAGCGCGGCGTAGAGATGCCGTAGCCGCGCTTGCGCAGGTCCTTGGCCAGCATATCGCGACCGGCGGCAGCATCGTCGTCCTTGGTCGCGGCGGCAAAGTAGCGACGGATCTTGGACTTGGCCGAAGGCGTCTTGACGATCTTGAGCCAGTCGCGCGACGGCTTTGAGCTCTTGTTGGTCAGAATCTCGACGCGGTCGCCCGTCTTAATCTCGTGCGTGAGCGGGGCCACGGCACCGTTGATCTTGGCGCCCACGCAGTGGTTTCCGACCTCGGTGTGGACGGCGTAGGCAAAGTCGAGCGGGGTGGAGCCGGCACGGAGCGCCATGACCTCGCCCTTGGGCGTAAAGACAAAGATCTCCTGGTCGAACAGGTCGACCTTCAGCGAATGCAGGTATTCCTTGGCATCGGTGATCTCGTCGGAGGCAGCCCAGTCGAGCGAGTGCTTAAGCCAGTTGATCTGGTCGTCCAGGCGTTGGGCATCGTTGGTCTTGGAGGCAGACGATCCGCCCGACTTTTTATACAGCCAGTGGGCGGCGATACCGTACTCGGCCTGCTCGTGCATCTCGTAGGTTCGAATCTGAATCTCGAGCGGGCGGGCCGTGGGACCGATAACCGTCGTGTGGAGCGACTGGTAGTTATTGACCTTGGGCATGGCGATATAGTCTTTAAAGCGGCCGGGCATGGGGTGCCACAGCGTGTGCACCGCGCC
>CAKUGH010000078.1 GCA_934654605.1 uncultured Collinsella sp. | reverse complement strand
GTCAGGGGTTCGATCCCCCTCGTCTCCACCCGAGCATTGAATGAGGCTCCAACGCAAGTTGGGGCCTTTTTTCATATAAGTACACAAGGTCAAAGGCGGCACCATGATCCTTCTGGTCGACAAGATCGAAAAAAGCTTCGGCGCGCGCGTCCTCTTTAGCGGCGCGTCCTTCCAGATCAACCCCGGCGAGCGCTTCGCGCTCGTGGGCCCCAACGGAGCCGGCAAAACCACCATGCTCAAGATCATCATGGGCATCGACAGCCCCGATGCCGGCCAGGTCCAGTACGCCAAGGACTGCCAGGTGGGCTACCTAGAGCAGGAAACCAACCTGGAGCACAAGGACACCACCATCCTCGCTGAGGTCATGGCGGCCGCCAAGGAAATCCGCCGCATGGGCGAGCGCGCCAACGAGCTGCAGGCCCAGATCACCGAGCTCTCTGAGCAGGGCAAGGATGTCGACGCCCTCCTTAACGAGTACGGCCAGGTCCAGGACCGCTTTGAGCACCTGGGCGGCTACGAGCTCGAGAGCAACGCCCGCAAGATCCTGTCCGGCCTGGGCTTTAAGGTCACCGACTTTGAGCGCCCGTGCTCCGAGTTCTCGGGCGGCTGGCAGATGCGCATTGCGCTCGCCAAGCTCTTCCTGCGCCACCCCGACCTGCTACTCCTGGACGAGCCCACCAACCACCTGGACCTCGAAAGCGTCCAGTGGCTGCGTGGCTTTATCGCCAGCTACGACGGCGCCGTCCTCATCGTCAGCCACGACCGCGCCTTCATGGACGCTTGCGTCGACCACGTGGCCGCCCTCGAGAATCGCCGCGTGACCACCTACACCGGCAACTACAGCAGCTACCTCAAGCAGCGCGAAGACAACCTGGAGCAGATGCGCGCCAAGCGTGCCGCCCAGGAGCGCGACATCGCCCACATGCAGGTTTTCGTCGACAAGTTCCGCTACAAGCCCACCAAGGCCGCCCAGGCCCAGGAGCGCATCCGCAAGATCGAGCAGATCAAAAAGGAGCTCGTCATCCTGCCCGAGGGCCACAAGCACATCGACTTTAAGTTCCCCGACCCGCCGCGCTCCGGCGACATGGTCGTGGGCCTGGAGGGAGTATCCAAGTCCTACGGAGATAAGCGCATCTACAGCGACATCGACCTTAAGCTCTACCGCGGCGAGCACGTGGCGCTCGTCGGCCCCAACGGCGCCGGCAAGTCCACCCTCATGAAGCTTCTCGCCGGCCTGGAGTCGCCCACCACCGGCACCCGCGACTTGGGCACCAACGTGGGCGTGGCATACTATGCCCAGCACGCGCTCGAGGGCATGACCGAGTCCAACACCGTCCTGCAAGAGATCGACACCGTCACGCCCAAGTGGACCGTGCCGCAGCAGCGCAGCCTGCTGGGCGCCTTCCTGTTTAGCGACAACGATTCCATCGAAAAGCAGGTCCGCGTCCTCTCCGGCGGCGAGAAGGCGCGTCTGGCACTGGCCAAGATGCTCGTGGCCCCCGAGGCACTCCTGTGCCTGGACGAGCCCACCAACCACCTGGACATCGACTCGGTGGACATGCTCGAGAACGCCCTGCAAAACTTCCCCGGCACCATCGTGCTGATCAGCCACGACGAGCACCTGGTGCGCGCCGTGGCCAACCGCGTCATCGACATTCGCGACGGCAAGGTTACGGTCTACGACGGCGACTACGACTACTACCTCTACAAGCGCGAGGACCTCGCAGCCCGCGCCGCCGCCGAGGCGGCAGGTGAGAGCGCGCCTGCCGCAGGCAAGAACGCCAAGGCCGCCAGCGCCGCTCAGGCCAGTGCTCCCGCCGCCGCTCCCAAGCCGGCCGAGGGCAAAAAGACCAAGGAGCAGAAGCGCGCCGAGGCCCAGGCTCGAGCCGCGCTCAACAAAAAGCTCAAGGGCGTGCGCAACCAGCTCAAGAAGATCGAGGCCGAGCTCGACAAAAAGCGTGCCCGCTATGACGAGCTTATGGAATTGATGGCAAGCGAAGAACTTTATGCCGATCAGGACAAGTTCAACGCCGCGCTGGGGGAATATAACGGCCTTAAGCAAGAGCTGCCCAAGCTCGAAGACGAATGGCTCGAGCTTTCCACCCAGATCGAGGAGGAGACCGCGCGTGAACTCTCGTAAAGCCGCTGCCGTGGCGATGAGCATCATCGCCATCGCCTGTCGCATCTGCGGCATCTTTATGAGCGCGATGACCGTGCAGCTTTGCTTTAGTGGCTTGACCGCCAAGCTGCAGATCGTCGGCTTTGTCGTCGAGCTTTCGCGCGCGCTGCCGAGCGCCATCGCCGGCTACGGCGTCATCACGTCGCCCTTTGGCGGCGTGTTCCGCCTGGATTACGCCATCGTCGCCGTTATCCTGTTTGTAGCCGACTACCTGCTCACGCGCGCCTCGCGCCGCGTCCGCTAGGGAAGCGCCATGTCCAGCAGCTACTTCATGAACTTGCTCGCCAGCGCCGTCGCCGTCATCGTGGGTATCGTTATCCACGAGAGCGCACACGCCGCCGCGGCCTGGGCGCTCGGCGACAAGACGGCCCGTTCACGCGGCCGCGTCTCACTCAACCCGCTCAACCACATCGACCCGTTTGGCACCATCATCCTGCCGCTGCTCATGCTCGCCGCCGGCGGCCCGGTGTTCGCCTTCGCCAAGCCGGTGCCCGTCTACCTCAACAACCTCAAGCACCCCAAGCGTGACGAGGTCCTGGTGAGCGCTGCCGGCCCCGCATCGAACATCGCGCTGGCGTGCCTGGCCGCGGCTCTCATGCACCTGGCCTATGGCAACCTCTACACCAGCATGTCCTTTGCCGCGGCGTCCCAAATCATGAACTTCGGCGCCACCTTTATCGTGGTCAACCTGTCGCTTGCGTTCTTTAACCTCATCCCGATCCCGCCGCTCGACGGCTCGTCGACCATCGTCCCGTTCCTCAAAGGCAAAGCGCTCGCCAACTACTACCGTCTGCAGCAATATGCCATGCCCATCCTCATCATCGTGCTCTATCTGCTGCCCATGTGGACTGGCATCGACGTGATCGGCCGCTATTTCGACGTTACCGTGTATCCGCTGACAGAGCAGTTGCTCAGCTTCGCAATCGCCGGCATCTAAGGTAAACTTACAGGTCGACCGTGCAAAACGGTCGCAACATGCACCCAAACCGCGCCGCGAAGGCGCCGTCAAAGGAGGTCGAAGATGTCGTATCGCGTGTCGACGCAGGTCTACAGCGGACCGTTCGACCTGCTGCTGCAGCTGGTAACCCGCCAAAAAGTAGATATCGGTGCCATCTCGATCAGCGAGGTGGCCGAGCAGTACCTTGCCGAGGCCGAGCGCATCGAGGCGCTTGACCTGGACGTGGCGAGCGACTTTTTGCTGGTCGCCGCAACCCTTTTGGACATTAAGGCGGCATCGCTGGTGCCACAGGAATCCCCGCGCAAAACAGACGACGATGACGAGATCGACGAAGACCTCGAGGAGCTCAGCGCGCTCGACGGCGACGCCCTGCGCGAGGTCCTGATCCAGCGCCTGATCGCCTACAAGCAGTTTAAGGGCGCGGCGGCGGCCCTCGGCGCCCGAATGCAGGCCGAAAGCCGCATGCATCCGCGCGTGGCCGGCCCCGACCCCGAGTTCTTAGGCCTCATGCCCGACTACCTGGCCGGCATCACCCTGCGCGGCCTGGCCGTCATCTGCGCCGATCTGGACGGCAAGCGACAGACCTTCCTGCTGGAGGCTGAGCATGTGGCACCGCATCGCGTGCCGCTCGACCTGACCGTGGCCTCGGTCGACCGCTTTACCATGGCGCACCAAACCTGCACCTTCCGCGAGCTGCTGGACGGCGACGCCACAACCGAGCAGCTCGTCGTCACCTTCCTGGCCATGCTGGAGCTCGCCAAGCGCGGCTCGCTCACGCTAAGCCAGGACGAGATCTTTGGAACCATTCAGATCAACCGCGTCGAGGGCGCCGAGGCCTATGTGCCCGGCGAGGGCCCCGAGCTCACCGAATAGGAGCGACCAACCATGTCAAACCTTTCCACGCTGGAGGCAAACAGCCTCAAAGGCGCCCTCGAGGCGCTGTTGCTGGTTTCGAGCGACCCCGTGAGCGCGCCTGCGCTGGCAAACGCGCTCGACATTGCCCCCGGCGAGTGCGCGTCGCTGCTCGCCGAGCTCAAGGTTGAGTACGAGGAGGCCAATCGCGGCTTTCAGCTGCGCGAGGTCGCCGGCGGCTGGCGCCTGTTTACGCATCCCGCCTACCACGACGTGGTAGAGGCCTATGTGCTGAGCTGGGACACGCAAAAGCTGTCGCAGGCGGCGCTGGAGACCCTTGCCGTCATCGCCTACCACCAGCCCGTCACGCGTGAGGTGGTCAAGGGCATTCGCGGCGTCAACTCCGACGGCGTCATCGCGTCGCTCGTAGACAAGGGTCTGGTGCGCGAGCTCGGCCGCGACCCCCAGCGCGGTCAGGCCATCATCTACGGCACGACCAACGCCTTTTTGGAGAAGTTTGGCCTGCGCTCTACCCGCGACCTGCCCGATCTTGAGCAGTTTGCTCCCGACGAGCAGTCGCGTCAGTTTATCCGCGAGCGCCTGAGCGGCCGCAGCATTCAGTCCACGCTCGAGGAGCAGGCCGAGGACTTGGACGAAGAGCGTGAGCTGCTCGATACCGATGTTGAGGATGTTGAGGCGATCGAGGGCGAGGACACCCTGGCCAGCGATGACGCCTCGGAGGATATGCATGACGAGAACTAACGAAGCAGGGGAGACGCGCATCGTCGGCACCGCGGGATCGCCCGCGGCCGAGGCCCAGCCCGTCTACCCGCACACCATGCGCCTGCAGCGCTTTTTAGCGCGCGCGGGCGTGGCGAGCCGTCGCGGCTCGGAGGACCTGATGACAGCCGGCCGCGTGACAGTCAACGGCACGGTCGCGACCGAGCTGGGCACCAAGGTCGATGTCGACCGCGACCATATCGAGGTCGACGGCATGCCCGTCAAGCTCAACCAGGGCGCCGTGTATCTGATGCTCTACAAGCCGACCGGCTACCTCACCACCATGAGCGACCCGCAGGAGCG
>CAKUGH010000077.1 GCA_934654605.1 uncultured Collinsella sp. | reverse complement strand
TTTGAGGAAGACGGCCGCACCTTCTTGGGCACAAGCCCCGAGGTCGCCGCCATCACCCTCGACGCCATCGGCGCCGATGTCCTGGGCATCAACTGCAGCCAGGGCCCGGCCGAGCTCCGCGGACTCGCCGCGCGCATGCTCACCGTCACCGACAAGCCCGTCATGGTGCAGGCCAACGCGGGGCTACCCCGCGTGGACGATGACGGCAACACGGTCTTTGACATCCAGGCACCCGAGTACGCCGAGGCCGTCGCCGGCATGATCAAGGACGGCGTGAGCGTCGTCGGCGGATGCTGCGGCACCACGCCCACGCACATGGCGGCGCTTCGCACCCTCATCGACAACCACACACCCAGCCCGCGTCACCGCAAGCCCAGTATGTCAGTCACGAGCGCCCAGACCGTGGTGAACCTTCCCTGCGATGGCCACAAGATCGCCGTCATCGGTGAGCGTATCAACCCCACCGGCAAAAAGCGTCTGCAGCAGGCCCTGCGCGACGGCGACCTGGATTACGTTGTGAGCCAGGGCATCAGCCAGCAGGAACAGGGCGCCGACATTCTGGACGTCAACGTGGGCCTGCCCGAGATCGACGAGGTCAAGATCATCCAGCAGGCAACCGAGCAGCTCCAGGGCTCCACCCTCCTGCCGCTACAGATCGACTCCACCGACCCCGCCGCCGTCGAGGCCGCCGTGCGCCGCTACGCCGGCAAGCCCATCATCAACTCGGTTAACGGCAAGCGGCAGATCATGGACGAGATCTTCCCGCTGGTCGCCCACTACGGCACCAACGTCGTCGGCCTCACGCTCGACGAGGGCGGCATCCCCGATACCGCCGAGGCCCGCTTTGCCATCGCCGAGCGCATCGTGGCCGAAGCCGCCCGCTACGGCATCGGCCCGGACCGCATCCTCATCGACTGCCTGGTCATGACCGCCTCGACCAACCAGCGCCAGGCCGAGCAGATTCTGCGCGCCATGTCGATGTGCAAGGAGCGCCTGGGCGTCAAGTGCGCACTCGGCGTGTCGAACATCAGCTTTGGCCTGCCTGCCCGCCCGCTGCTGGGCTCGGTCTTTTTGGCCGCCGCCTTCGGCGCGGGCCTGGACGCCCCCATCATGAACCCGGGTTCCAAGCGCTTTATGGACACCGTCTACAGCTATCGCGTGCTGAGCGTCGAGGACGAGGGCTCGACCGGATACATCGAGCGATACGCCGGCTGGACCGACCCGTACAAGGTTGCCGCCAACCCGGCGGCCGCTCAATCAGCATCGAGCGATACCGCACCTGCCGCAAGCACCACCGCAAGCGCCGATGACGACCCCATCCGCCACATGGTCGTCTCGGGCCGCAAGGGCGAGATCGCGGCCGAGACCGAGCGCCTGCTGGCTGACCACGACGCCATGGACCTCATCAACAACCACTTTATCCCCGCCCTCGATGAGGTGGGCGTCCTCTTTGACCAGGGCAAGTTCTTCCTGCCACAGCTTATGGCCTCGGCCGAAGCCGCACGCGTGGGCTTCGACACCATCAAGCGCCTGATGCCCGCCGGCGAGATCGCCGACAAGGGCAAGATCTGCGTGGCCACCGTCAAGGGCGACATCCACGACATTGGCAAGAACATCGTCAAGATGCTGCTCGATAACTACGGCTACACCGTCTTTGACCTGGGCCGCGATGTCGATCCGCAGGAGGTGCTCAAGACCGTAAAAGAGCGCGATATCAAACTCGTCGGCCTCTCGGCGCTTATGACCACCACGGTCGTTGCCATGGAGGAGACCATCAAGCTGCTCCATGCCGAGGTCCCGGGCGTCAAGATCATCGTGGGCGGCGCCGTGCTCACCCCCGAATACGCCAAGCAAATCGGCGCGGACTACTACGCCAAGGACGCCGCCGAGAGCGCGCGCATCGCCGAAGAGGTCTTTGGCCGGTAACACAACGGAAACAACCCCACACCAAAACGTGCCGCATGTGCCACTTGGCGCGTGCGGCACGTTAGAATAAAGGGGACTATGCTCGTTTTGGCAGATAGGAGCGCAAGGATGGCGATCACGCCTGCAGAAATCGCGGAAACCCGCGGCATGGTTGAGGAGCAGAACCTCGACATCAGGACCATCACCATGGGTGTTTCGCTCATGGGTTGCGGTGACGAGAACCTCGACCGCATGTGCACGAAGATCTACGACCACGTGACGCACACGGCTGAGCACCTGGTCGAAACCGCCGAGAACCTCGAGCGCGAGTACGGTATCCCCATCGTCAACAAGCGCGTTTCCGTCACCCCGGTGGCGCAGATTGCCGCTTGTTGCAAGGACGAGGACCTCACCCCCATCGCGCATGCCCTCGACCGTGCGGCCGAGACCCTCGGCATCGACTACCTGGGCGGCTTCTCCGCGCTCGTCCAGAAGGGCATCGGCGACGCCGACCGCCGCGTTATCCAGTCCATTCCGCAGGCGCTCGCCACCACGAGCCGCGTCTGCTCCAGCGTCAACGTCGCCAGCCTGCGCGCCGGCATCAACATGGACGCCGTACTCATGGCCGCGCAGACCATCATCGACGCCGCCAAGCTCACGGCCGACCAGGATTCCGTTGGCGCTTCCAAGTTTGTCTGCTTTGCCAACATGGTCGAGGACTCCCCGTTTATGGCGGGCGCCGTCCACGGCGGCGGCGAGGCCGACGCCGTCATCAACGTTGGTGTCTCGGGCCCCGGCGTTATGGCTGCTGCCCTGGAGACGCTCCCCGACTCCGCCTCGATGATGGAGGTCGCCGAGAAGATCAAGCAGACCGCCTTTAAGATCACCCGTGCCGGTGAGCTCATGAGCCGCGAGGCCGCCCATCGCCTGGGTGTCGAGAAGGGCATCGTCGACCTGTCGCTGGCGCCTACGCCTGCCATCGGCGACTCCGTTGCCCGCATCCTCGAGATCATCGGCGTGGGCACCTGCGGTGGCCCGGGCACGACCTGCGCACTCGCCATGCTCAACGACGCCGTCAAGAAGGGCGGCGTTATGGCCAGCTCCAGCGTGGGCGGCCTCTCGGGCGCCTTTATCCCCGTGTCCGAGGACGCCGGCATGATCGCCGCCGTCGAGGCCGGCGCGCTTTCGCTCGAGAAGCTCGAGGCCATGACCTGCGTATGCTCCGTTGGCCTTGACATGATCGCCATCCCCGGCGACACCCCGGTCGAGACCATCGCCGGCATCATCGCCGACGAGATGGCCATCGGCGTCATCAACAACAAGACCACGGCCGTCCGCGTGATTCCCGCCATTGGCAAGGGCGTGGGCGACTGCGTCGAGTACGGCGGCCTGTTCGGCCGTGCGCCCATCATGCCGGTGAACCCCAACGCCGGCACCGTGCTTGCCCACCGTGGTGGACGCTTCCCGGCACCGCTGAACTCGCTGAAGAACTAGCTGAGGGTTCGGGCGAGGAGCCCCGGGGAGGGCAAATATATAAGGTCGCCTGCTCGGACAGTCCTGACTCGCACGGAGAGCACATTAAGTGCTCTCCGGCTCGTGCGGAACTCGCGATCGACCTTATATATTTGCCCTCCCCGGGGCTCCCGCACAACGGGACCTCAGTTGGGTTCTATCCCGGTTGCAGTTGCTTCGCTCCTGCACCACATGGTTGATACGGCGGTTTGGCGTTGGATCGGTTCTTTCTGATATATGCTGGTTGCGGCTCTTCTTTTGGGAGGAGTCGCTTTTTTGTTGCTAGGAGGTTAGCCCGTGGTTGATGGGGATGCTCGCTCTGAGCTTCTTTCTGCTGATTGGAATGGCGAATGGATGCGCCTGCAGGCTGGACGGCGGCGGGCTGATGATTCTTTTGAGTGGGACAAGCGGGCTCGGCATTTTCGGCCGCATGAGACTGCTCCGTATGCCCGGGACTTTATGAAGCTGTTGGCGTTAAAACCTGGTGAATCCGTACTGGATATGGGGTGTGGGGCTGGGTCGATTGCTATTCCGCTTGCTCAGGCTGGACATCCTGTGATTGCCGCTGACTTTTCCCCTGCTATGTTGGGCACGCTTGATGCTGGCATTGATTACTATGGACTCGAGAATCGCATTACACCGCTTGAGCTTGCTTGGGATGATGACTGGGATTTGGTTGGACCGGTCGCGAAAGCGGTAGATGTTGCCTTTGCCAGTCGCTCTGTCACCACGACCAACCTAAAAGGCGCGCTTGCCAAGCTTGATCGAACGGCTCGTCGGCGTTGTGCTGTCACGATGGTTGCCAACTCCAGCCCGCGCTATGACCTGCACCTGATGAACGCCATCGGTGCCTCGGTTACCTGCAGTAATGGCTTTGTATATGCCTTTAATATCCTCATTCAGATGGGTGCCCTGCCGCAGGTTACGTACTTTGAATCACCTCGTCGCGATACCTTCGATAGCCTTGAAGCGGGCGTGGCGGACTTCTCCCGTATGCTCGAGCACGGTAACGAGGACAAGATCGACCGTCTGCGCGACTACGTCGCTCAACATATGATTGAGAACCCCCATGCCGGCGAGCCGGGGTCCAAAGGGATGCCGCAGGGGCGCTACATGCTCGACCACGTCCGCAAGGTCCGTTGGGCGTTTATTGCATGGGAGCCGGTCTCTTCGAGCCGTCCATAGACCGCTTTCGGCCGCCGTACACGTCCGCCTGCAACCCGCGCTGTTCTCCCGCTCGGCATCCGCATTCTTTTTGAACTGGGCAAACGCGCTCCACACCGCGCCGTTCCTGCGCTATCGTGGGACAGCTCACGTAGATTAAGGCCCCATCGCGGGGCGCCCCATACATAGAAAGCGAGAACCCATGGCACTGACAGGAGCACAGGTCAAGCAGCTTCGCAGCATGGCCCATCATCTCAACCCCGCCATCATCATCGGCAAGTCCGACGTCAACGAGGGCACCGTCGAGCAGACGGTCGCCTACCTGGAGAAGCACGAGCTCGTTAAGTGCTCCGTGCTCGATGGCTCCAGCCTTTCTGCCCGCGAGGCCGCCGAGGAGCTCGCCGAGCGCTCCCACGCCGAGGTCGTCCAGGTTATCGGCCGCAAGTTCTCGCTGTATCGCGAGTCCTCGCGCAAGGACATCGAGAAGATCAAGCTCGTCTAAGA
>CAKUGH010000076.1 GCA_934654605.1 uncultured Collinsella sp. | reverse complement strand
CATGACCTTCCCTCTCTTGCCGGCGACGCGGCGGGCAAAACCCTCTCCGTCAACGCATTGGGCTATAGGATAGCACAGAGATAGACACCCTAATGTGGTGGGGTTTATTTGAACTTAATTGTTTTTGCACCCTCTGTTTTCAGCGATTCAAACAGCGCGATTCCTTCTTTATCCAAATACTCAGGATTTGTATCTGCAGAAGACGCAAGTGCCGCAATGGCGGTTTCGGCTCGGTAGCAGGTCAATGGCGACGACTCCTCGACAACACCGCCGGCAGCCGCTTGATCAGCCGCGGAATGCAAATGTACTCCGTCCACAAGAGGACTAAGCGATCCCTGGACCTCAAATCGTTTGAGTCCATCTATCCCATAATCGGATGTCGTAATTACGCCCTCAGTAGTCTTAATTTCAATGGCACCCTCAGAGGCGATTCTCGACCCGTCATATCCCATAGACCCTTGAATCGGTTCGAAAAGTCTGTTCCAGTCATCGTCAAAGGCCTCAATGTATAGCTCACCATCTTCGCCCGTAGCGCTGAGAATCAGAACGTCATCTCGAAACATGGGGGCCGAGTCAGCATATGCGCTGAAATTTATTCCCGAAGCACGCTCTGTCGGCATTTCTTTCATTGATCCGTCTTCGAGGTTATAAACAACGAAGGTGCGCTCAGCGCCCTCTTCATCACTTTCTACAAGAAGAACGAGTTTATTATCCGAAACAGCCGACCCTTCCCCAACAGGTTGAGCCGGAAGTGAAAACGTCGACACTTCCCCCTTGTCAGTTACAAGCACGCCAGATTGCCCATCTGCCGAAATGCCAGCATACGCTTTGTCGCTATCGTCAATAAACTCAAAGTCGCCTTTGCAAAAACTGCTCGTATCAACATTGATCCATTTATCAGCCCTTGAGCAGTAGATCGATGGGTCAAGATCCGAAAACCAAAAAACACCGTGACCGCGATACGAAACTTCACTTTCATTTTTTGAGTCAACAGAGCGGAGCTTCGTCCCATCAGCCTTGTAAATAAAATATGAGAAATAGTTACTATCAAAGTCTTTGACATTGGTCATAGTGACAACCATGCCGCCACCGTAGCTGAGCACCTTTTCGTTTTCTCCGCCAAAATGCACAGCAGTTCCTTTGGTGTTAATCGAGTAGACCGTCCCATCCCCCTCCACGGCAAAGCTATATCCATCTTCAAAAGCTGTCGGCATCATCGCAAGTCGAGGATTATCGGCATCGAATTGAAGCTTCACATTCCCATGTTTATCGATAGCTCCATACCATTTGTCGCCCTCCTCCGAGCCGAACTTAACCCAGGCCAACCCATCATGGAAAGACTGAGCCATTGATATCTCATAATCACTTTTATCGGACTTCCCTGACGCCTGCTTACTATCCTTATCCTCCGAGCCAGCCTCGCTCTTAACTGCATCCGTTGCCGACTCAACCTTAGAGCACCCAAACAACAACAGCACAATCGCCATCATTGAAAGGCAAAAAATAAACGCCGTTACATTTATCGCCCTTTTTACCATAAGCCCACCTCGACCCGCGAATATCCCCGTTGCTCAAATAGCTCAACAGGTTTCCGTGCTATTTACTCCTGGTATAGACATCGTGGTTGAGAATAAGCTCATCTCCATTGAGGTAGTAGAGCATTCCGCCGTCCATCGCCTCATCTCGATCGTCCGTTTTCTCCCACGTCTTCGATCTGATGTTTCCTTGGCTACTGCTCACCACCAGAGAACCGTCATCCTTAACGACATAGCGATCGCAACTCTCCAGCCATGCCTTGCTATACGTAAAGGGAAGAGAACAGCTGCCATCTTCATCAAACTGCAGTATTTCATCCCCATCCTCATTGGACCATGTACCGATGATGGTCTTTTCACCACAACCCGACATCCCAAATGCAGCCAACAGTATTGTTGCCAGCGTCGCCTTTGCCATTGTCCTGCGAGTCATCATCTTTCTTTCCATTAACTTCTCCTTCGTTGCCTGGCCTAATACCACACATCACAGTTTCGACATTTTCCATTCCGCTGCATTAGCATTTGATAATGCCCCCCCCCACGTTTTCGCTTTATCCTTGTTTAACAATTGCTAATTGAAACTGGAGATAAACATGGATGACTCTTTTTTTAATTTATACGCCAGCTGCGATGATGAAAAATTACGCAAGTCACTTCTCGGCTTAAGCTCCCTCCAGTCGTTCAAAAAAGGCGATATTATTCTTGGAATGGGAGAACGACAAGAATGGATTTATTTCCTCTACAGCGGAATAGCCTGTGCCTATTCCTTAGAGCACGACGGGACGGAAGTTGTTGATTGCATAATGGATAAGAAAGGGATGCCCGTTATGCCAAGCGCCTGTCTAAACGAACCCTCCCCCTTCTTTATCGAAGCTTTATCCGATTGCACCCTAACTAGAATCAATTTGCAGCAAATCGAGAACTTGCGGCAAACGCACGCAGGAGCTGCATCTCTTTTCAACAGTTTCCTGTCAAAGGCGTGGCTAGACCATCATGAATTAGAATCCGCCCTGAGACGACTTCCCGCACGTCAAAGATACGAATGGTTTCTTACTTCATATCCAAATGTTATAGACGCAATCCCACATTCGAAAATTGCTTCGTTTCTGGGAATGTCACCTGTGACTCTTTCTAGAATCAGAAACACCCACAGCAACCTGCGATAGTCCTCAAGAGGATCACGCATCCCTTTACCTCGCTATCAGAACCCCCATAACGTTTTACATTTGGGTACACTCGCTATGGCTGTATACCTTGGCCGTGGAAGTATTCACATCCTCGAGCCGTGAGACAAGGAGCGCGCATGGGCAGAGACGGTAAGAAGGAAGCCGAAAAGGCGAAAGACAAGAGCAAATCGAACGGAATTAAGATCACGCTTGCCCAGCCGGGCAAACATGCCTCAAAAAAAGAAGGCATGAAGGTCGACAAGGCCGTCAAGAAGTTCCGCAAGCTCGAGGGCAAGCTGTGGACCCGCGAGTATCTGCTCAAGATTGCCGAGTTCGATGGCGCGACCATCGCCCCCGCCAACGGTGCCGCCGCCCGCGCCGATGCCATGGGCACGCTCGCCGGCGAGCATCACAAGCTCCTGACCAGCGAAAAGTCCGTTGAGCTTGTGCGTTCGCTGGCACGCGAGACGGTCGCCGGCGGCAAGATCGACGACCCGCAGCTGCTCGACGAGATTCGCGTGCTCGGTCGCGACCAGCGCGAGGCCAGCGCTATCCCCACCGAGGAAGCCGAGGCCTGGACCAGGCTCACTTGCGAGGCCGACGCCGTGTGGCACAAGGCCAAGGCAGCCAACGACTGGGCGAGCTTTGAGCCCTACGTGGACAAGATCGTCGGGCAGCTTAAGCGCCAGGCCCAGCTCATGGACCCCCAGCGCGACCCGTACGATGTTTGGCTCGACCAGTATGAGCGCGGCCTTTCCACCGAGAGCTTCGACGCATTTTGCAACGAGGTCAAGGCCACGGTCGTGCCGCTCGTGCACGCCATCGGCGAGCGCGGCCAGCAGCCGGCTGCCGACTTTTTGCACGCCCATGTGCCCGAGGCCGCCCAGCGTGCCATGAGCTTTGACCTGATGAAGCTTGTGGGCCTGGACCTGGACGACACCACGCTCGCCTTTACCGAGCATCCGTTTAGCGAGGGCTTCTCGGTGGGCGACGCGCGCATCGCCACGCACATCTATGAGGACGATTGCATCTCCAACGTCTTCAGCATCATCCACGAGGCCGGCCACGCCATGTACGAGCTGGGCGTGAACCCCGCCTATGCGCGCACGTGCCTGGAGGGCGGTACCTCCATGGGCATCCACGAGAGCCAGAGCCGCTTCTTCGAGAACACCGTGGGCCGCAGCCGCGCCTTTATGGGACCGCTGCTCGAGGTGCTGCGCCGTCACGCGCCCGAGGTCTACGGTGACGTTGACGAGGACACGCTCTACCGCGCCGTGAACATCGCGCAGCCGTCGCTGATTCGCACCGAGGCCGACGAGCTCACCTATCCGCTGCACGTTATGGTGCGCTACGAGATTGAGCGCATGCTGTTTGCCGGCGAGGCCTCGGCCAAGGATATCCCCGCGCTTTGGAATCGCTTTATGGACGAGTACCTGGGCATTCCCGTTCCCGACGACACGCATGGCTGCCTGCAGGACACGCACTGGAGCGGCGGCTCGTTTGGCTACTTCCCCACCTATGCGTTGGGCAGCGCCTACGACGCCATGTTTGTACCGGCCATGTGCCGCGACGGTGCCGACCTTACCGGCGCCTGCGCGAGCGGCGACCTGGCGCCCGTCCGTGCCTGGCTGGGCGAGCACATTTGGCAGTGGGGCCGCGCCAAGGACGCGCCGGAGCTCATCAAGGGCGCTTGCGGCATGGACTTTGACGCCCGCTACTACTGCAGCTACCTGCAGGACAAGTTCACCATGCTGTACCAGCTGTAGAACACAACCGAAACGCCAACACAAAGGGGGCGCCGCGGATTGGTTCCGCGGCGCCCCCTTTCCACCTAGTCATTGGGGACGTTCTTAAACGACTAGTCGTTTGGGACACCCTTTGTCAGCCAGAAACCCGGCACATAGGGACGTTCCTTTTCTGCCGGCAGTTAGGGACGTTCCTTTTCTGCCGGCACAAAAGGAACGTCCCCAAGTGCCATGCTGATGTTTTGGCAACGTCAGCGAAAACGACCCTGAGCGAGCAAGGTGACGTGAAATGAAAGGGCGCTGACCTTCTGGTCGCGCCCTCGAAATTGAACGTCAGATTGCCGCTTAGGGCCGTTTGCAGCGTCGACTCGTTACGCGGTTTGGTAAAACCGCGTAACTACAAGGCCTCGAGCGCGCTGGCGATGCGCTTCATGGCGGCGTCGGCGGCTGCTTGGTCGGGAGCTTCGGCCAGGACGCGGATGACCGACTCGGTTCCGCTCTTGCGCACGAGCACGCGGCCCTCGCCTGCCAGCGAGGCCTCGGCCTCGGCGATGGCGTTCTGCACGCCCATGCTATCGAGCGCGGCGTCCTTGTCCGCCACGCGCACGGCCACCTGCGCCTGCGGCAGCAGCTTGCACGGTGCCGTGAGCTGCGAGAGCGTCTCGCGCTCGGCACGGATCACTTCCATCACGCGCAGCGAAGTCATGATGCCGTCGCC
>CAKUGH010000075.1 GCA_934654605.1 uncultured Collinsella sp. | reverse complement strand
TGTGGTATACGCAGATCTTCCGTATCTTTGAGCGCCGGGCCCTGCGCGACCTTCCCTGCGAGGAATAGGTTTCGCCATGTCTCAGCACATCAAACACGGCTGCGACCATATCTTCTTTATCGGCTTTTTGGGCGCGGGCAAGTCGACGCTTGCGCGCAACGTGGGCACTATGTTCAAGCGTCGATTCATCGATACCGATCGTTTGGTTGTGCGTCGATGCGGCAAGTCGGTGACCGAGATATTTGAGACCGAGGGCGAGGATCGTTTTCGCGAGCTCGAGACCTCGGCGCTCCGTTCGCTTCAAAGCGAGCGCAGCCTGCTGGTATCGTGCGGGGGCGGCATCGTCGAGACGCCGGTGAACATTGAGTTGATGCACGAGATGGGTACATGCGTGTACCTCGAAGGTGACTTTGAGGACTCGTTGCGTCAGATTCGTCGCTCCGATACCCGGCCCGATTTCCGCTCGCCCGAGCACGCTGCGCGCCTGTTTGAGCATCGCCGTCCGCTGTATTGCCAGGCCGCCGATATTACCCTTGATATTCGCAACAAGTCCTTCGAGGACGTTTCCTACCTTTGTGCCGAGATGCTTTTGGAGCGTGGACTGCTATGATTCGCCGTCAACTTATCAATTTCCAAAACCGCAGTGTCGATGTCCGCGTCGGATTGGGCGCGTTCGAGGAGCTGCCGCGCATGTTTGCCTCGGCTGTGGGCAAGCCTAAGCGCGCGATGGTGGTTTGGAACGACGCCACATCCGAACGTTTTGGCGAGGCTGTCGAGCATGCACTGGTTGACGCCGGCTTTGCCGTGTCGCCGCTCGTCCTCGAGGTTTCACCTGCCGGTGCTACGCTGGCCGATGCCGATACCGTCTTTGGCGCCTTGTCGGCCAACGGCATTACCTGCGACGATCTCGTTGTCGCTGTCGGCGACACGGCGACCTGCTCGGTCGTTTGCTGGTGTGCCAATCAGTGGTGCGGTCGCACCGAGTGCGCCCTGCTGCCGACGACATTCGATGCCATGCTCACGGTCGCGACGACTATGGAGCCGCTCGTGGCTTCCTCGGCCAATGCGCTTCCCGCTATCGCGTTCCGTCCCGAGCCGGGCTTGGTCGTGTGCGACCTCGATCTTGTGCGCGAGGCCGACCCCGAGGACCTCAAGCGTGGATATGCCGTGCTCGTGGGCACCATGCTCTCCAGCAGCAAGTCGCGCTGGAATCAGTTTACCGAGACCGTCCCCGAGATTCTTGCGGGCGAGGAGGTTGCGCTCGTCAATGCCGTGCAGTGGTCCCAGACCGCGCGCAAGGACGTGCTCATGGCTACGAACCCGAGCGCCCGCCATGCGCTCGACTTTGGCAAGACAGGGGAGCGCACCCTGCGCGCCTGCCCGGGCGAAGCCGCGGCGCGGGTCCCCGCGTACCAGCTGCTGTCCGAGGGCATGCGTTTTGAGGCGCGCCTTGCCCATGATGCTTGCGACTTCGATATTGATTACGTCTTTGAGGTCGACGACTGCCTGGAGGACTTTGGTATCGAGGAGCTCGCCTTTAATCTGGAGCCCGCTGCCTTTATTGCAGAGTTCCGCAAGCAGCAGTTTGCGCGCTCGAACCGCAGCATGTTGCCGCTGCCCGCGGCGCTTGGCGCCATTCGTCTGACGAACGTCGAGGACGAGGTTCTCGAGCGCCATGCCCAGGCCTACTTGGCCTCTCGTAAAGAACTTCTCTAAGATTTATTGACATCCATCGTCTTTCGTATCATGTTGAGGGGCGGCTTTCCAATCGGTTACGGATCGCGCGTGATTCCGTTGCTCGGTTGAGGCCCGCCCCGTCTTTATTGAGACAACAAGAAAGGAATCTGCATGTCTGAGTTTGCTGCCGGTCCTGCCGGTCGTATCGAGCGTGTCCGCGCCCTGATGGTCGAGCGCGGCTACGACGCTATCGTGGTGCGCGACGAGGCCAACCTTCGTTGGCTTACGGGCGTGAAGGGCGTCTTTGACTACACCTTCGAGTTCCCGCACGCCGCGTTTATTACGGCCGACCAGTGCCTGTTCCATACCGACTCGCGCTATCTCAACAGCTTTGAGGAGAACACGCCCGCCGGCAGCCCCTGGGTCTACGACATGGACGAGGGCACCATCCCCGGTTGGGTCGCCGGCAAGATCGCGGCCAACAAGTGCCGCGTCTGTGCTGTCGAGGACGACATGCAGATCAACTTCTACCAGGGTATTCAGCGTGGCCTGGAGGACCGCTCCGTCGCCTGCATGCTGCCGCTGATGCATGACGACATTCGCAAGATGCGCGCCATCAAGGACGCCGAGGAGATTGAGCTCATGCGCCATGCGCAGTCGATCACCGATGTCGCCTTCCAGCATATGCTCGGATTTATTAAACCCGGCATGACCGAGAAGCAGGTTCGCAACGAGCTCGAGAATTTTATGTTCGCCAACGGCGCCGACAGCCTGGCCTTTGGCTCCATCGTGGCGAGCGGCCCCAATACCGCCAACCCGCATGCCGTCCCGAGCGACCGCGTGATCGAGAAGGGCGACTTCGTTCTCATGGATTATGGCGCGGGCTACTGCGACTATCGCTCCGACATGACCCGTACCGTTGTAATGGGCGAGCCCACGCCCGAGCAGCTCGACCTGTACGCGCTCGTGCGCCGCACGCACGAGGAGTGCGTCGCCGCCATCCATCCGGGCGTCGAGGGCAACGACATTTTCAAGCTTTCCAAGAAGATCATCGGCGATGCCGGCTATGGCGACTACTACAACCATGGCCTGGGCCACGGCGTCGGTATCGACATTCACGAGCTGCCCAACTTCAACCGCAGCAAGAATATCATCGAGGTCGGCTCGGTTGTCACCATGGAGCCCGGCGTCTACCTGCCCGGCGTGGGCGGCGTGCGCCTGGAGGATTACGGTGTCGTCACCGAGAACGGCTACGAGCCCTTCACCAAGACCCCGCATGACCTCCACGTCATCGATTGCTAATCCCTCCCGGTAGATTTTTGGGACATGCCTTAAAATCTACCTTATGGAAATGTCGCCGCGGAAACGTGAAAAGTAGATTTTTAGGCATGTCCCAAAAATCTACTTTGGGGGCGGGGCGTCCGAAATGATTCGGGCGCCCCGCGTTCTCTTTTTATGCGCTCGCTGCAGCCGCCGTCTGCAAGTGTATAATTTCGGTCGTATGTAATTTGGACGCTCGTGCGTTCTGCCCATAACAAGAAAGGTCGCTATGCCTACCATTTCTACCGCCGACTTCAAGAACGGCCTCGGTCTCCGCATTAAAGACAAGGTCTACACCATCGTCGAGTTCCAGCATGTCAAGCCGGGCAAGGGCGGCGCGTTCGTGCGCTACAAGACCCGCGACATCAAGAGCGGCCGCGTCGTCGAGAACACCTGCAACGCCGGTACCAAGTTCGAGAGCGTCATGCTCACCACCCGTGAGTTCCAGTACCTCTACAATGACGGTTCCGACTACATCTTCATGGACAACGAGTCCTACGAGCAGGTTCCCGTTCCCGAGGACATGGTGGGCGAGAACTCCAAGTGGCTGCGCGAGAACGACACCTGCCAGCTGCTCTTCGCCGACGACGAGCTCATGGGCGTGACTCCGCCGATGTTCATCGAGACCACCATCGTCCAGACCGACCCGGGCTTTAAGGGCGACACCGTCCAGGGTTCCACCAAGCCGGCCACCATCGACACCGGCGCTGTCATCCAGGTCCCCATGTACCTCAACGAGGGCGAGGTCATCAAGGTTGACACCCGCGACGGCAAGTTCGTCTCCCGCGTCTAGCAACCAACTCTTCTAGGAGGACTCATGCCCCAGGAAATCAAGATTGACGGCATCGGCATTTCGCCCGATGTTCTGACCGCCATCGTCTCGCGCGCCGTGTCGGATGTCGAGGGCATCGCCTCCGTTGGCGTCAAGGACCTTGCCACCAACCTTGTCTCCATGATGCTCTCGTCCAAGGCCCCGGCTTCCGAGCCGGCGGTCGAGGCCGAGGTCGTCGGCGACAAGCTCGCGCTCACCGTGCGCGTCGTGGTGTTCTTTGGCTATCCGTTCAAGAAACTCGCCGAGGCCGTTCGCGCCGCCGTGGTCGCCGCCATCGATGCCCAGGTGGGCGTCGAGGTCGAGCGCGTTGACGTTTGCATCGACGGCCTCGTTTTCCCCAAGGAGTAACCTTTGAGCCTTAAGGTTTATCGCGGGCGCACGCTTGCCCGCAGTCAGGCGCTGCAGCTGCTGTTTCAGGCCGAGGCCACGGACAGTCCGCTCGAGCGCGTCCTCGAGGGCGATTTCCTGATCTCGAAGGGTCCCCTCGACCCCTATGCGCTGGAGCTTTGCCGCGGTGCCTACGAGCACATCGATCGCATCGACTGTGCCCTGCGCGCCGTTGCCAAGAACTGGGATCTTATGCGTATGCCCGGCGCCGACCGCAACCTGCTGCGTATCGCCGTCTACGAGATGCGTTTCCTTACCGACGAGGAGGTCTCGGACGCCATCGTGATCAACGAGGCTGTCGAGATTGCCAAGGCTTACGGTACCGACCAGTCCGCTTCGTTTGTCAACGGCGTGCTGGGCAAGATCGCTCGCAGCGAGGAGCTGCCGGGCGAGGACCTGTACCAGGAGCTGCTGGCCGAGGATCGCGCTCGCGAGGAGGCCCAGGCTGCCGAGGCTGCCGCCAAGGTCGCTGCTGCGCAGGCCGCTGCCGGCGTGCTTGACGAGGATGCGGACGCAGCTGAGTCTGTCGAGGCCGACACCGACTCCGCCGAGGAGTAGCCATGCCAGAGGGTTCCGTCCGCAACTTCGACGAGATTTCGGACCGTCTGGACCAGATTATCGCTACCGTTCGCTCCAAGGATACGTCCCTGGAGCGTTCGCTTGATCTGTTTGACGAGGCGATTGAGCTGGGCTCCCGCGCGGTCGATATGGTCGATAAGTTTGAACTGACGCCGCGTGAGGCCGACAAGCTCGAGCAGGAATATGATGAGGATGCGGCAAACGAATCCCAGGATAGTCAGGCTGCATCTCCGGATACGAATGGTTGATGGCATTCATGAAACGTGTGCGTCTTGATGACGAACTGATTTCACAGGGCATCTGCGCCGATCGCGCGGATGCCCTTCGCACTCTTATGGCCGGCTTGGTCTCGAGCGGTGGTGAGCGCTTGACCTCTCCGGGGCTCAA
>CAKUGH010000074.1 GCA_934654605.1 uncultured Collinsella sp. | reverse complement strand
GTCGTTACGCACAACATGCAGCAGGCTGCGCGCATCTCCGACTCGGTCGCGTTCTTTTTGCTGGGCGAGCTGGTGGAGCATGCGCCCACCGCTCAGCTCTTCAAAAACCCGACCGATCCGCGCACGGCGGATTATTTGACGGGCCGTTTTGGCTGATACTATCTAGTACT
The DNA here is from genome assembly GCA_934654605.1 of uncultured Collinsella sp. Taxonomy (GTDB): domain Bacteria; phylum Actinomycetota; class Coriobacteriia; order Coriobacteriales; family Coriobacteriaceae; genus Collinsella. The sequence continues at coordinate 5,356 of CAKUGH010000074.1, read as the reverse complement.
GGCGCCTTTAGGGTTAAGATGCGGTCATGCCGGCCGCAAAGGGGTTCAACATGATCTACTACGTCGAGGACGATGACAACATCAGGGATCTGACGGTCTACGCGCTGCGCAAGCAGGGAATCGAGGCCGAGGGCTTTTCGTGCGATGGCGAGTTTAAGGCCGCCGTGGCGCGACGGGTGCCCGATGCTGTGCTGCTCGACATCATGCTGCCCGATACTGACGGCTTGGCGATTATGCGTCGCCTGCGCGCCGATCGCCTGACGGCGACGGTGCCCATCATGATGCTCACCGCCAAGGACACCGAGCTCGACAAGGTTATGGCGCTCGATGGCGGTGCCGACGATTACCTGACCAAGCCGTTCTCGCTTATGGAACTCGCCAGCCGTTGCCGTGCGCTGCTGCGCCGCGGCGGCATGGTCAAGCAAGCGAGCGATGTGCTCAGCGTGGGCGATATCGTACTTTCGCCCAGCCACCGCGAAGTGACTGTTGCCGGTGAACCGCTCAAGCTCACGCTGCGCGAATTTGACCTGCTCGAGTACCTCATGCGCAAACCTGGCGTGGTCTTTACCCGCGAGTCGCTGCTGCAGAGCGTATGGGGCTGGGATTTCGACGGCGGTTCGCGCACCGTCGACGTGCACGTGCAGACGCTCCGCCAAAAGCTCGGCGAGCATGCGAGCGCTATCGAGACCGTGCGCGGTGTGGGCTATCGCCTGGCCGAGCCTTCTGCCGGTGACGATGCCGAAGAAGCCGGCAGCGCGGCCACCGTATCGGAGGAGTAACCCGTGGTCTTCGCCCCCCAGGGAAAACGCACCCTGTCGCATCGCGTGTTTGCGACGATTTTTGTCTGTGCTATGGCGGTTATCGTGGCGTTTACGGTGCTGGGCGCATTCTTTGTGCAAAACACCTTGGCGGATGCCACGAGTGCCAATCTGGCGCAGGAAACTGAGCTCATTGCTGCCGCCCTCGACGAGCAGCAGGAGCCCATCCCGTTCTTGCGCAGTCTCGATCGCGAGGACTTGCGCATCACGCTGATTAACAAGGATGGATCGGTTGCCTACGACAACGAGGCGTCACCTTCGATGCTGCCCAATCACGGCGATCGCCCCGAGGTTGCCGAGGCCTTCGAGAGCGGCTCGGGCTCCGCGGAGCGCGCAAGTTCTACGCTCGATGAGATCATGTTGTATCGCGCCGTGCGTCTTGATAACGGCCAGGTTGTCCGCCTAGCGCAAGCTCAACCCGGCGTTGCGGCGATTTTGCTGTCGATGGTGGCACCGATGCTGCTTATCGCAGCGGCAGGTGCTGTGCTCTCGTTTTTCCTAGCACGCCGCGAGTCCCGTGCCATTATTGCGCCGTTGCAAGAGGTAGATCTGGACCATCCGCGCCGCAGCTACGAGCATGCCTATGCCGAGATGGTTCCCATGCTCGAGCGCATTGAGTCGCAGCGCCAGGAGCTCAAGCGCCAGATGGCGGTGCTGGCGGACAACGACCGCATGCGTCGCGAGTTCACGGCCAATATCACCCATGAGCTCAAGACCCCGCTTACGGCAATCTCGGGCTATGCCGAGCTTATTGCAAACGGCATGGTCGAGGGTGAGGACGATCTGCGCACCTTTGGCGGCCGCATCTACCGTGAGGCGGGCCGTTTGGCGGCGCTCGTCAACGATATCCTCACGCTTTCGAACTTGGATGAGGCCGAGCGTGCGAGCGATGGCGAGGCGGTGCCCATTGGTTCCACGGAGCCCATTGAGCTTTCGCGTGCTATCTACGCGGTCGAGCAACGTCTTGAGCAGGTCGCTCGCCAGGCAAATGTGACGATAGGCCATGAGACCAAGCCTGTGGTCGTCGAAGGCGTAACGCGCCTGATCGATGAGCTCATCTATAACCTGGCGAGCAACGCCATTCGCTACAACCGGCCCGGCGGTACGGTGACGTTGCGGTGCGGAACCAACGACGACGGGCACCCGTATCTGTCGGTTGCCGATACGGGTATTGGCATTGCGCCCGAGGAGCAGGGTAAGGTATTCGAGCGTTTCTATCGCGTTGACAAGAGCCGTTCTAAAGCGCGCGGTGGAACGGGTCTGGGTCTGGCCATCGTCAAGCATGCCGCTCTGTATCATCACGCCTCGCTCGATCTGTCAAGCGAGCTGGGGGTGGGGACCACCATCACAGTGACGTTTCCCGTGCAACAGGACGAGCAGTTCGTGTAGCAGTGCTGCAAACATGTGAATTTCACGCCGCATCGGGGCTGCCGGTGCGGCGTTAATGTTGCGCAACAATGGTGTAAGCGCTGTATCTTATGTATAGAGTTCGGACTTGGCTAAAAGATGCGATATCATACGAGCAGTTTTGTCGATATGAATTAGGGAAATGAAAGGCAAGCTGCATGACCCTTCTCGAACTGTTCCAGCTGCTTAAAAAGCACCTTAAGCTGGTCATCGCCCTCCCGGTGGTCTGCGCGATCGCGATGGGCGTCGTGTCCTTCACCATGATGGACAACACCTACACCGCCACGACGAGCATGTACATTCTCGCCAAGACCGATGGTAGCCAGACGAGCTACTACAACGACCTGTCGGCGAGCCAGATGCTCTCCAACGATATCGCGACGCTGCTCGATAGCGACAGCGTCAAGAGCGGTGCTGCTAAGGAGCTGGGTCTTTCCAACTTGGATGATTACAAGGTGAGCGTTACGAGCGAGACCACGACTCGTGTCATTTCGCTGTCCGTGACCGGCGCCAGCCCCGACGGTGCCGCCGCTGTCGCCAACGCCATTGCCAACTCGGTGTCTACCGTGGCTCAGGACGTTGACGCCGCCCAGGCTGTCAACGTGATCGATAAGGCAAAGATCCCCAGCCAGCCCAGCGGCCCCAACCGCAAGCTCTACATCGCGGTCGCCGCTCTGGCCGGCCTGTTCGTCGCCGTTGCGATTGTCGTGCTGCTCGACATGCTCAATACCCGCGTCCGCTCCGTTGACGATGCCGTCGAGCTGCTCGGTGTGCCCGTTATCGGTCGTTTCCCCGTTGTGAAGGGCGGTAAGTAATTCATGGCCCGTAAAAAGAAAACCAGCGATGCCCTCGCCTTTAGCAACGCAGCCAAGACGCTGCTGGCAAACATTCGCTTTGCGAGTGTCGATACGCCGATCAAGTCCATTACCGTGACGTCTTCCATCCCCAACGAGGGCAAGTCCACCATTGCGGTCAACCTGGCTCAGGCCATTGCGACCAGCGGCAAGAGCGTCCTTCTCGTCGAGTGCGACATGCGTCACCGTACGCTTGCCAACCTGCTGGGCCTCCGTCATTCCGGCGGCCTGTACGCCGTCCTTTCCGACCAGATGTCGATTGACGAGGCTGTCGTTGAAACCGGTCAGCCCAACTTCTTCTTCCTCGATGCCGAGCCGCGCATTCCCAACCCGGCTGACATTATCGCCTCGCGCCGCTTTGCCAAGCTGGTTGCTGCGCTGGAGGAGAAGTACCAGTACGTCATTTTCGATACGCCGCCCGTGGGCACCTTTGTCGATGCCGCCGAGGTCGCCGCGATTACCGACGGCACCATCTACGTTATCCGTGAGGACTTCGCCAAGCGCAACGAGATCCTTGCCGCCTTCGACCAGCTCAACAAGGCCGAGGTTAACGTAATTGGCACGGTCATGAACTGCTGCGAGACCTCGAGCCATGACTACTATTACTCTTACTATGGCGAGGACAAGGGCCAGAACAACGCTGTTGCCGGAGTTAACCCTGCTGTTGGCGGTGCCGCTGCAACGGGGACCCCTGCGAAGGCGAAGCGTTTTAAGAAATAGCAACGACGCAGATAAGAGGGCGATATGAGAGACATCCACTGCCATATCCTGCCCGGTGTTGACGACGGCGCGGCGAACCTCGAGCAAAGCTTGGCGATGCTTGAGGCGGCCCGCGCCGTCGGCGTTACGCACATGGTGTGTACGCCGCACTGCCGGGACCCGTATTTTGACTTCGAAAAAATGTGGGAGGCCTATCGACTGCTTTGCGCGCATGCGGGCGATATGCATTTGCAGATGGGCTTTGAGGTCAATCATGCCAAGCTCATGGATTTGGGCATCGAATGGGCCGATCGCCTGCATTTCGATGGCTCAAACGAGTTTTTGCTCGAGCTCTCGACGCGTGCTGATTCGTATGACTTTGAGGAATACGAGAACACGATTTACGACTTGCAGTGTCGCGGTTACCAGGTGATTATTGCCCATCCCGAGCGCTATCGTGCGATTCAAGAAGATGTGAGCGTGGCTGAACGCCTGGTCGACCTGGGCTGCAAACTGCAGGCTTCGGCGGACTTTATCGCAGGTGGACGGTTCGGTCGCGAAAAGAAGCCGGCGCAGCGCCTGTTTAAGCAGGGCCTGTACAGCTATATCGCGAGCGATGCCCACAACGTGGGCCACTACGATTGCCTGGCAAAAGCGCGCGCGAAGTTTAGCGTGGGAGCTCATTTCCGCTAAAATTTTTCCCCAACGTTCGCATCGAATGAAGGGGCCGTTATGGATATCCAACTTAAGACGGGTTGCTTTGAGGACGCGGCGCTGGTGCGCCGCGCCGTTTTTATGGACGAACAGGGCTACGAAAACGAGTTTGACGCTATCGACGAGGCTCCGAGTTGCATCCACGTGACGCTCTACGTTGACGGCGAGCTCGCTGGCTGCTCGCGCGTGTTTCCCGAGGAACTGGAGCGTATGGCTGGCGCGGAGGCCCCGGTGTCGCCGGCGTGCGATATGGACGAAGGCGTCGCGGCGGGGGAGACATACATTATGGGCCGCGTTGCGGTGCTATCCTCAATGCGCCGCCGCGGTCTGGCGAGCAAGATCGTCGAGGCCAGCAATGCTGCCGCACGCGATGCTGGCGCCAAGCTCATAAAGTTGCATGCACAGGAGTACGTGCTGCCGCTCTATGCCAAGGCCGGCTACACGCAGATCGCGCCGGTGGACTACGAAGACGAAGGCCAGCCCCATGCCTGGATGGCCAAACGCATGTGCGACAGATAGGGACGTTCCTTTTCTGTCGGCGGTCGGGGACACTCCTCGGCAATTGGCGCATGGGGCATTGCAACATACAGTTTTTCGATTCCGTATGTATATATGCGCGCTAATGGGTTATAAAATCTAAGTCTGAACATAGCAGGTCTGCAATGCGGCTCGGGCAACCGGGCCGTTTTTGCGGACGGGGGTAGCGCGAAAGGACTGCACATGCGTCAATTTAAGACCGAGAGCAAAAAACTGCTCGACCTCATGATCAACTCCATCTACACCAATAAGGAAATCTTCCTGCGCGAGCTTATCTCCAACGCGAGCGATGCCGTCGACAAGCTCAACTTTAAGAGCCTGCAGGAT
>CAKUGH010000073.1 GCA_934654605.1 uncultured Collinsella sp. | reverse complement strand
CCGGTCGAGGTGCACGTCGCCTCGCTCAAGGGGCCGACCTCGATCGGTCTGGTGCAGTTTATGGACCAGGCCGCAAATGGCGAGACTGACAATGAGTTCGACTTTGCGATCAACACTGCTGCCGACGAGATCGTGCCCAAGGTCATCCAGGGCGATGTCGATATCGCCCTGGTGCCCGCCAACGTGGCGAGCGTGCTCTACAACAAGACCGAGGGCGCGGTGCAGGTCATCGACATCAACACGCTGGGCGTGCTGAACGTGGTGACGGGCGACGCGGGCGTGACCTCGTTTGGCGACCTGGCGGGCCGTACCGTCTATATGACGGGCAAGGGCACCACGCCGGAATACGTCATGAACTACCTGCTGGAGCGCGCGGGCCTGACCGGCCAGGTGACGCTCGAGTTTAAGAGCGAGCCCACCGAGGTGCTGTCGGCCCTGCTTGCCGACCCGTCCGCCGTGGGCGTGCTGCCCGAGCCGTTCAAGACCGCGGCCATCGCCAAGAGCGAGGGCAAGCTGTCGGCACCGGTGAGTCTGACCGACGTTTGGGACGAGCTGGCGGGCGACACGGGTTCACGCCTGCTGACGGGTGTGACCGTGGTGCGTCGTGCGTTTGCTGAGGAGCATCCCGAGGCCGTCGCGGAGTTCTTGCGCTGCCATGAGGCAAGCGTTGAGGCTGTCAACGCGGCGCCGGCAGACTGGGCGCAGGCCGTGGTCGATGCCGGCATCGTGGACAACGCCAAGATTGCCGAGAAGGCGATTCCCGGGTGCATGCTCGTGTGCCAGACGGGCAAGGATATGAAGGCGGCACTTAGCGGGTATCTGCAGGTGCTGTCCGATGCGGACGCGAGCGCCGTGGGTGGTAAACTTCCGGCTGACGATTTCTACTACATGGAGTAGCCCGTGCGTGCGTTTGCTCGACAAATGACAGAGCGTGTGAAGGCGGTGGCGGCAGCAGGTGCCGTCGCCGCCTTTTGGCTTGCCGTGTGGATGCTGGTGGCGGCGCTGGTGGTGCAGCCGCTGATTTTGCCGGGGCCGGGTGCTGTTGCCTTGGCGCTGCTGCGCCTGGTATGCGCTGTCGGTACCTGGGCGATTTTGGCGGGCTCGGGCGTACGGATTCTGGGCGGGCTGGCGCTTGCCGCAGTGTGTGGTGGTGTACTTGCCGGGATTTCGTCACGTTCGCGGGCGTTTGCGCACCTGGTGGCTCCGGCGCTGTCGTTTGTAAAGGCGACGCCGGTCGCCTGCGTGGTGGTCCTGCTGCTCATTTGGCTGGGATCTGCGCGCGTGAGCATCGCCGTGGTGTTTTTGATGGCGCTGCCAGGCGTGTATTTTTCGCTGGCAGAGGGTCTGGCGCAGGTCAATGGGTCGTTGGAGCAGATGTTTCGTCTGCATGGCGTGCGTGGCTGGCGCCTGTTTTGCGCCAACACCTGGCGCGAGGTGCTGCCGTTTGTGCTTTCGTGTGCGCGGGCCGTGATTGGCATGGGCTGGAAGGCCGGCGTGGCAGCCGAGCTCATTGGCATGGCGGTGGGTACCGTGGGCGAGTGCATCTATCAGGCAAAACTTTTGATTGAGACGGCTGACCTGCTGGCGTGGACCGTGCTGGTCGTTGCCGCCTCGTGGGCGTGTGAGTGCGCGCTGGTGTGGTTGCTGCAGGCTTCGGGGCCCGTGGCGTGGCGGGTGGCCGTGCGGACGCATGGGCAGGGACTGCGCCGGCGTGCTGGTGCTGCGGGCGATGGCGGTGCGGCGGAGCTCGCGCTTGCCGTGGCTGATCGCGCGCCGTGGGCGCCGGCGCTGGACGGTCTGGTGCTCAACGTACCTGCAGGTGGGCGTGCTTGCATGATGGGCGCCTCGGGTGTGGGCAAATCGACACTCCTTGCCCTTGCGGCAGGGGAGTGCGCGCCGTGCTCGATGGTGTTTCAGGATGCACGCTTGGTCGAGTCCGCCTCGGCGCTGGATAACGTGCTGGTGTGTGCCGATGCACGCGTGGACGCCTCGAGTGCTGCGGCCCTGTTGCGCTTGCTGGTGCCGGGGGTCGATGTGCATGCTCGCGTGGCCGAGCTTTCGGGCGGCCAGCGCCGTCGTGTCGAGATCGCTCGGGCCCTGCTGTGCTCGGGCGGCGCCGTGATTCTTGATGAGCCCTTTACCGGCCTGGATGCCGCCGCACGCGATGCAGCGGCCAAGGTCGTGCTCGACCTGCTCGATAACCGTACGCTCCTGCTTGCCACGCACGACGCTGCCGACACTCGGGCCCTCAACATCTCAGACGTCATCACGCTCTAGGAACTAATCCAACTCCAATCTCAACAACAAAATGACCTCTTTTCATCTGCTCCCATGGGGGCAGATGTGGTATTCTATCTGCGGGGTAATACTTAGGAATACCAAGTAATACCAACGCCGCAGAAACAAACTCCGGATGCGGGCCAATCGGGTTGCCTTCACAGCCCGTCGCCCAGCCGCGTGGCCCGCATCTATCCGCACTACTGTCGTTTCAAAAAGGAAGCGCCATGGCAGAACACATGACCCCCGTAGTCGCGAAGGTCTTGCCCGAGGAGAAGGCAGCCTTCGCGGCGGCAACCCAGCTCGTGGGCACCACGCCATCCAACGCCATCCGCATGTTCATCGCCGCATTCAATCGCTGCGGCACCTTCCCGTTCGACATCTCGCCCAACGGGGCTTTTGGCGCTGCGCCCGATTCTCATCAACAATGACTGTCCCAAACTGCCGGCACTCGGGGACGTTCCTTTTCTGCCGACAGTTAAGGAACGTCCCCAAGTGCCGGGTTTTGAGGAGGTTGGCATGCTCAATGCGATGATTTGGGCGCTTGCCTGTTTTGGCGTCGTCGCTGCCGATATTGCCCTGAGCGTCGTTTTGTTCTCCGCCCTTGGCGTCGCATCGGTGTTCATGGGTTTTTCAATCGATGACCTTGACATTCAATTGCTTCAGGCCGTCGCGCAGACGGCATCGTTTTTGATGGCGCTGCTGTGGTGGCGTTATCTGTGGCCGCGTTCGTTTATGGCACGCTGGCAGGGCGAGCGTCCGCTTGGCGGGGGAGCGCGTGGGGCGTGGAAGCGCATCGCCTGCGTTATCGTGATTGGCCTGGCCCTGCAGGTGGTCGTTGGCTACGTGACCGACGCCGTGCTGTCGCTGTTGCCCGATGCCGCAGCCGACTACAGCGAGCTTGTCGAGGAAACGGGCATGGGCGACACCAGCTATCTCGCCGTCCTGACTACGGTGCTCGGCGCCCCATTTTGTGAAGAGCTGCTGGTGCGCGGCATTATTTTTGAGTTTTCGCTCCGAGCGTTTAATCCGCAGTGCCGCCCGCTTTGGAAGCGCCGGCGTCGTGTGAGCGCGCAGGGCGGCGCCATGGTGCCCTGGGCGGCCCCAAGCACGTGGGGTATCGCCGCGGCGATTGTGCTGCAGGCGGCAATCTTCGGTTTTATGCACATGAATTGGGTGCAGGGTTGCTACGCGGGTGCCGCCGGCCTCATCTTTGGTTGGGTGCTCGTGACGACCGGAAAGCTCCGCTACACGATCCTGCTGCACTTTGCCTTTAATGCCGGGTCGTATTTCATGACGTTACTCTGGTTTGTGAACACGCCGTTCGACGTGATAATCACGGTCGCCATCGCCGGCGTCATCCTCGTTGAGGCTATGCGCTCGTTGCGCCAAGCGTGCCAGCCGGACGCAGCGAGCGCGCCGCTGCCCTAGTTGCGGCGGCCGCCTCCGTTGGCGCCCTGGCGGCCCTGAGCTGCGCGATTACGCCCGGCAGTGTTCTGCGCGCGCGACATACCGCCGTATCCCTTGCTGCCCTTAGACCCCTTGCCGGCACCGCCAGCGCCACCGTGGGCCTTGCCGCCCTTCTTGCCAGTCCCATGTCCGCCGCCGGCAGACGTCTCGCCCGGGCGCGGCGGCACGGGGCGAATCAGGCAATGCTTGGTGTAGCCAATCAGGTCGCGGCGGCCGGCTTTTTCCAGCGCCTCGCGCACGAGCTTGTAGTTCTCGGGTTTGCGATACTGGATGAGCGCACGCTGCATGGCCTTCTCGTGCGGGTCGCGGGCCACGTAGATGGGCTCCATGGTGCGCGGGTCCACGCCGGTGTAGTACATGCAGGTCGACATGGTGGACGGGGTGGGGTAGAAGTCCTGCACCTGCTCGGGCATGTAGCCCATGTCGCGGACTGCCTCGGCAAGGTCCACGGCTTCCTTCATGGTCGAGCCGGGATGGCTCGAGATTAGGTACGGCACTACATACTGCTTGAGTCCATACTCGCGGTTCAAGCGCTCAAACTTGCGACAGAACGCGTCGTAGACGGCGCGGCTCGGCTTGCCCATTACGGAGAGCACCGCGTCGCTCACGTGCTCGGGCGCTACGCGCAGCTGGCCCGAGACGTGATGCTCCAGCAGCTCGCGCAAAAACTCGTCCGAGGCGTCGGCCATGGTGTAGTCAAAGCGGATGCCGCTGCGGACGAAGACCTTCTTGACGCCCGGCAGCTGGCGCAGGTCGCGCAGCAGCTGCGTGTAGCCGCTCTCGTCGACCACCATGTTCTTGCACACACTCGGCCACAGGCAGCGCTTGTTCTTGCACACGCCGTGCTTGAGCTGTTTGTCGCAGGCAGGGCGGCTAAAGTTTGCCGTCGGTCCGCCCACGTCGTTGATGTAGCCCTTAAACTCGGAATCGCGCGTGAGCAGCTCGGCCTCGCGCATGATCGAGTCGTGGCTGCGCATCTGCAGCACGCGGCCCTGGTGGAAGGTAAGCGCGCAAAACGAGCACTCACCAAAACAGCCGCGGTTGGAGCTGATGGAAAACTTGATCTCGGCAAACGCCGGCACGCCGCCCACGGCGTCGTAGTCGGGGTGCCAGTCGCGGGCGTAGGGGAGCTCGGCCACCTCGTCCATCTCGTCGGTGGTGAGCGTTGCCGACGGCGGGTTCTGCACCACGAACACGTTGTTGGGGTAGGGCTCTACCAAGCGATGCCCGGTGATGGGATCCATATTCTGCTGCTGCACGTTAAAGCTGCGCGCGTAGTTGAGCTTGTCGGCGGTAAGGTCATCCCAGCTGGGCAGCAGGTCGTAGTCGTAGACCTCGTCGAGCGAGTTGGTACGGTAGACGGTGCCGTTGATGTAGGTGATCTGGTCGACGGGCAGCCCGGCGTCAAGCGCGTCGGCAATCTCGACAATCGCGTGCTCGCCCATGCCGTAGATGAGGATGTCGGCGCCCGAGTCGAGCAGCACCGAGCGTTTGAGCTTGTCCTGCCAGTAGTCGTAGTGGGCCAGGCGGCGCAGGCTCGCCTCGATGCCGCCGATGATGATGGGGACGTCCTTGAACGTCTGGCGGATGAGGTTACCGTAGACCGTGACGGCTCGGTTGGGACGGCGCCCCTCCTCGCCGCCGGGGGTATAGGCATCGGTGTGGCGGCGGTGCTTGGTCACCGAATAGTGGTTGACCATGGAGTCCATGTTGCCGGCGCTGACGAGAAAGCCCAGGCGCGGCTCGCCGAGCACGGTGATGCTGGCGGGGTCGGTCCAGTCGGGCTGGCAGATGATGCCCACCTTGTAGCCGTGCGCGTCGAGGACGCGGCTGAT
>CAKUGH010000072.1 GCA_934654605.1 uncultured Collinsella sp. | reverse complement strand
TCGGTCTATCCCACGAGCCAGCCTGTGGCGCTCGAGCTCACGCGCCGCGGCTACATCTACGACCTCATGGAGGCCGGTGCGATCGTGCGCACGGCGTTCTGCGGCCCGTGCTTCGGCGCCGGTGACACGCCCGCCAACAACGGCCTGTCCATCCGCCACACCACGCGCAACTTCCCCAACCGCGAGGGTTCCAAGCCGGGCAATGGCCAGCTGAGCGCCGTGGCCCTAATGGACGCCCGCTCTATTGCGGCGACCGCTGCCAACGGCGGCATCCTGACGCCGGCGACCGACCTGCCCGAGGAGACCTGGGACGAGGCCTGCGAGTACACCTTTGACGACGCGCCGTACAAGAAGCGCGTGTACTGGGGCTTTGGCAAGGCTGAGCCTGCCGACGAGCTGGTCGAGGGCCCCAACATCAAGCCGTGGCCCGCGATGGAGCCGCTCGGCGACGACATTCTGCTCAAAGTGTGCTCCAAGATCATGGACCCGGTCACCACGACCGACGAGCTCATTCCCTCGGGCGAGACGAGCTCCTTCCGCTCCAACCCGCTGGGCCTGGCCGAGTTTACGCTCAGCCGTCGCGACCCCGCCTACGTGGGCCGCTCCAAGGAAGTTGACGCCGTGGAGAAGCGCCGCGTTGCCGGTGAGGCCGCGGGCGACCTGGCCGCGCTCGATGCCGAGCTTGCCGGTGTGTTTGAAGCGCTGGCCGGCGCGGGCGTCGCGGCCGATGCCAAGGCGACCGAGTACGGCTCTATGCTCTATGCCAAGAAGCCGGGCGACGGCTCCGCCCGCGAGCAGGCCGCGAGCTGCCAGCGCGTGATCGGCGGCCTGGCCAACATCGTCCACGAGTACGCCACCAAGCGTTATCGCTCCAACGTGATGAACTGGGGCATGGTGCCCTTCCAGATGGAGGCCGAGCCCAACTTTGAGGTGGGCGACTACGTCTTCGTACCGGGCATCCGCGCCGCACTCGACGGCGATCTGCAGAACATCGCCGCCTACGTGGTGCGTGCCGACGGTGCGGTTGAGCAGATTGAGCTCTATATCGCCGATATGACGGCCGAGGAGCGCGCCATCGTCAAGGCCGGCTGCCTGATCAACTACAACAAGTTCAAGGCCGCTGCCGAGTAACGCACTTAATTGTCCGCCCGGGGCTTACCCTTTCCCGCCCACTCATGCGCTTCGCGAGGGTCGCGTTCGGCAAAGGGTAAGCCCCGGGCTACGTATATGCGTTCTCGTTGGGTCTTGAGGGACGCTCAAAATGGACCGGGGTTGGGGCCGCCTCTTTGATGGGGCGGTTAAAGTGTGGTTCTCTGGTCTCATTATTTGGATTTTTCTTATAATGGTGGTGACCGTATTTTGGGGGTTGCCATGGGACGACGTTCGTTTACCCTGTTGTTGGTGTTGGCTTTTGCCGTTGCCGGCGTGGGGGTTTGGCTGTTTGGGACCCTGATTGTCTCCGGCCCTAGCGGCGTTGAAGATGCGAAAAAAGTTGCCGACGTTGTTGCCTCGGTTCCCTTTCAGCTGGTCGAGGATGCTGCAAAACCCGACGAGCAAACGCTTGATATCAAAGAAACTCCGTCGATTTTGGGTATCGGCAACTATCCGATGATCGAGCTGGGTGCCATGCGATATGCCAAAGACCAAACCAAGATCCAACAGGCGATGCAGCTGCTGAATGGGCGATCGTTCAAGCGTTGGAACGGTCGGGCGGACTATGACCGAAAATATGGCCAGATGATCGGCGGCTACTATACCGATTTGGAGTTGTTCTCATCCGATGGCAAGAAGTTGGTTGGCGTCCATTACAACCCCGGTTTTGCACGAGCGGACGGTGGTGACGGCGTTTATCTGCAGGACGGCGGTGTCACCTACATACTCAAAGGCGACCAAAAGCCGGTGATCGATTTTTTGGACCAGTGCACGGGCGAAGCGCGCGTCCAAACATGCCTCCCCGATACGCAGGCCGCCCGGGACAGCGGTTCAGCGCGAACTTGGCTCTTCGAAGACGAGGTTCCCGAACTGTCATCAAACCAAGAATCCACCTCAAGCTCAGACGCCCGGTAAGGCCTTCCAAGGGAAGCCCAGCCATGCTGCCACCACGAAGGGGACAGGCACCTTTGTGGTGGTTTCGGCTCTGACGGCCAACATTGTTGCGCTCATTGAGTACAACAATGAATGTCTCTACAGGATTTCATCCGGGCTGGCGGGTTTGGTTGTTTTGGGGATGCCGAGTTTGGATGATGCGAAATCGTCAACATTGTCCTTGATCCCATCCTTGGTGTAGACGGTGACCATATAGGTGCTGTGTCCGAATTCGCACTTGTCGCGTATTGCCCAGGCCTGCCAGTAGGCGGCCCCACTTCGTCCTTCGATTTTTCCGACACGGCGGAGTTCTGTTCGCTTTAATTTCTGGTCGCTATAGATGGTTCGACCGGCCTCCTCGGTGAGCCCGCACTGTCCAAGCATCTTGTCGAGGACTTGGTTCATGTGTCGCTCATCGGTGTTTGGTGCGTAGTCGTAGGCGAGGGTGATGGAGTCGAGTGGCTGGTCGTAGAGCAGACAGTTCGCCGCCGGAGGTTCAAGGCTGAAATATGGGGAGCATCCGTCAATCTGACCGAGCAGCCGTAACTTTGACTGCCAAATTCCGGTGGGAATTGCTTCTTCATAGAACACGCCGCGGCAGATAAAGGAGAGCGAGGTGGCGCGCGAACCGGCGTCGACCATCCCGCATAGATCGAAGGGCGAGGCGATACCAAGGGAAAAGGGCGCAACGACGATAAGGACGAGCATCAAGATGGGTATGGCGAGAATGGCGATGGCGTTGTGACCGGTGGAATGAGACGGCTTCATATGGTCTCCCCGAGACAAAAAGCTGTTGAGGATAGATAGAAATAGATATATTCAGATAACAAATTAAGTTTAATCTCATGGCGTGAGATGGTCGACCGTTAGCGTCGAAACCCACCACAAAGGTGTCTGTCTCCTTTGTGGTACCAATGATCGGGCATTTATTTACGTCCCCAACGAACGGTTCTGTTGCGATTAAATGATACTATTTAGAAACAGTTTGTCGTTGCTTGGGATATCGGTCGTTCTATTGCCGATGTCGGTGGGCCTTCACTTAAGGGGTTGGTCGGATGAAGCGGGGGACCTACGTAGCGCTTTTGGCAGTGGCCGTCTGTTTAGCGTGTATCGGCGTCGGTCTGGTTTGGCTTATGCTTCAGCCTTCGGATACGGCAATTGAATGCAGGGACCGTGCGGTTGAGATTGTGACCAAGCCCATCGAGGCCATTACCGGTATGGTCAAGCCCGACGAAGTGACGTTGGATTACGAGGACGAACCGGGTGTACTTGCTGTGAGTAATTACCCGATGCTCGAACTCGGGGATACGCGCTATACCGTCGACGCATCGAAGGTCAAACAGGCGGCCGACCTGCTGAAAGGCGCCCGATTCAAAAGATGGTACGGCTACGCGTCGTATGAGGCCAAAAACCGCTTGATGGTAGGTGGATATAACGGAACGTTGGAACTGTACACGACCGACGGCAAAACGCTTCTTCAGGTTTCCTATGATCCCGGTTATGAAGACAACAAGGGGCCCGGGGTGTACGTGCGGGATGGGGACGTCGTCTACGTGATGGAGGGCGATCAAAAGCCGGTTGATGACTTTATCGACCAGTGCGTGATGGATGCGTATGATCAGACCTGCTTGCCCGACCCGCAGACTGCACGTGATAGTGGGTCTGCCCGTACATGGTTGTTCGAAGACGAGATGCCCTGGAGCGACGAGTCGGGAAGCACGAGCTCGTCAAGTAAATAGAGACCGCAACCACCACGAAGGGGACAGGCACCTTCGTGGTGGTTCGGTTTGTCTCGATCTGTAACAGGTAGACGCTTATTTGCCGAGTAACTGTTACAGATTGAGACAAACCACCGGCTGCCAGCCCCTTTGTCTCGATCTGTAACATCTTGGATCGAAAGCGGCCGCTAGATGTTGCAGATCGAGACATTCGAGCGCCGGGGGCCGCGGTGCGCCGACGAATCTCAGCCCTATCCTTCAATCACTCAGAAAATCTTATATATAGAGACTTAGATTTGTGTATAAGATCGCGCAAAGCTGGCAACAATACTTCTCGAACAACGTGAAGCCGCCCCGTAGGGCGGCCGCCCCAAGAGAGGTGATTCCATGAGAATCGATAAGCTAGCAATGACGTCGCGCGAGGCGCTGCAGACCGCCATGAGCACGGCTGCCGACGCGCAGGCCGGCGCGGTGGAGCCGATTCACCTGCTGTCTGCCCTGCTCGGTGCCGGCGAGCGCAACATCTCCGTGATCATCGAGCGCATCGGCGCCGACCCGGCCCAGCTCGCGCGCTCCACACAGGACGCCATCGACCGTGCGCCCAAGGTTTCGGGCGAAGGCCAGCAGATGGGGCTTTCCAACGAGCTCGTCCGCGTCATCGAGAAGGCCGAGAAGAAGGCCACCAAGATGGGCGACAGCTTTGTGGTGACCGAGCATCTGCTCATGGCGCTTGCCGAGGACAAGGGCGAGGCGGGCCGCGTGCTGCGCGACGCCGGCGTTACCAAGGAGCGCATCGAGCAGGTCTACGAGGAGCTGCGCGGCGATGACCGTGTGACGTCTGCCGAGGACAAGACCCAGTTTGAGGCCCTGGAGCAGTACGGCCGCAACATCTGCGACCTTGCCCGTGCCGGCAAGCTCGACCCGGTCATCGGCCGTACCGATGAGATCCGCCGCACCATCCAGGTCCTGTCCCGCCGCACCAAGAACAACCCCGTGCTCATCGGCGAGCCGGGCGTCGGCAAGACGGCCATCGTCGAGGGCATCGCCCAGCGTATCGTGGCTGGCGACGTGCCGAGCACCCTGCGCGACCGCGACCTCATCGAGCTCGATATGAGCGCGCTGGTCGCCGGCGCCAAGTACCGCGGCGAGTTCGAGGACCGCTTGAAGGCCGTGCTCAAGGAAGTGCAGAAGTCCGAGGGTAAAGTCATCCTGTTCATCGACGAGCTCCACACCATCGTGGGCGCGGGTGCCACCGAGGGCTCCATGGACGCCGGCAACATCCTCAAGCCAGCACTCGCCCGTGGCGACCTGCACGCGATCGGCGCGACCACGCTCGACGAATACCGCAAGTACATCGAGAAGGACGCGGCACTCGCCCGTCGTTTCCAGACCGTGATGGTCTCCGAGCCCACCGTCGAGGACACCATCTCGATCCTGCGTGGCCTCAAGGAAAAGTACGAGATCTTCCACGGCGTGCATATCACCGATAGCGCGCTCGTGGCCGCCGCCGACCTCTCCGATCGCTACATCGCCGACCGCTTCCTGCCCGACAAGGCCATCGACCTGGTCGATGAGGCCGCAAGCCGCCTGCGCATGGAGCTCGACAGCATGCCGGTCGAGATCGACGCCACCACGCGTCAGCTCACCCAGCTGCAGATCGAGGAGCAGGCACTCATGAAGGAGACCGACGACGCCTCCAAGGAGCGTCTTGAGGCCCTGCGCCAGGAGATCGCCGAGGTCCAGGAAAAGCTCAACGTGCAAAAGGCCGGCTGGCTCAACCAAAAGAACGCCATCGACCATGTGCAGGAGCTCAAGGGTCAGCTCGACGAGGCCAAGAGCGAGGAGGAGCGGGCGACGCGTAACGGCGATCTGGGCCGTGCGTCCGAGCTGCGCTACGCTGTGATCCCGGGCCTGCAGCAGCAGATTCAGGAGTCCGAGGCCGCGCTCGAGGCACAAAAGGAGCAGGACGGCGAAGGCCTCAACGAGCAGGTGACCTCCGATGAGATCGCCGAGGTCGTGAGCGCCTGGACCGGCGTGCCCGTTTCCAAGATGATGCAGGG
>CAKUGH010000071.1 GCA_934654605.1 uncultured Collinsella sp. | reverse complement strand
GAGGCTGATATGGGGCTGTTCAAGAAGAAAAACCCGCAGGATGCCTTTGATCCCGATGTGTTTACCATCACGGATACGATTTTGGACCCGCCGCGGTTTACGTTTTTACCGGCTATCTACCAGGATGCTACGCGCCGCAAGTGGGCTGTGCATCAGCGTGGTGCGCAGCCAAAGATCTTTGACTATGCGGACGTGCTGCAGTGCGAGGTGGCCGAGGCTGGCGATCCGGAGGCCGACGAGACGCCTTCAAAACAGGAATTTGCCCAGCGTATTCTGGCAAATCCTGCCAAGGCGGCAAAAATAAATGCGGCAAAGCGTAATATGTGTCTTGGTATGGGTGTTGTTGTGGCGGTCCAGACGGGAAAAGACGAGGTTTCCAAATTAGAGATTCCCGTTATGACCGACGAAGTCAAACGCGATTCAAGCCTATATAAGTCGTATCGGAATGTCGCCGAGAAGATCAAGGCCGAGTTTGATGCCATGGGAGGGCTGGTCTAATTCTGGCGACATACGTTTCTGAATGAGGAGTCTGTGCAATGGCAGGCGAATCTTATGCAATTCCCCCCAAAGATCGTGCTGTTGAGGGAATTCTTTGGTACATCCAGCACCATCAGCTTACCGGCGGCGACCGCCTGCCGGCTGAGCGTGTGCTGTGCGAGGTTATTGGCGTTTCGCGTACGGCGTTACGTGCTGGCATCACGCGGCTCATTTCGTGCGGAACGCTCGAGAGCCGCCGCGGATCGGGCACGTATGTGTGTCCTCCCAAACCGCTGAATATCTTCCAGGAAACGTATAATTTCTCCGATGCCGTGCGGACTGCCGGCCTGCACCCCTCTTCGCGCTTGGTTTCCACCGAGACGGTCGAGGCAGATGAGGCGCTTGCCGACAAGCTTGGGGTTGCCGCAGGCGCTCCCTTGCTCCGCATGCAGCGCGTCCGTCTTATTGAGGGCGAGCCGGCTTCAATCGAAACAGCCCATGTCAACCTGTCTCTTTGCCCGTCGCTTCCCGACCATGATTTTGAGCACGAGAGCCTCTACGACGTCTTGCTCAAAGAAGGAGGCGTGCGTGTTGAGCATGGACGCGAGCACATCTCAATCTCGCGCCTGAACGCCGAGGAGGCCGAGCTTCTCCAGCAAGAAGAGGGAACGCCGGTATTCTATGAGAGCACGATTGAGTTTGATAAAGACATGCGCTTTGTGGAGCATTGCAAATCGGTGATTCTGCCCACGAAGTTCCGCTTTGCCGATAACGGCGAAAAGAACGGCATGAAGAGCGTGGCAGGTGAACAATGGCTGAAACAGTAGAGACCACCCCGGTCTATATGCGCATACGCCGCCGTATCGAGGAGCGTATCGAGCGCGGCATATATCCCACGGGCTCGATGATTCCGTCCGAGAACGAGC
The DNA here is from genome assembly GCA_934654605.1 of uncultured Collinsella sp. Lineage (GTDB taxonomy): Bacteria > Actinomycetota > Coriobacteriia > Coriobacteriales > Coriobacteriaceae > Collinsella. Next base: position 4,703 of record CAKUGH010000071.1, on the reverse strand, counting down.
TCGCTGAGGAGTTTGGCACGACGCGCCTGACCATCCGAAGCGCCGTTGACGAGCTGGTTCGTCGCGGCCAGATTCGCCGTGTTCGTGGAAAAGGCGCCTTCGTGGCGCAGAAAGTGCCTGCTATTTTTGAGCGTACGGGCGGCTTCCGTGAATCGGTCCGCGCCTCGGGAGGCGAGCCGTCCGTCCGCATCCTCGCGCGCTCCAAGCGCTACGCCGGACCGTACTATGCCGATTTGTTTGGCATTGCCGAGGATGACCTGCTCTATTCCATTCGACGTCTTAACTGTGTAAACGGCGACCCCGTATCAATTGAGATGGCGCTTATCCCCTGTCTGCTGTTCCCAACCATCGAGGAGATCGATGTGTCGGTCTTCAGTCTGTACGAGACCTATGAGATGCTGGGGCGAAAGCCGATCATGGCGCAGGAAAAGCTCAATATCGAGGCGCTGGGAGCACGCGACGCAGGCTTGCTCGATTTGGAGCAAGGAGACCTTGCCTTGACGTTGGAGTGCGTGAGCTACGATGCAAGTGGGCAGGCGATCGAGTACGTCAAGTCGTTCAACCGCGGTGATGCGGGCGGATATACCTATACGTACTAGCTGGTGCTTTTGCATAACGGGCAGAAAAAGCCGACTGATTTCGAATTGTTAAGCAGACTGTATATACAACCTTACATGGTTCAAAATCGACCGTTCGCCGATGGGGAAAGATTAGTCGGCAAATAGGTATCAAAAAGCCGTAACCTGTAACTGTGATTGGTATCAAATACTAATAATTTGTTACGAGGTGAGACGATGAAAATGCTCGATTACGTTCAGCTTGCCCATGTGCGTATGGGCGAGAACCTCGAGCGTTCGTCCGAGCTTGTACGCCAGCTCGTCGATATTTTCCAGTCCGCATCCTTTGGCGCGCTGCGTATCGTTGCCTCGGGTTCGTCCCGTCATGCCGCCGATTGCGCCCGCGATTACCTGCAGGACGCACTGCAGATGCAGGTGTCCGTCGTGACGCCTGAGGCCTTTGTCGACTTTGAGCATGCCTATCCGCAGAATGCGTTCAACATCGCTATTTCTCAGAGTGGCTATTCGACTAACACGATTGCGGCGCTCGATTTTATGCGAGCGCATGACATGGCAGCAGTTGCGCTCACGGCAAACGTCGAGGCTCCCATTAAGGATCATGCCGATATCGTTCTCGACTACGGCGTGGGCGTCGAGTCGGTGGACTTTGTGACCTTGGGTGTCCAGACGCTTATCGAGTACCTGGTGCTCTTTGGCATTTACGGTGGTCAGGCACGCGGGACGATTGACGCCGATGGCGTCGCCCAGCGCCTTGACGATCTGCGCGAGGCCATCCAGGCCAACGCCGCGATGTGCAAGACCGCCGAGGCATATGTCCAAGATCATCTGCTCGAGCTGTCGGAGCACGTGCCGGCCATGGTTGTGGGCAACGGTCCCAACTATGGCGTTGCCGAAGAGGCGGCGCTCAAGCTGAGTGAGACTATCAAGATTCCGGCCATGCATCACGAGGGCGAGGAGTTCGTCCATGGTCCCGAGATGCAGATTACTCCGGGCTACCTGGTGTTTATCGTCGACGACCCTCAGGGCTCGGAGCGCCTGGCAAATATCGCCGACGCGCTGTCGAGGGTAACGAAAAAGGCCGTCCTGCTAACCATGCATCCCAAGGGCAAGGCACACGAGATTGCGGTGCCGCAGGTGGCTCCGCTGCTTGCCGCGATTCCCAACCTGGTGTTCTTCCAGACGATGGCGGCAATGGTCACCGAGCGTCTGAACTCGTGGGACGTCCATCCGTATCTCGATGCCGTCTCCAAGCAAATGGAGGTTAAGGCGGAGGGCTACGAGGAATCGGTCAACACGCTTAAGGCCAAAGCAGCTGAGTGTTACGGAATGTAGGCGGGCGCTGTCGCTCGTTGGCATAGGGGATTGTTAAGGCATCCCCAGAAAGGAGAAGCAAATGAAGGAAACCGAGAAGATCGAGATCATGAATTTCGACCAGGAGGGCTACCTCGAGGACGGCAAAGCGCTCTACGAGACCGGCAAGAAGATGACCGCGCTCGCCGACAAGGTCGCCGACGAGGGCTACGACGCCGTGTTCCTGATGGGTGTTGGCGGCACCTGGGATGAGCTCATGCAGCTCGAGTACCTCATGAACAAGTTCGGCGACCGCGACCTCGAGGTCTACCTGATCCACGCCGCCGAGTGGAACGTCTCCGGCCACAAGCGCATGACCGAGAAGTCCGTCGTGCTCACCGCCTCCGAGTCCGGCACCACCCCCGAGGTGCTCGAGGCCGTCAAGAAGATGAAGGACATGGGCGTGCGCGTCTACGCCATGACCAAGCCCGAGGGCCCCATCGGCCAGGCTGTCGGCGCCGAGAACTGCGTCGCTATGGCTTCTGACCATGGCTCCGGTGGCTGCGAGAAGGGCTACTACCTCGCCGACTGCTTCGGCCTGCGCCTCCTCAACCGTCGCGGTTGCTTCCCCAAGTTCGATCTGTTCATCGAGCAGACCAAGGACATCTGGAAGGATATGCTCGATATCCGCAAGCGCTTCGAGCCGCGCGCCGAGGAGCTCGCCAAGAAGTACGCCCTCGCGCCCTACACCATGTTCATCGGCTCCGGTGCCCTCTGGGGCGAGACGATCCTCTTCTCGATGTGCATCCTGGAGGAGATGCAGTGGAAGCGCACCCGCTACATCACCTCTGCCGACTTCTTCCACGGCACCCTTGAGCTCGTGGAGCCGGGCGTGCCCGTGTTCCTGTTCATGGGCGAGGACGAGTGCCGCAAGCTCGACGAGCGTGCTCGTGCATTCCTGACCCGTGGCGTGACCGGCGACACCGACATCAACATCATCGACACCGCCGAGTTCGCCATCCCCGGCCTTGACGACGACTTCCGCGTCATCGTTTCCCCGTGGATCCTGACGGTGCTCGTGACTGACCGCCTGGCTCGCTACTACGAGACGGTCACCAAGCACAACCTTAAGTATCGTCGCTACTATCACCAGTTCGACTACTAAAGCCAAGCGCGGGGACGCGTCAGTCACGGAAGGATTCGCAGAATGAGACAGTACATCATTGCCAGCCATGCACACTTCGCTACCGGCATCAAGGAGAGCATTGAGCTGCTCTCGGGCGCTCGCGACAACGTCCACGACCTTTCGATGTTCGTCGACGATCGCATGGACGTGGCCGAGGAAGCCCAAAAGCTGCTGGCAGGCATGTCTGCCGACGATGATGTCGTCGTCTGCACCGACCTTTTTGGCGGCAGTGTGAACAACGAGTTCACCAAGATCGTCCAGACGCGTCCCCGCACCTACCTTGTCACCAACATGAACCTTCCGCTGCTCATCCAGCTGCTGTTCTCCGATGAGTCGGCGCCGGTTGAGGAGACGATTCGCGCCATCGTCGCTGCGGACGATACGCGCGTGAAGTTCGTCAACGACCTGTTGGTCGATGACGACGAGGAAGAAGAGTTCTAATCCGCAGCACCTACTGACACGCCGTAAGACGGCACAAGACCTTTGGGGGGTCACATTATGATTCAGCTACTTCGCGTCGACCATCGTCTGCTTCATGGCCAGGTCGCAGTCTCTTGGGTCCAGGGCCTCGGCTCCAACTGCATCTTCTGCGTGGGCGACAAGGTCGCCAACGACCCGGTGTGGAAGACCACGCTCAAGATGGGCAAGCCTGCCGGCTGCAAGCTCGTCATCAAGGACATGGCGAACGCCATCGAAGCCATTAACTCGGGCGTGACCGACAAGTACAAGATGATTATCTGCGTCGCCACCATCGCCGAGGCAAAGCAGCTGGTCGAGGGCTGCCCGCAGATTAAGTCGATTAACCTGGGCAACACCAAGCCCAAGGACGAGAAACGTCCCGACGCGCGTCAGGTCTCTCGTCAGATCTTCCTGACCGCGGCCGAGGAAGCCGATGTGCGCGAGATGCTGGACCGTGGCGTCGAGGTCGAGATTCGTCCTCTGGCCGATGACCCCAAGGTTGACTGCGCCAGCGTGCTCTAGGCGGTTAATTTCGAAGAGCTTCGTCTCTTCGTAGTGTCCTATATGGAAAGGGGGATGTATGCTTACCCAAGCAATCCTCATCGGACTTATCGCCGCATTTGGTAAGTTCGACTACCAGCTCGGTACGCTCTATGCGTTCCGCCCCATCGTCCTGTGCCCGCTCGTGGGCCTGGTGCTGGGAGACCTGCAGTCTGGCCTCGCGATTGGCGCGAGCCTTGAGCTGCTGTTCATGGGCTCGATCTCCATCGGCGCCTACGTGCCGCCCGATGAGACCATCGGCGGCGTGCTCGCTTGCGCCTTCGCTATTCAGCTGGGCCAGAGCACCGAGGCTGCCATCGCGCTCGCCATGCCCATCGCCACGCTGTGCCTTGCCATCAAGAACATCCTGAACGCGGCCCTGCCGATCCTGGTCGACCGTGCAGACGTCTTCTCTGCCCAAGGCAACCTCAAGGGCGTCTACGCGATGCACTTCCTGATTGGCTCCACCGGCTGCATCATGGCATTCCTGCTGTGCTCGCTTTCGTTCTATCTGGGTGCTGACGCCATCCAGGGTATGCTCGACTTCATTCCCGACTTTGTCCTTGCCGGCTTCGGCGTCGCCGCCAACATCCTGCCGGCCATGGGCTTCGCCATGCTCGGCCGCCTGGTGCTCACCAAGCAGCTCGTGC
>CAKUGH010000070.1 GCA_934654605.1 uncultured Collinsella sp. | reverse complement strand
TTGTCGAGCTTAACGGCGCCGACCTCGATGATCTCGTTGCGCAGCCCGCGGCGCTGGCGCTGCTTTGGCACCGGCGCCAACTCAAAGTCGAACACGATCTGGCGCGCAAAGTTCGTCGTATCGATAGCCGCTATACCCGGCGTCTTTTCTGTTGCCACTGTTTGGGGCCTTTCTCCGTCAACTGCCGCTCGTTACATAGGCGGCTACATTGCCGTAAGGATAAGCGCCCGTGCGGACATATAATCGCCCAGCACGGCCTTCTCGCGCCCTCGTGAAAGGCTGCTCATTAGAGAATCACGCCGCTGTTATTATCGAACATGCATTCGTATTTATAGCTGCGATTTGATAGAATAGCTGTTGTTGACGGCAGCTCCATGTGCCGGGCAGCGCCCTCCATGCGACGGGAGGTGATGCCCATGACCGATCTGATTGATTTCGTGAAGCTCCTGACCGCTCTGGTCTCGCTCCTCACGGCGCTTATCGGACTTTCCGAGGCACTTAAGCAGTGTTCGAAACGTAACAGAAGGGGTCGACGCCGTTAAGGCATTAACCCCTTATGCTAAGTAACGGCGCTGCCCAGCTTTGCAGAACTTGGGCTGCCGTCGACACTATTCTACCCACGGGCGCCAGGTTTAACAAATGGATTTTCGGTTACGGATCTGAGACTCGTCCCCCTACTCCAACCACCACTCGACATCGACAGAGCACTCGACCTCGATGGGTTCCGGATCCAGCACTGTCTCCTCGAAGCCTCCGGGCGCCCCGCCGGGAACGCCCATGGTAGCGCAGCACACCCTGCCATAATCTCCTGATCTGCTGTTGTACGAGATATGCTTGATGCCACCCAGTTTAGACCCCGCCGCCGTGGCAAGCGCCTGTGCGTTACCACGAGCACGCTCGACGGCACGGGCAATCAAGGCATCCTCTGCCGCACGTTCATCCGCCAGCTCGAATCGAATGTTCATGTCGGCATGCGATCCGCAGGTATTGAGCGCCGTCCAGACGGCCGCAAAGTCGGTCGAGTCGACAGATGCGGCAACCGTGCCGTACGCATAGTAGTTGTAGCCAACGATTATTGCCCTCTTGCGCGTCGTCTGTGCATAGCAGGTGTACCTGCGGCACGTCAGCTCGCCATCCAGACCAAAGGGTACCAGCGCAGCGGCGACCTTGGCGCGGTCGACGTTGTAATCATCCAGGCACGCCTCCTTGGTATCAAAGCGGCCACCAAAACCAATGTCAAAGACCACGCGATCGGGCATGACTTTATCCTCAATCTCGGCACCAACGCTCACATAACCAGTCTTGTCCGTTGACATGACATCCGTCCTTTCCACGAATGACTACGTTGCAACAAGCGTAGTCGCCCGTGCGGACAGAAAAATGGGGTGCGGAGCCCCGCGCGCCCCGCAAAACCACTATGCCCCAAGTGCCGCCATGGGGATCACCGCCACGCCGTCGTCGCGCGTGTAGGCGATGCTCCCCTTTCCAACCACGACCGCCAAAAAACGCCGGCGCGGCATTTTGGGCGGCAGGATTGGAGGGCACTTTCCTCTCCAGCGCCTTGAGGTTTCTCGCTCCGTCGTCTGCCTTCGCATCGCTCAGCTTGACCTCGATGACTCCCCAGCGCTCGTCGTGCTCGACGATCAGATCGACCTCAAGGCCTTTCTCATCGCGGAAATAATGAACGCTGTTGTCAACGCCACCGTAAGTGGAAAGGAACACGCGCACGTCGCGCAAGACGAGGTTCTCAAAGAGCATCCCCAGCGTCTGCATGTCGCCAAGCAGCCGCTCAGGGGTAGCCCCCAGCAACGCCGCCGCAAGCGACGGGTCACAGAAGTAGCGCTTGGGGCGCACGCGAACGCGGCCTTCGAGCGTACGTACTGGCTTGCCGTCTCTCGCGCAAGCTCGTCCGAAAGCCCAAGGTTTGCAGGTCAACCGCCCTGTAGCGCCAGCGGGCGACGTCATCCTGCGAAATTACGCCATTCTCAATGCAGTTTTACGCCACTTTCAATGTAGTTTTTACGCCGTTATCGATGTAGTTTTTACGCTTGGCATCCTTGGCATGACGCTCGCTCGCACATCTCGGCAAACGAAATCAACCTGGCGTCTCCCCTGCTCGCTGCAGTCTCCTGACACCCTTGGGTAAAGCCGCGCTTCGAGAAGATCGCGTAGCTTTTGCGCTGCCGCCTAAAGAGTTCGCTTCGGTACACGAGCTTTTCAAGAACATCCTCGCCCACCGGCTCGTTGCGCCATTTGCATTCTGCAAAGAGCGCTGTACCCTCCCCGTCATCGACAATCAAATCGATCTCTTCCTGCGTGCGCGTTCGGTTGTCCGTTCTCCACCAGCGGCAAACGGTTGCCGGCACCACATCGAGCTCGCCTGCGCGCGCAAGCTCATACACGTACTGCCGGCAGATAAGCTCAAATACCGCACCCATATAATCAGACAGGTGCGGCTCGATGCGACCACACGCCATCTCGGCCATGCCGTTTTGAATCAGCCTTATGTTCTGCGGCACAAACCGATACCAGAACCTGAACATCTGATCGCACAGCTGGTACACAGCCCGTTTGTTGCTCGTCTCGTTGAACGGCAACTCGCGCTCGACGATGCCAAGCGATATCAGCTTATCGACATACATTTTTACGTTGCTTGCCGGGATTCTCGCGGCGCCAGAGATCTCCGAGAGCTTCGAGCGGCCTTGGGCGATTGCCTGCACAATGGCATCGTATTGCTCGGGGTTGCGGCACTCTTGCAACAACAAGCTGCTTGGCTCTTCAAAGAGATAGCCCGAGGGGTTAAGGAACAAGCGCGTAATGTTGTCTTTAAGAGATGCCGACGGGTCGACCTTCTCGACATATGCGGGAATGCCGCCCGTCATGCCATAGCAAACTGCCGCGTCCTCGCGATCCATGCTGTGCCACAATTCGAGCGTCGTCAAAAAGTCGAGCGGCATGATTTTGAACTGCGCCGTTCGCCTGCCATAGAGCGGGCTCTCGTAACCCAGCACCTGCTCTTCCATAAACGAGAGGGACGACCCGCACAGGATAAGCATGAGCTTGGTCTCTTTGTACAAGTGGTCGATTTTTTCTTGCAGCAACGAGCTGACCTCGGGGCACGACTGAGCCAGATAGGGGTACTCATCGATTACAACAACCAGGCGGCTGTCGCGAGACATGGCGGACAGCGCATCGAATGCCTCGTCAAAGCTTCTAAATGATAGGCTTGCCGAACCTGTCTGGCCGGCAAGCATCGCTTGGCTCAAATATTGCAGATTCGCTTCCGCATTGGTGCGGCGCGCCTGAAAGTAAATGGCCCGCTTGTCTTGAATAAACTCCGTGATGAGGCGCGTCTTGCCCACGCGACGGCGGCCGTAAATCACAGGCATCTCAAAGGAATCTGAGTTGCAGAGCCGATTGAGCTCGGACATCTCCATTGTTCTGCCGATAAACATGGGCGCACCTTCTATCCTCTACATTATAGCTAGCTATATTATAGCTGCTTATAATATAGCTAGCTATAACGTGATAAGTGCTTGTTTCCTGAGAAGCCTTGTTGGCTCGTTGCCAAAAGCGGGACGTACTTTCCGCTTGGAGCCTCGCCGGGAACGCGCAACCCAGTTTGAAGATTGATTCTGGGACGCATTTTCCGCCTGGAGCCGATCCGTGCGTCCCACTTTGGGGCCGAAAACTGGGACCCACTTTCCGCTGGAAGCTCAACGGGAAAGCGTGTCCCACTCTGGGGTCGAAAAATGGGACGAAATTTCCCCGAGCAGCCCCTTTGGGAAACGGGGGACCACTTTGGAGCCCAATTCCGGGATGCATTTTCCACTTGGGGCCCTACGGGAAAGCGCGTCCCGCTTTGGAGCCAAATTCTGGGACGCATTTTCTGCCGGCGGCCCACACGGCACTGGCTACCCACCCGACAAAAGAAGGGCCCCGCTCCAGCCATTCGGAACGGGGCCCAATCTTTCAACCCATCGCGGCGACGCTATCGCCCGCCAACCTTAGATGTTAAGGCCAGCCTCGTAGCCCTCGCGGCTCGCAACCACGGCGTTGCCGGCCTTGACGGCGCAGCCGACCACCTGCACGTTGTCACAGTACTTGTGCGCGGCCTCCTCGAGCGGGTTGTACGCCTTGTAGCCAAAGGCCGAAATCACGGTCGACGCCGGCAGGCTGTGCTCAACGCCCTCGGCATCCTTGTACACCACGGCAAAGCCCGTGCCTGCACCCTCGTCCTTGCCGGCCTCGCCCGACCAGCTGGCGATGGAGCTATCGACCTCAACGCCGCTCTCGACACGCTGAACGGTAGCGTTGACGTGGGACTTAACCCCGGCCGCCGCCATCATGCCCATGAAGGCGCCCTTGGTGATAGGCATCATGTCGAGGCACAGCTCGCCGCGCATCTCGACCACCGTGACGTCATCGCGATAGGCAGCCACGAACTCGGCGGTCTCGGCGCCGACCTCGCCGCCACCGCAGACCACAACAGGACCGGGCTTGACGACGACATGGCCCAGCAGCACGTCCTCTGCCGACACGGCGTTCTCGATACCCGGGATAGGCGGCGTAAGCGGCTTGGCACCCGTGGCGACAACTACGGCATCGGGCGCGAAATCGGCGATGAGCTGCTCGTCGACCTCGGTGTTAAGGTGCATGGGCACCTGGAGTGCCTCAAGCTCGGCGCGCAGAGCGCTCACATAGGTCGAAAGCTCGCCTTTGCCCGTCGGGTAGGCAGCCGAGCGGAACTGGCCGCCGAGCGATTCCTGCGCCTCGAAGACCTCAACAGAATGACCGCGCTCGGCAGCCGTCCTGCCGGCCTGCAGGCCGGCAGGACCGGCGCCGATAACCATGACACGCTTGCAATCGGACTCGGCAACGGGCGCCATATCGTTCTCGTACTCACGACCGACACGCGGGTTGACCAGACAGGTGACTTCGCCGTCGATATAGAGCGGGAACTCGCAGCCCTGCAGGCAGCCGATGCACTGATGAACCTCGCACATGCGGCCGGCGCGCGCCTTGGCGGGCATATGCGGATCGGCAAGAGAGCCGCGGCCCATGGCAACAAAGTCGCAGGTACCCATCTTAAGAAGCGTATCGGCCATACCGGGGTCGTTCACGCGGTTGGACAGAATCACGGGGATGTCCACGACCTCGCGGATCTTGGCGCAGCGGTCGGCGTTGACGGCGTGCGGGGTAAACATGGGGGCAATAACCTGGTCGGTCGGCTTGCTCGCGTACATGCCGTTGGAGCAGTTGATGGCGTCGAAGCCAATCTCCTCAAGATGACGGCACAGCTGCAGCGTCTCGGCAATGGTGCGGCCGCCGGGAACCATGTCGTCGCTCGAGACGCGCACGATCATCGCGAAGTCCTCGCCCACCTTGGCGCGCACGGCCGCGATAATCTCGTCGACGATGCGCACTCGATTGCAGAAGCTACCGCCATACTGGTCGACGCGACGGTTGACCGCCGGCGAGAGAAACTCGGAAAGCAGGTAGCCGTGAGCGCAGTGGAGTTCCATGCCGTCAAAACCAGCCTGCTGGGCACGCGCTGCGGCGGAGGCAAAATCGGCTACAAGCTGATGGATCTCATCCACGGTCATCTCGCGCGCAAGGCTCTGGCAAGCGGGGCAGGTAGTGGCGCTAGGCGCGACCACGTCAAGCCCGCCAGCCGCCTGCGGCATAACCTGGCGACCGGGGTGGTACATCTGGCAGACGATCTTCGCACCAGCCTCGTGCACGGCGTCGACCAGGCGCTTGTTGCCCTCAATCTGATCATCGTTGTACAGGCCCGGAATGCGCGTGTAACCCTTGCGACCCTTCTGAACGGCGTAGTCCTCGGTGATGAGCAGGCCCCAGCCACCGCGCGCCTTCTCGACCATGTACTTGATGTAGCGCTCCGTGATGATGCCATCGTGGGTGCAGTAGTTGGTGACCATGGCGGGCACCACCAGGCGATTGGGCACCTCCACGGTACCAATCTTCATGGGCGAAAACAGAGTGTCGTAGTTCATACTTGCCTCCTAAATTTCTGCCGACAACCCCGCAAGCGCGCAGCCGTCGGCGCCGTGGGGCCCCTCACCCCGCGTACAATAGCCCTATGTTCAAGTAGGGGGTTACCCCCAGGTCAAGGCCCAAAGGATCTTTAGGAGGCTCAAAGATGCGCTGCACGCAAAAGGAGATCCGAGAAAAGCTCGGCATCACACGCGACACTCTGCGCTTCTATGAGCAAAAGGGCATCATCCAACCCGAAGTCGACCCCGCAAACGGGTATCGCTATTACGATGATTGGCAGGTCAACCTGCTGTGGGATTGCAAGCTCTACCAGTCGATGGGTTTTTCTCTCACCGAGATTCAGCAGATCTTGGCAAGCGACGAGCTGCCGACAATCCAGCGGCGCATTCAGCGCCGGGTAGACGAGGTGGAACGCGAGCTCGAGCGCAAGAAAATGGAACTCGCGCTCATGCGCCAGCATGTCGAGGATATGGAGCGTGCGCCCAGGGAGCTTGGGTGCATTAAGCTCTCGCATTTTGACGGCTACGCCTATGTCCCCGTGCGCGAGAACCACGGCTTTCGCCAAGATGTCGACCCGGGCGCCGTGGCTTTCATGAACGCCAACATGTCCATTATGCAGCCGGTATTCTGGTTTCCTCAGCATGACCGCGATCATTATTACTGGGGCTATGCCATGGATCCGGCGATGTTTGAAGCAGTTGCTGGGATGGAGCATTCCAAAGACAGCCGCGAAGAGGACAGCAGCCCAGATGGGTTCACCATTATCGAAGCTGCTCCGGCACTTGAGACCTGGTTGGACGCCGGCAACCGCTGGAGTTTTGGACTCGACCTCTTTGCCGGCCTTGTCGCCGAGGCACACGCGCGCGGCCTCGAGCCACGCGGGGAAATTTGCGGAGACTTGGTCGCCCGCACCCACAGCGAACATGGCTACCACCGCTACCTGCATGTGTTTTTGCCCTTGCAGTAAGGCGGAAGGCATTGCCCACGCGGCGACCGAAATGGGGCACCGCTTCCGCTTGAAGACGAGTCGGAAAGCGTGTCCCACTTTGAGCTCCGATTCCGGGATGCATTTTCCGCTGGAGCCGGTTTAGGAAAGCGCATCCCACTCTGGAGCCGAATTCTGGGACGCGTTTCCCCGAGCGGACTCTTTGGGAAAATGCATCCCACTCTGGCCGCCGGCCCAACGCTCATATCACACGTCCTTGAGCATGTGCTCAGCAG
>CAKUGH010000069.1 GCA_934654605.1 uncultured Collinsella sp. | reverse complement strand
GGGCGCCTATCTTAAGCGCACCTTCGATTTGCGCGACGGTATGCAGGTGAGCTTTAAGGGCAGCTTCAATCTTTATAGGCCCACGGGCCGTATGAGCTTTGTCGCTCGCTCGTTCTCGCTGGCGGGGGAGGGCCTGCTGCGTCAACAGGTGGCGCAATTGGCCGAAAAACTGCGCCGCGAGGGGCTGATGGACGAGTCCCGCAAGCGTCGCATTCCGGTGTTTTGCTCACGCGTGGCGGTCGTCACCTCGCTTTCGGGCGCCGTGATCGACGACGTCAAGCGTACGCTGCGCCGTCGCAACCCACTTGTCGAGCTCGTTTGCGTGGGTGCCAAGGTGCAGGGTGAGGGAGCGCCGACGGAGCTTATTGAGGGCTTGCACCGCGCCGCCTCTATTGCGCCCACGCCTGACTGCATTCTGCTGGTGCGCGGCGGCGGTTCCTTCGAGGACCTCATGACCTTCAACGATGAGGAGCTTGCCCGCGCGGTGGCGGCCTGTCCCGTGCCCGTGGTGACAGGTATTGGCCATGAGCCCGATACCTCAATCTGCGACATGGTGAGCGACCGTCGTGCCTCCACGCCCACGGCGGCGGCAGAATCCGTGGCACCGGCCATGACGGAGCTGGCGGATGTGCTCGAGACACGCCATCAGCGCCTAGGTGCTGCGATGGCTTCGATAATCGGGTCGGATCAGGTCGATTTGGAGATGCTCGATCAGCGTGGTCGTCGTGCCTGGGACACCTATACGGCGCGCTTGGGCGATGCGCTCGATGCGGCAGCGTGCCGCCCATGTCTCAACGACCCCACATTTATGGTTGAGCGTCGCGAGTCGGAGCTTGCCTTGACGGCAGATCGCCTGTCGGGTGCCATTACGCGCTCGGTCGGGGCCTTCCGCTCCAGTTTTGAGCATCTGCCCGAGCGCTTGGTCGCAAGCACCTCGGGACTCGACGGCAAGCGCTATGCGCTCACGCTCGCGAGCTCTCGTCTGGAACATCAGGTGCGCACGATGTTGAGCAAGCCCACGTCCGACCTGGGCCGTGCGGCGGCTTCGCTCGATGCCCTGTCACCGCTCAAGGTGCTTGCCCGAGGCTATTCCATCGCGTACAGCGATGACGGCGTGGCTACGAGCGCCAAGACCTTTAAGCCCGGCGACGCTATCCGCGTACGCATGGCAGACGGCAACGTGGCGGCAACCGTCGATACGGTCGAGTAGGCCGCGTTTCACAGTGATAGACCCTTAGGAAAGGAAACATATATGGCAGAGAAGACCCCGGTCGAGCAGCTTACGTACAAGCAGGCCTCGCAGGAGCTGGAGCTCATCATCCGCAGTTTGGAGTCGGGCGACATGGAGCTCGAGGAGTCGCTCGAGAGCTACACCCGCGGCGTCGAGCTCCTCAAGAGCCTGCGTACCCGCTTGACCGATGCCGAGCAGAAGGTCTCGGTGCTCTTGAAGGATGTCGACGGCAACGATGTGCTCGCCGACGGCGAACCCACCAACACCGACGACAACCTCTCGTTCTAACCATCCCACAGCCCACTTTGGGGTAGTCTTTTTGGGACGGGGCTTTTTTGACTACCTCTTGCCGGCTGCCTCGCCGAGCGTCAGACGCTGGCGAAAAGTAGTCAAAAAAGCCCCGTCCCAAAAAGACTACCCTGATTCGCTTGAAAGGAACCAGCTATGTGTGATTGCATCTTCTGCAAAATCGCCAACCACGAGATCCCCTCGACCGTTGTCTATGAGGACGACCAGGTCATCGCGTTCGACGACCTTAACCCCCAGGCTCCGGTCCACACGCTCGTGATCCCCAAGAAGCACTACAGCGACATCGCCGACAACGTGCCTGCCGAGACCATGGGCGCCATGGCTCACGCCATCCAGGAGGTCGCCAAGGCCAAGGGCCTGGAGGACGGTTTCCGCGTCATCTCCAACAAGGGCGTCAACGCCGGCCAGACCGTCATGCACTTCCACATGCACGTCCTCGGCGGCAAGAACCTGGGCGAGAACCTCATCTGAGGACGCGCAGCCCGTTGCCTTGGCTGCCTTTGGAGTAATCTATGCAGCTTTCTCAACTCGAATACCTTCAAGCGGTAGTGAGCTATGGCGGCGTGCGCAAGGCTGCTCGCGCCGTCCATGTGAGTCCACAGGCCGTTTCGTCGGCAATTAAGAAGTTGGAATCTGAGTATCAGATTGTTTTGCTCGACCGATCGGCGGGGGAGGCTGTTTTGTCTCCGGCGGGCAGAGAATTTGCGCGTCGTGCACGCGTGATCCTGGCGCAAGTCGACGATCTCAAAAAGTACGCTCAATCGAGGGACGATGGCGTTTCGCCCGACGGCCACTTTCGTCTTTACGCCCCTTGCCTTCATGGACGGGGGCGCCTTTTTGCTGAAAACTGGTATGACTCGTTTGGGCGCTTGCACCCTCAGATCCACCTCGATGTGTGGCATCAGCCAACTGCAACATGTTTTGAGTCGCTCATGCTTGGTATTTCGGATGCAGCCATCTCATTTGAAGAACCACGGGACAGCGCCCTTTCTTCGAAATACTTGGGTGAAAAGGAGCTCAAGGTTCTTTCGTGCCCGGCGGGCCATCAATCTGTGGACGCTATGACCATTCGTGAGCTACTGGGCGGAAGGCTCGCTGTTCCAATTAATTTGTCGCCCTGTCTCAATGCAATCAACCAATGCCCCGAAGCTCAGCTCGTTAATTTCCGCTTCCGTGATGTTGAATACGGAAGCAGGGCTCAGGTTGAGTTTCTTCAAGCCGGGGGATTGATACTGAGCTTGTCAGGCTCTTCTCTCGCATCGGATGGATCAGAAGTGAGCGAGTGTTCCATTGAAGGATCGCGTGACGTAACTCTGCCTATCTACTTTTGCTATCGGCAAAATTCCTGGACTGATCGACACCAGACGGTTTTCCTTCACCTATTGCGCCACCTCGCTTCGTGAGACTATTTGACATCGCGTCGTCAAGTGAATATTGACGCTTCGTAACGCATGGTTGACGGCTTCGCTTTCATACTTTTCCAAGATTTTGGTTTGGATTATTGACTCTTGGAGGGCGAAGCATGAAAAACCGTATGGTTTTGCTTTATATGGCGTTCGTTTTCCTATCGAACTTCAGCACCATCTTGTATTTTCTGACGGTTTTCCTTGAGTTTGTCGGATTCTCGATGGTGGCGATTTCTGGCATGATGATTGCATACCAAGTGAGCAAGTTCATTCTGGAGATTCCCACTGGCTTTATTGCTGACAGGTTTGGGCGAAAGGCGAGTGGTCTCGTCGGTGTCGTGGGAATGCTCGGGTACTATGCCGCCCTGCTCCTCATCCGATCTCCTTTGCTTTTAATGGGAGCGTTTGCTCTTAAAGGCTTTGCCGTTGCATGCGTGAGCGGGTCCATCGAAGCGATATACGTCGACAGCGTTTCTCAGGACCAGCTCGTGGAACTAAATGTAGTTGAGCGTTTTGTCTTCTATGCGTCATATGCCCTTTCCGCTTGTGTGGGCGGTTTCATCTCGTCTGCCAGCGCGTATCTCATCGGTCTTTCGATCGATATCATTGCAATGCTGTTGACGTTGGTTGTCGTTGCCTATATTCCTGAGGGACGAAGGGGGGACACCACTGTGACGCCCGGGCGTGGAATTAGCCCGAAGATGATCGGGGACGCAATTGCGGGTAACGGCATTCTTCGCTCAGCGTTCATCATGGACTGTTCTCAGGCATTTGCTTTCGTCGCTCTGGAAGACTTTTTCTCACTGCTGCTTGCGGGTCGCGGAATGAATGCCGTCGCTTCGGGTGTGACCATTGCGGTCCAGCTCTTTGCCTCCGCCTCCATAGGGTTTATTGTGCCCAGCGTGATTGCTCGTGTCGACAAGGGCCGTTTTGCGCGCATTTGCGGCATAGCGCGTCTTTGCCTAACCGCCTTGTTTTTGCTCCCCTTTACTCCAGCTTATTTATTGCCCGTGTTCTATGTGCTGCAGACGGTTGCTTACTCGTTGTTTGCCCCAATCAAATACTCAGTTTTTCAAAATGCTGCCGATTCATCGATGCGCTGTTCACTGATTTCGGTTCAAAGCCAGATGGTGGCGGTGGGCGCCGTTCTTTTCTATCTGCTCAATGCTGTGTTGAGTAGCGTTGTGGGTATTCGGGTTGTGCTGCTTGTTGCGCTTGTGATTTCTTCTCTGGCGTATGTCCCCGCGTTATTTCGCCTTACAAGTCAAAGGTCATGAGCATGCATGCATCGATAACTTATATATCAACGCAATAAACCCGAGCGCGAGGGCGTTTGGGTTTATTATTGAAGCGTATGTAACCTGGCGGCGCCACACCGCCTGTTAGTAGGGAGACACATGAACGTTCTGGTCGTCAACGCAGGATCTTCGACCCTTAAGTATCAGGTCATCGATACCAAGTCCCACAAGGCGTCCGCAAAGGGCTCCTGCGAGCGCGTCTGCTTTACCGGCGGTACTTTCACCCACGCTGCCAACGGCTCCAAGAAGGTGACCGAGAACATCGAGTTCCCCGACCACAAGGTCGCCATCGAGGTCGTCCTGAAGGACCTCGAGGCTAACGGCGTCAAGATCGAGGGCATCGGCCACCGCATCGTTCAGGGCGGTTGGTACTTTGGCGATTCCTCCCTCGTCGACGAGGACGTTCTTGCCAAGATCCGCGAGGTCGCCCCGCTCGCCCCGCTGCACAACAACCCCGAGGCCAACGTTATCGAGTTCTGCCTGGAGCAGTATCCCGACCTGCCCAACGTCACGGTCTACGACACCGCCTTCCACTTCAACATGCCCGAGGTCGCCAAGACCTACGCTCTGCCCAAGGACGTTTGCGACAAGCTGCACATTCGTAAGTACGGCGCTCACGGCACCAGCTATCGCTACATCTCCAAGAAGGTTGCCGAGATGACCAACGGCGAGGCCCGCAAGGTTGTCGTGTGCCACATTGGCTCCGGCGCTTCCCTGTGCGCTATCGAGGACGGCAAGTGCATGGACACCACCATGGGCCTTACCCCGCTCGACGGCGTCATGATGGGTACTCGTTGCGGCTCCATCGACCCGGCTACCGTGTGCTATCTGCAGCGCGAGGGCGGCTACACCTTCGACGAAGTTGACGAGATGATGAACAAGAAGTCCGGCCTCATGGCCGTGACCGGTGGCAAGACCAACGACTGCCGCAACGTCGAGGAGCTCGCCGCTGCTGGCGATCCTGAGGCTCAGCTCGCCTTCGATATGTTCGTCTACAAGATTGCCGCCAAGGCCGCCGAGATGGCAACCTCCATGTGCGGCATGGACACGCTCGTCTTTACTGCCGGTATTGGCGAGCACGCTCCGGCTGTCCGTGCCGGTGTGGCCGACCGTCTGGCCTTTATGGGCGTCAAGATGGATCACGCTCGCAACGCTCTGCGTGGCGATGGCGCCTGGTGCCTGTCCGCCAAGGATTCCAAGGTCAAGATCTTCGTCATCCCCACGGACGAGGAGTTCATGATCGCTTCCGACGTCGAGCGCATCGTCAACGGCAAGTAATTGATGCAAGGGGAGGGGACTGGATGGCCTTGTGCCGTTCAGCCCCCTTTTATGCGCTTTGGGCGAAGAGCTTAATAGATATTTATTGAATTCTGATAACTTCTTATTAATGATACGGCCGCCTTATGGGTTTGCCGACCGTACTGTAATCACGAAGGAGTCTCATGAACGTACTTGTTGTCAACGCCGGCAGCTCGAGCCTTAAATATCAGCTTTTGGACACCGATACCCGCGAGGTTTTCGCTAAGGGTAACTGCGAGCGCATCGGCTCGGAGATGGGCATCTTTGGCCACTCCGAGAACGGTGGCGCCAAGCAGACCGAGGAGATTCCCTTCCCCGATCATCGCTGCGCCATTGCGCGCGTGCTCGAGGAGCTCGAGAAGACCGACTTTACGATCGATGGCATCGGCCACCGCATCGTTCAGGGCGGCTGGTACTTCGATGATTCCGCGGTCGTCGACGATGAGGTCATGGCCAAGATTCTTGAGGTGGCGCCGCTTGCCCCGCTGCACAATTACGGCGAGGCAGCAGCAATCGAGTACTGCCGCGAGAAGTATCCGGAGCTGCCCAACGTGGCCGTCTTCGACACGTCGTTCCATATGACGATGCCCGAGGTCGCCTACACCTACGCCCTGCCCAAGGACGTGTGCGACAAGTACCACGTGCGCAAGTACGGCGCCCACGGCACGAGCCACCGTTACGAGTGGATGATGGCCAAGGAGATCTTGGGTAATCGCTGCCACCGTTTGCTGTCGTGCCATCTGGGCAACGGCGCTTCGCTCGCCGCTATCGAGGACGGCGTATGCCGCGATACCACGATGGGCCTCACGCCGCTCGACGGCCTGATGATGGGTACCCGTTGCGGTTCCATCGACCCTGCCACCGTGTGTTACCTGCAGCGCGAGGGCGGCTACAGCTACCAGGAAGTCGACGACATGATGAACAAGCAGTCCGGCCTGCTTGCCATCTCGGGCATCTCCAACGACGCCCGCGACATCCGTACGCGCGCCTCCGAGGGCGACGAGCGCTGCCTGCTCGCCTTCGACATGTTTGCCTACAAGGCCATGCAGCAGGCTGGTTCCATGATTGCCTCCATGGCGGGCGTGGACACCATTACCTTTACCGCTGGCATCGGCGAGAATGACTGGTCGATCCGCAAGGCCTTCTGCGACTGCTTTGAGTGGCTGGGCGTGCGCATCGACAACAACAAGAACCGCGAGGCCGTGGGCAACGGCCCGCAGGTCATCAGTGCCGCCGGCTCCGCCGTCACGGTCATGGTCATCCCCACCGACGAGGAATACATGATCGCCCACGACGTCGAGCGCCTGACCGGCAACAACTAACGCATTCGTCTGCAATTGAGAGAAAGGCCTCCAGAGCAACGGCTCCGGAGGCCTTTTTACTAGCAAGCGGAAATACCAGTCCCAAAGTGACCATCACCAGCAACGCCTGCGCTCCCAGCAACGGCACCCAGCCATCCAGATCCTCAGCCCCAGCTCGTAGCCAAGCCGCCGTCCACCCCAGATGCCCTGATTGCTACGTAGCAGCAGGGACCCTACAGGGTAAAGCTCTGAAAACATTCCGCAGGACGGAGGAAGCCCCCGCCGCACGTAGTGCGCAGCGGGGGCTTCCGACATGTCCGAGGACGTTTTCAGAGGTTTACCCTGTAGGGTCCCGAGGGGGATACGTCCGCTACTCAGCCATCTGAGCCTGGACGGCGGTGATGGCCACGACACCCACGATGTCGTCGGCAGAGCAGCCGCGCGA
>CAKUGH010000068.1 GCA_934654605.1 uncultured Collinsella sp. | reverse complement strand
AAGTTCACGACCCTCGACGGCGAGGAGCGCGTGCTCGACGCCGGCATGGGCCTGATCACCGACGGCGAGCGTCCCGTTGCGCTGGCCGGCGTTATGGGCGGCATGGATTCCGAGATCGAGGACGATACCGTCGACGTGATGGTCGAGAGCGCCTGCTTCAACGCCGGCCGCACCTCGCACACCAGCCGCGACCTGTCGCTGATCTCCGACGCCTCCATCCGTTTTGAGCGCCAGGTCGACGAGACCGGCTGCGTGGACGTCGCCAACGTCACCTGCGCGCTCATCGAGGAGATCGCCGGCGGCGAGGTCGCTCCCGGCTACATCGACGTGTTCCCTGCGCCCAAGACCATCGACAGCATTAAGCTGCGCCTGGCCCGCGTGCATGCCATCTGCGGCGCCGACATCGAGCCTGACTTTATCGAGCGCTCGCTCACCCGCCTGGGCTGCACCGTGGAGCGTGACGGCGAGGACTTCATGGTCACCCCGCCGAGCTTCCGCCCCGACCTGCCGCGCGAGATCGACCTCATCGAGGAGGTCCTGCGCCTGTGGGGCATGGGCCGCGTGACGGCGACCATCCCGGCTGCCAAGAACCACATCGGTGGTCTGACCCGCGAGCAGAAGCTCACCCGCAAGGTCGGCGAGATCCTGCGCGCCTGCGGCCTCAACGAGACCACGACCTTTGGCTTTGCCGCCCCGGGCGACCTGGAGAAGATCGGCATGTCCACCGAGGGCCGCGGCTGCCCCGTGGTGCTCATGAACCCGCTGGTGGCCGAGCAGACCGAGATGCGTCGCTCGCTGCTGCCGGGCCTGCTGCAGTCCGTGGCCTACAACGAGGCCCACGGCACGCCCAACGTGCACCTGTACGAGGTCGGCAGCCTGTTCCACGGCCGCGAGAACGCCAGCCTGCCCAAGGAGACCAAGTCCGTGGCGGGCGTGCTCTCGGGCCAGTGGAGCGAGCAGTCCTGGAACATGAAGTACCGCAAGCTGCGCTTCTTCTTTGGCAAGGGCATTGTCGAGGAGCTGCTTGCCCAGCTGCGCATCGAGAAGGTTCGCTTCCGTCCCGTCGAGGGCGAGGGCTATGCCTTCCTGCAGCCGGGTCGTGCGGCCGAGGTGCTCTCGGGCGGTACTGTGCTGGGCTGGGCCGGCGAGATCCATCCCGAGGCACGCGAGGCCTGTGGCATCGATGAGGTCGTCGTTGCCTTTGAGCTCGATCTGGACAAGCTGATCAAGGGTGCCCGCAACCAGGAGAACTACCGCGAGTTCTCGCAGTACCCGGCCGTTGAGCATGACCTTGCTATCGTGGTCGACAACTCCGTGACCTGCGAGGACCTTGAGCGCCGCATCACCAGCGCCGGCGGCAAGCTGCTCGAGGGCGTGCGCCTGTTCGACGTGTACCGCGACCCCATTCGCATCGGCGCGGGCAAGAAGTCCATGGCCTTTGCGCTTACGTATCGCTCCGACGACCACACGCTTACCAGCGAAGAGGTCGAGAAGGCACACCAGAAGATCGTCACCAAGGTGTGCAAGGGCGTGAACGGCGAGGTTCGCGGCTAGGGCTTGCGACTGAGGCGTGGGCCGTCGGGCGGCGGCATGACTGGGCTGCTGCCCGCTGATGTCTCGCATCTGTGACGTATGTATTGCAAAACGGCGTGTCGCTTTGTGGGCGGCGCGCCGTTTTGCTATGATAGCCGGCGGCGTGTTACGAATCGGCCGATGCGTAACACTGACAACATGGTTCAAACGGCGCGCAGTCCCGTGCGCCGACAGCCGGGAGGCACTATGCACATTCCAGATAATTACCTGTCCCCGCAGACCGATGTCGTCATGGCGGTGGCGATGGTCCCCGTGTGGGTCCACTGCATCAAGAAAGTGCGCGCCACGCTCGATCGCGAGCATATGGCTTTCCTGGGTATTTGCGCCGCGTTCTCCTTTTTGCTCATGATGTTTAACGTGCCGCTGCCTGGCGGCACCACGGGTCACGCTGTCGGCGGCGCGCTGATCGCGCTGCTGCTGGGCCCCGAGGCCGTGGCCATTGCCGTTTCGGTCGCGCTGGCGCTGCAGGCGCTACTGTTTGGCGACGGCGGCATCCTGTCCTTTGGCGCCAACTGCTTTAACATGGCCTTTGTGCTGCCGTTTGCCGCCGCTATCGTGTTCCGCGCGCTTAACAGCCGTCTGCACGACAAGAGCTGGGGCACCTCGGTCTCGGCTATCGTAAGCGGCTGGATCGGCCTGTGCCTGGCTGCTCTGTGCGCGGCAATTGAGTTCGGTATCCAGCCGATGCTCTTCACCAATGCTTCGGGCGCGCCGCTGTACTGCCCCTTCCCGCTGTCCATCGCCATCCCGGCCATGATGATTCCGCACATGCTGGTTGCCGGCGTGGTCGAGGGCGTGGCGACGGCTGCGATTTACGGCTTTATTAAGAAGACGGCGCCGGGTATTATCGTCGGTCCCGAGGCTGTTGACGGCCAGCTTGCCGCCGAGGGCGCTACTGCCAAGAAGACCTCGCTGGTCCCCACGCTCATCCTGGTCGCCGTACTTGTCGTGGCCACGCCGCTCGGTCTGCTTGCCACCGGTGACGCCTGGGGCGAGTGGGACGCCGAGGGTGCCGCGACCGCCGTTCAGGAGGCTGGCGACGACAGCCTGCAGGCTTCGGTCGGCCTCGACGCCCCGACGTTTGCCGATGCGCTGCCTACGGGTGACTACCTGCAGGCGTATTCCGAGGAGCAGGGTCTTGGCTTTGCCGGTCAGGCCGCCATGTATATCCTCTCCGGCGTGATTGGCGTTGCGGTGCTCACCATCGCGTTCCGCCTGATCTCACTGACGGTCAAGGAAAGCGGTGCTCATGGCAATGGCCGAGCTGCCTAGCTGGCTTGCGGCCGAGGAGCGATACGAGCCCACGGGCGCTCGCCATCGCGTGATGCAAAAGAATGTCCTGCACCTGGCGAGCCTGCTTGAGCGGGTTCGCCTGGGCGGTGGCGCACACAAGGGCGGGTCGATAATCGACCGCGCCCTTTCTTGCGTTTCGGCTCCGGTGCGCCTGGTGGGGATGTTCGTTTGCGTCCTGTGCGTGTGTCTGACGCAGAGTCCGCTGTATCTCATGCTGCTGGCGGCTATCGCGCTGGTGCTTGTTGCCGTGCGCCCCGTGCGTGGACTGCGTGCGACCTTTGTGCCTGCCCTTGGCGCTGCGGGGCTTGCGGTGGTTCTGGCGCTGCCCGCCTTGCTGCTGGGCGCTTCGGCTGCGAGTGCCATGCTCAAGATTGCGCTCAAGACCTTTATTAACGTGTCGCTGGTGCTGGGCGTTTCGTGGACGCTTACCTGGAGTCGCATGTCGGCAGCGCTCAAGATGTTGCACCTGCCCGACGAGGTTATCTTTACGTTTGATATGGCGCTCAAGCACATCGAGGTGCTGGGCCGTACGGCGCACGACCTGACCGAATCGGTCATGCTGCGCAGCGTCGGCCGCGCGCCTGAGGGGTTTTCGCGTACCGACTCGGTCGCGGGTATCATGGGCATGACCTTTATCAAGGCGATGGAATGCAGCCGCGCGATGGACGAGGCCATGCTATGCCGCGGCTTTGCCGGCGTGTATCCAGCGCCCACGCGCGCTGGGTTTGGCTGGCGCGACGCGGTTTATGCGGCCGTTGTGGTGCTGCTGGCGGCGCTGTGCGCCGTGCTGTAGTGCGAGCGGTCCGACTATCGGTGTGAATAGGGAAGGCGACGTTTTGGCTAACGATACGAATAGCGTGATGGGCGCGAGCAGTGCCGCCGGCGCCGAGACTGCGCCGCTTGTCGAGTTTCGCGATGTGGTGTTTTCCTATGCGGGGCATACGGTTGTCGATGGCGTATCGCTGCAGGTCGATCGCGGTGAGCTCGTTGCCCTGCTCGGTCCCAACGGCTGCGGCAAGACGACGATCATGCGCCTTATCAATGGCCTTGAGCTCGCGGACGCCGGCACGTACCTGTTTGACGGGCACGTGGTCGATGCGGCGTTTCTAAAGGATTCCGTTGCCACTCAGCGCTTTCATCAGCGCGTGGGCTTTGTGTTCCAAAACGCCGATGCCCAACTGTTCTGCGCCACGGTTGGCGAGGAGGTTGCCTTTGGCCCCGCCCAGATGGGGCTGCCGGCAGACGAGCTCGACCGCCGCGTGCGCGATGCCATGGAGCTGTTCCGGGTTGCCGACCTGGTCGATGCCTCGCCCTATCAGCTCTCGGGCGGGCAAAAGAAGCGCGTGGCGCTGGCCGCAGTAGTGTCGATGAACCCGGATATCTTGGTCCTCGATGAGCCCACCAACGGGCTCGACGAGGATTCTTGCGACATCGTGGTTAACTTTTTGCTGGCCTACGTTGCGGCGGGTAAGACGGTCTTGATGAGCACACACCACCAGGATTTGGTGCGACGCCTGGGCGCCCGTGCGATCTATATCGATCGATATCACCACGTGGCCGAAGCACCTGCGCCGTCGTATGGAACCGAAAGCGGTGCTACGGACTAGTTGCTGCGTAGAGCGTGCGTAGCCGCCCGCGCGGCTTTGCCGTGATGGTATAGTTATCCAGGTTTTTATGGGGGTGGCTATGCCAAGCTGGAACATTCATATCGCTCAGACGGAGCGTTTGCTGGAGCGCACCGGTGCGCTTGCCAATAGCGTGCGCGACCGCAATGCCTTTTTGTTTGGCTGCGTGGTTCCAGATATCTTTGTAGGCTATATGGTTCCCGGCATCGCCGATCCCATTCCGTACCGCATTACACACTTTGCCAAGCCCGAGCCTATTCCTAAGCCGCGCGAGCATGAGTTTTGGGATACCTATGTGGCGCCGTTGCTTAAAAGTTCGCCCGCCGGTGCACCGGCTGCGGCGACCTCGATTGTCGAGGAGCGCGAGCGGCTGAATCGCGTGCACTATCCTCAGCGCTATAAGGATGCCGAGCCGGTTGCCGGGCCGGATGCCGGCGAGTTTTCGCTGGCATCCGAGGACGTGGCACAGTCGTTGCTCGATTTAACACTGGGCGTCTGGTCACATCTGGTGGCCGATACCGTGTGGAACACGCGCGTGAATCAGTATCTGGAAGCGCACGGCGGTAAGCCGAGCGAGGAGTTCCGCATCAAAAAGCAGGGCGACTTTGACTGGTTTGGCAAGACGCTCGGTATCGTCTCTATCCCGCGCGCGACTGATCGTTTGTATGCCGCGGCGACCCAGTTTGGCCAGTATCCGATCCCGCAGGAGTACGTGCTCAAGACCATCGGCGTCATGCACGAGATTGTGCGCGAAAACCCTGGCGAGCCCGATCATCCGCCATATCGCCTGTTAACCGAGGAGTTCTTTGACGCGACGTTTACCGAGGTCATCGAACTGACCGAAACCGGCTTCGCCGAGCGCGTCGCCGCCCCTGACGCGCCCGCGGTTCCTTTGATCGCCAGCTGCTAGCTGGTTGACTTGACGGCGAACAGCTCATCCCAATCGACCAATAGCTCCCGTCGAAGGGCATCTTCGGCGGCGCGTTCCTGTTTGGTCTTCGGCGCGTAGGGGAGTCCCGCCTTTTTATGGATGAGCTCAGCGATGTTGTTAAAGCTCTTCGTGTCTTTGATTTGATCGTAGGTGATCTGGATAACGTCGTAGCCCATGCTTGTGAGGGCGGTGGTGCGCTCGGCATCGGAGAGGCTTGCAGCCTCGCTGCCATGAGCAGAACGGCCTTGGCATTCCAGGATGACGCCCATGCTATCGGTATTGCTCTCGATGAGGATGTCGGCGTAGCAGCAGGTTTTGTCATACAGCGAGCGCGCGGCTTCACTGAGCGGGATGCGATCGTTGTTTGCGATATTGATGCCCAGTCCGCCTTCGTCGCGGGGGAGCGAGACAAGCATGGAGGTTTGTACCTCGAAGGGCGAGGCGGTCTGTCCCGTCATGTGCTCGGCCGCCCAGCGAAGCTGCTTAACGCCGCGCAGGCCTGCGGCCTGCTTGGCGAATGCGGCGATATCCGCCGCATTCAGGAGCGGTGTGCGCTTCCACATGTTGGTGTCTTTGCCGTTGACGTCGTTGACTCGTTCCCAACCGCAGTTGGGCGGAATGAGCTTAAGCGAGATGGCTTCATCGAGTTGTTGCTGCGTTCGCTCGCAGGGCTTAAACACTGCAAAAGAGCCACACATCTCGTAACATGCCATGAGCAATTGGTTACGTGAGACCTGCGTAGCAAGGTTGAGCAGCGTGAACTCGGGCGAAGTGACATCAAATCCATGCTCAGTCTGCCTAAACGACCCAGGAGGCGGCTCTTGGGTCAACAAGCGGCTGTGGAATAGTTTTCCGTTAAAGCGATTGCCTCGGGCGCTTACAAATCTCCAAACTGGCTTGCCAAGTAGATCTTCAAATACTGGCTGCTGGGAGTAATGCACAAGGCGATGGTCATGGTCAGGTGGCAGGATTGCCGGATAGAGCCCCAGTATCTGAGGTGGAATGCGATAGTACTGGAAAGCTGTGGGTCCGCAGGCAAGAAATGACATAGCAAACCGATCGTTTGAGCGTTGTTTGGGCTAGAAAATGCTACTGGTTTCGGAAGTGCGGGGAAAAAGAGAAACAGGCCAAGTACAAGCGGTATTTGAGCCAACTTTATCAGGGGTTTTGTTGAAATAAAAGGGTTTATGCTCAGGGGTAAGCGATTTTTCCTCGCACTTCCGAAAATGTGATCAGAATAGGGCTTGCTAAAACGATTTAGCAGCCCTGTGCGGGGTGTGGGTTCGCCGCTGGGCGGACACTATTGATGCTCGGAACGCTCGTTTCAGGCCTTGAAGGGCGATTTTCGCGTCCTTTGGTAAAAAAGTTGGCGCAAGTCATGCTGCGTTCCGGCATCGACATACAGAAAAAGGGCCCGGAAGGCGAAGCCTTCCGGGCCCTTTGCAATGCAAGTCTGCTTGCAAGTGCGATTTAGCGCACCTGAGCGACGTAAGCGACGTTGGTCGAGGAGACCTTGTCCTCGAGCTGGACGCTCATGCGGGGATCGCCGGCGGTAGCGACGGTCAGGTCGCCAGCCTCGACGTAGCCGAGCTCCTTAGCGGTCTCGATCGCCTTGACGATCGTGCCGTTGACGGTGCCCTGGGTGATCTCGGCCTGGTGCGGGATAACGCCCCAGTACATGATCATCTGCTGGACAGCCCACTCGTGGCGGGAGAATGCGCAGATCGGCATGTTGGGACGGAAGTGCGAGATCAGGCGAGCGGTACGGCCGGTGGTCGTCGGCACGGTGATGCACTTGGCGCCAACGGTGGTGGCCATGTTCACAGCGGACATACCCACAACGTTGTTGACGACGCGGGTGCCGTGGGCGTCGGCCGGAACCTCGAGCGGAGCGTGGGCCGGGAGGTACTTCTCGGTCTCCATGGCGATGCTGGCCTGCATCTTGACGGC
>CAKUGH010000067.1 GCA_934654605.1 uncultured Collinsella sp. | reverse complement strand
ATGTCGGGCTCGGCGGTCTGATAGGTCTGGGGATCGGCGAGAGCACCCTGGCCGCGGCCAAGCTCAACCTTGGAGCCGGCCAGCAGGTCGCCCCACACGATGGACTGACCGATCGACATGACTACGCGATTGGCGTCGACGCGGCGCAGGTCGTTCTCGTCGTACTCGGGCGCAAAACGGCCCTCGCCGTCATAGACACGCGTGCAGCGCTTAAAGGTAATGCCGCACACGTGACCGGCCTCGTCCAGATGGACCTCCTTGGGGCCCCAACCGCAGCTGATGTGCGCGCCGTCCTCGATGGCCTCGCGGCGCTCCTCCTCGCTGGCGGGCATCTGCGCCTCGCTCTCCAGGCAGAACATCTCAACGTGCTCGGAACCCAGGCGGCAGGCGTTGCGGGCCACGTCGATGGCCACGTTGCCGCCGCCCACCACGATGGTGCGACCGGGCAGCGCGTCGATCTTGCCACTGTTGACCTCGCGCAAGAAGTCGACGGCGACGGTCACGTCCTCGGCATCCTCGCCCGGAATACCGGCAAGGCGGCCGCCCTGGCAGCCAATGGCCACGTAGAAGGCCTTAAAGCCCTGCGCGCGTAGCTCGTCGAGCGTCACGTCGCGGCCGACCTCCACGCCATAGCGGAACTCGGCGCCCATCAGGCGGATGACCTCGACCTCGGCCTCAATGACGTCCTTCTGCAGCTTAAAGCTGGGGATGCCGTAGGTGAGCATGCCGCCCGGCCGCTCGTTCTTCTCGAACACGACGGGCTTGTAGCCCTTCTCGGCCAGGTAAAAGGCGCAGGACAGACCGGCCGGGCCGGCGCCGATGATGGCGATCTTCTGGTCGAAGCCGCCGGCGCGCGTCGGCGTCACCACAGGCGGTACATAGCGGGTCGCAGCGTCCAGATCACGCTGGGCGATGAACTTCTTGACCTCGTCGATGGCCACGGCGGCGTCCACGCGACCGCGGGTGCAGGCGTCCTCGCAGCGGCGGTTGCACACGCGACCGCAGATAGCGGGCAGCGGGTTCTCGCGCTTGATGAGCGCCAGCGCCTCGTCATAGCGGCCCTGGGCCGCGAGCTTCAAATAGCCCTGAACGGCAACATGCGCAGGGCAGGCCGTCTTGCAGGGAGCGGTGCCGGACTCGTGCGTCTCGATACGGTTGTCGTTGCGGTAGTTGGGCGACCACTTGGTGTGGTCCCACTTGGTGGCATCGGGCAGCTCCTGGCGCGGATACTCGGGCACGCGCCCGCCGGCCTTTTTGCTGCAGAGCTTCTGGCCCAGCTTGGCGGCGCCGGCCGGGCACACCTCAACGCAGCGACCGCAGGCCACGCACTTGTCCTTCTCGACCTTGGCGACGTAGGCCGAGCGCGACAGGTTGGGCGTGTTGAACAGCTGCGAGGTGCGCAGGGCGTAGCACACGTTGACGTTGCAGTTGCAGATGGCGAAGATCTTGTTCTCGCCGTCAATGTTGGTGATCTGGTGCACAAAGCCGTTGTCCTCGGCCTGGCGCAGGATGTCGTAGACCTCGTCGCGCGTCACGTAATGGCCGCGGTCGGTCTCGACCACGTAGTCGGCCATATCTCCTACGGCGATGCACCAGTCGGCCGGGTCGTCGGCGCAGCCCTCGCCCATCACGCGACGGCTCGCGCGGCAACTGCAGGTGCTGGCGGCATACTTGCCCTCGTATTTGTCGAGCCAATGCTCGATATGCTCAATAGGCACCGAGGTGCTCGTGGCGTCGATGGCCTTCTCGACCGGAATGACGTGCATGCCGATGCCGGCGCCTCCGGGCGGCACCATCGGCGTGGCCTTGGACAGCGGGCCCTTGGACGCCTGCTCAAAGAACTTGGCGTAGACCGGGTGCTCCTCGAGCTGGCTCACGCGCATGTTGAGGAACTCGGCAGAACCCGGCACCAGCATGGGCAGCACCCACTGCTTGGCGCGCTCGGGGTTTTCCCAGTTGTACTCGAGCAAGCCCGTGTAGCTCATGTCGTCGAGCATCTTCTCGATATCGGCCTCGGGCATGCCGGTGAGCTTGACCATCTCGGGCAGCGTGTAGGGACGGCGCATCTTCATCTTGCAGAGCACTTCGGCCTGCTCATCGGTCGCGGCCTCGGCAAACGACCAGTACTCGTAGCCCAGCAGCTCGTCGCGGTGAAGCAGGCGGTTGGTGCAGTGCTCGCACAGCTTGACGATGGCCTCGCGCGGATGCTCCGGCAGCGGCGGCACAAACTCCGCACCGATGTCGGGCTCGGTATAGCTAATTCCCGGTCCGTTGAGAATCATGGTTGTCCCTTCTCTTGCCGCAGCCCGGCGAGACTGCAGCGCCCCTCTTTTTGCAGGTCGGGCATGCCCCCATGCCGTTTACCCGCCATTGTTGACATTGTGTCAAAAATAGTATTGACGAACCGTCAACAATATTCAAGACTGTTAGGCGAACGGTTAGGCAAAAGAGGATGAAAGGCGGCAAAACATGAGTAACAACACGGCAAACGTCTCCGTGGTCGATGCCACTCCCGCCGCCGATGCGGCGACGACCACCGATAACGCGGCAAAGCGCCTGTCGGGCGACGAACGCCGCCGCGAGATTCTCGCCGCCGTTCGCGCCGTAAGCTCCGAGCTGGGCGTGTCCCACCTTTCGGTATCGGCCGTGACCAAACGGGCCGGCTGCACGCGCTCGCTGTTCTACCACTATTTTGCCGATATGGACGCCGCCGTCACCGCCGTTATGGACGAGGCGATCGATGGCTTTATCTCCGAGCTCGAGCAATGGAACGCCAGCCGCACCGTCGGCGACATCGAAGGCGCGCTCGACACCGTCGCCCCGCTCTTTAAGCGGCTGGTCGTGAGCGGCCACGAACTGCCGAGCACCCTGACCTCCAGCAGCGGCGCGCTCTACGGCGGCTTTCTGCACAACGTGGTCCAGCGCGTGGCGCAGTACATCTGCGACACCACCGTAGTGGACTTTGTCGCCCATCACGACCTGCGCATCGACCATGTCTACGAAACGTTCTACACCCTCATCATGGGACTGTTGATGTATATCCGCACGCACCCCGATGTGCCCGACGAGACGGTCAAGGAAATCATCGCCTCGACACTCCACATCGAGGGCTATACCGCCAAGTATCCGGAGCGCAAGCCCCAGAACTGACGACATTTGGCCAAACTGCCCGCGATCGGAAGAGGGGCCGCGGGCGTGTGAAAGGAGAGCAGCATGCTGTTCGATGTTTGGGGTAGCGATACCCTTATCCACTGGGTCGGCTGGGCCATGGTCTTTGTTGGCCTGATCGTGCTCAACGAGGTCGGCCGCCGCACCAAGCTCGGCGCGGCCATCATCTTTGGCGTGGCTCCGCTGGCCATGACCATCTACTGCGTCGCCATCGCCGTCGGCGTTTCGCAGGGCGCCGAGTGGGCGCTCACCAACCCCACCCATGTGTACCAGAACAGCTGGTTCCACTACGCCAAGGTCTACGCGGCGTTGGCCGGTTGCTGGGGCTTCATCGCCATTAAGTACCAGTGGGGCAAGATCGGCAAGGCGCACTGGTTCCGCGCATGGCCGTTTGTGATCGTTGCCATCAACATCATGATCGCCGTCGTGTCCGACTTTGAGAGCGCCTATCACTTCTTTGTCCTGGGCCAGTCCACCTGGGTCACTTCCGAGGGCGCCACGCAGCTGGCCGGTTGGAACAACGTGTTCAACGGCATCGCCGGCATCATCAACATCTTCTGCATGACCGGCTGGTGGAGCGTCTACGCCTCCGAGGACAAGACCGACATGCTGTGGCCCGACATGACCTGGGTCTACATCATCGCCTACGACATCTGGAACTTCTGCTACACCTACAACTGCCTGCCCACCCACTCCTGGTTCTGCGGCTTTGCGCTGCTGCTGGCGCCCACCGTGGCCGCCTTTATCTGGAACAAGGGCGGCTGGATCCAGAACCGCGCCTTTACGCTGGCCATTTGGTGCATGTTTGCCCAGGTGTTCCCCTACTTCCAGGAGGAGTCCATCTTTGTGACGCACTCCACGCTCGACCCTACCGCCGCTACCGCGGTCTCGATCGCCGCACTGATCGCCAACGTCGCCGCAATCATCTACATCGCCTACCGTGCCAAGAAGCTCGGCCGCAACCCCTACAAGCAGGATGTCTTTGAGGGCACCAGCGATTGGGAGAAGGCCACCGCTCGCCGCGCCAAGGTTGATTACGCGCACGCCGAGTAAGGTGTTTATTCCGTCCACATTTGGATGTAGGCAAACTGAGCCGACGCCGCAATCGCGCGTCATGCGCAGCCCCGGAAAGCGATTTGCCCGCTTTCCGGGGCTTTTTCTTGTTGCGCGCATTCACGCACACATTCAAAACCTCTCGCACCGATAAAATCAGATTTCCAACCGCCTGACGCCTCCATATGACCCCAATTTTGGGTACATTGTTGTCCCGATATTGAGCTTGGGGGATATATGAAAGATGAGACGATGGGCCAAGAGGATGCGGCCCAAGATGCAGAAGCGTGTGCCGAGGCCCTGGAGAGCCTAGACCAGATCGCGCTGGCCGAGATTGCGTTTGACGATTCGAGCGTTGATATGCAGAATGAGCCGAATATCGAGGCACAGCCCGATGATCAGAATGCAGAAGACGGTGGTGCCGCGCCCACCGAAGACGAAGCGGGGCACAAGGAATCCGAAAGCGAGGCCGACGACCAGCCCGAATCCGACACGAGCGAGGAAACCATCTTGCTCGACAACTTGCCGGCCGAAGATTCGCTGACCCGCGAGCTCCCTGGCTTAGGCTCTGCGCCTGCCGTGGACGAGACCGTCGCCATGGGCGATATTCCCCTACCGTCCGTTCCTTCGGCACGCGAAGCCGAGGTTCGTCATCGTAAGATGTCGCCCAAGCGCCGCAACCTGATGGTTGCCGGCGTTGTGGCCGTCGCGCTCGTCGCCGGCGGCGCAGGCTATGCTGCCTGGAACGGATATCAGCAAGAGCAGGCTGCCGCTGTCGCCGCCAGTGCGCACACGATGATGTCGGTGCAGATTGGCGTGCATGCCGCGGGCCTCGACTGCTCTACTGGCTCCAAGATTCCCGTGCAGGTGAGTGGACAAGATTCCGACGGTTCTTCCGTGAGCGAAACGCTTTATGTTAACGAGCACGGTCGCGGCATTAAGCTGCTGCCCGGCGATTACACGCTCTCCATTGCTGGATCCCCCATCGCGGAAGACGGCACCATCTACACCGTCCCGACCACCAAGGCGCAGGTCACCGTTAAGAGTGATGGGCAGGATTTGAGTGCCCAGGCCACCTTTAAGCTCAAGGTGCCTTCGGCCGACACGGTGACTGACGACCAGATCGATGCCGCCGCCAAGTATGCCGAGGAAGGCGGCGCGAGCTCTGCCGCCGCGGCAAAGATACTCCAGCAGGCGGCAATTACGCGCCGCGATGCCGCCGCCAACGCCGTAAGCGCAAGCGAGGCGCAGTCCGCCCGCGATGCCGATGCTCGGCACAAGGCAACGAATCTGTATCAGCTCGATATTCCGGTTGAGTGGTACGGCAAGGTCGCGACCTGGCAAAACGGCAGCACGCTGTGCATTTATCTGGACGGCGACACCAACACACCGCTCGTGACGCTCGTCGCCGTGCGCGATGGCGAGACCTTTACGCCCGACGACGGCGATACGGTTTTGGGCACGGTCAGCCTGGGCAACGGCTACACCGTCTATGCCAGCGGTCCCGTCTATCCGTATGTGGTTCCGCAGACCATCAACGGGCGCACGCAGAACCCCGTGTCGACTTACCCCATGGATATGGCGATTGAGCTTGTCGAGCTCACGACCGGCAACCGCTACACATACAGCCAGATCAAAAACGACCTGGTCGGTAAAGACGGCAAGGCAGACGCCGCGACCAAACTCGAGACCGACTACCTCGCCCAGATTCTCCTGCCAAGCATCAAGGCCCAGGACTAGCCGGCCCCAAGACAGCCGCCCAACGCCCACATCCCTAACGCAGTTGCGGTGAAATAGGGACTGTTTTTGCTGGCCAAACCGCAAAACAGTCCCTATTTCACCGCAACTTATTGGTGGCCTTTTGGGTGGCACTCAGCGCCAGGGATCGGCTTCGAACATCGGCTCGCGCTCGGGGCGGCGATCGCTGTAGGGATCGTAGCCGTCGTCGTCCTCGTTCTCGGCGCGAATGAAGGGGTCGCGCGGTTTGGGCGCCGGCTTAGGCGCAGGCTTGGGTGCCGCGGGCGCGGCATCGGTCGCCGGCGCGTTCGTCTTGGTTTCGTCTTTCATCTGCATATCTCCTTGCCATGTACTCACGTTCGGCATCATCGATTGTCGCACGAAAAAGGGCGGCGGACCCAATTGGATCCGCCGCCCTTGGCGTTTTGCGATGAAGGGTAGATTTTAAGGCATGTCCCAAAAAACTACTCGGCGTCGGGGACCTCGTAGGTGGCCGACGGCGTGTTGTCGCACACGACGGTAAAGCCGCCGTCCTTGTCGACGTCAACCGTCACCTGATCGCCCTCGCGCACCGTGCCGTCGATGATGGCGGCAGCGATGGCGTCCACGACCTCGCGCTGGACCAGGCGCTTGAGCGGACGAGCGCCAAAGACCGGGTCCAGGCCGCCCACGGCGAGCATCTGCTTGGCCGCCGGGGTGATGGCAAGCGTCATGCGCTCCTTGGCCAGACGCGCGCGGACGTCGGCGAGCTGGATGTCGACGATCTTCTCGATCTGCGCCATGCCGAGCGGATGGAACACCACGATATCGTCGATACGATTGAGGAACTCGGGGCGGAAGGTCTGAGCCATGGCCGCGTCGACCTGATGGCGCATCTCCTCCTCGTCCTTGCCGGACAGGTCGGCGATGGCCTTGGAGCCCACGTTGGACGTCATGATGATGATCGTGTTCTTAAAGGACACCTGGCGACCCTGGCCGTCGGTCAGACGACCGTCGTCAAGCACCTGCAGCAGCACGTTGAAGACGTCCGGATGAGCCTTCTCCATCTCGTCGAGCAAGATCACGGAGTACGGACGACGGCGCACGGCCTCGGTGAGCTGGCCGCCCTCGTCGTAGCCCACGTATCCCGGGGGCGCACCGATCAGACGCTGGACGCTGAACTTCTCCATGTACTCGGACATGTCGATACGTACGAGCGCGCGCTCGTCATCGAACAGGCACTCGGCCAGCGCCTTGGCGAGCTCGGTCTTGCCCACGCCGGTGGGACCGAGGAAAAAGAAGCTGCCGATGGGCCTGTCCGGATCGGAGAGGCCCGCACGGCTGCGGCGCACGGCCGCGGCGACAGCGGAGACGGCCTCGTCCTGGCCGATAACGCGCTTGTGCAGCTCGCCCTCCAGGCCCTTGAGCTTGTCGAGCTCACCCTGCATCATCTTGGAAACGGGCACGCCGGTCCAGGCGCTCACGACCTCGGCGATCTCATCGGAGGTCACCTGCTC
>CAKUGH010000066.1 GCA_934654605.1 uncultured Collinsella sp. | reverse complement strand
CCCGGAGGAGTTCCGGAGCCAGCCCCTTGCGGCGTAGTTCTTATTTAAGCCGTCCAAGTTTTGGGGTGCAGTTCACTGACGGGGCAGCCGCCGCTTTTTGCTATCCATAAATGGTGCAAAGGGGTCAGGTTTACATGCACCAACTTGGTGCAAAGTAACCTGGCCCCAATGCACCAAGGGGTTGACTAGAGAGCACAGGCGGTCTTGTAACCGTCGGCGATGGCGTCGCGGATGTTGCCGCACTTGTTGGCGTCGCCCAGCACGTGGGTCGTGACGCCCGCAGCGGCCAGGTCGTCGGCGAGCTTAGTATTGGGACGGTAGCCCATGGCGAGCACCAGCGTATCGGCACCGGCGATGGTGTGGACCTCGCCGTCCTTCTCGTAGCTGATAGTGTCCTCGGTAATCTCGGTCACCTTGGCCTCGGTCAGCACGTGAACGCCCTTGGAGAGCATGCGCGTGATGAGAACCGCGCGACCGGCACCACCCTCGTTGGCGGCGAGCGTCTTGGTCATCTCGATAACAGTGACATCGCGGTTGGCCGGCGACAGGTCGTTGACCAGCGGGGCCAGGTAATCTGCCGTCTCGCAACCGACGGTGCCGCCGCCCACGATGACGATCTTCTTACCCGGGAAAGCCTTGCCGCCCAGCAGGTCGTCGGCCGTCATAACCTGCTTAAAGCCCTGCATGAAGGCCGGAGCGATGGGCTCGGCACCATAGGCCAGGACGACCTCGTACCCGGCGTAGTCACGCTGAATGTCCTCGGCAGAAAGCTCGGTACCAAAGACGCACTTCACGCCGGCCTCGGCAAGACGACGATACTGGTACTTGATAACGCGGGTGAGTTCCTGCTTTGCCGGCGGAACGGCTGCGATGCGCATCTCGCCGCCCGGCTCGTCCTGCTTGTCCACGAGCACCACGTGGTGACCACGCTTGGCGGCAATGAACGCCGCCTCCATGCCAGCGGGACCGGCGCCCACAACGAGCACGTTCTTGGCCTCGGCAGCAGGCTCGTAGCCGGCCTCGTCGCGCTCAACATCGGGATTGATGGTGCAGGAGATGCGCTTGCCGAACATGATGCCGTTCAGGCAGCGCAGGCAGCCGATGCAGGGGCGAATCTCGTCGGCGTTGCCGGCAGCCGCCTTGTTGCAGAACTCGGCATCGCACAGGTTGGCGCGGCCCATCATGCAGATGTCGGCGGCGCCGTCCTCGATCAGCTCCTCGGCAATCCATGCCTCGTTAATACGGCCGACCGTGGCGACGGGAATGTTGACGTGCTTTTTGATCTCGCGCGAGCAGGCGGCGTGCGAAGCCTGCTGCGTGCCGGCGGCGGGAATCGCGGAGCCGCGCTTGATGGTGGTGCCGCCCGAAACGTGGATCATATCGACGCCGGCCTTCTCCAGGCGACGCGAGACATAGATCATATCGTTGAGGGTCAGGCCGCCATCGGTGTACTCGTCGCCCGAAATACGAACGTCGATGATGAAGTCCTTGCCGCAGCGCTCACGAATCTCGGCGATGACCTCGAGCAAAAAGCGCATACGGGCATCGAGCGAGCCGCCGTACTCGTCGGTACGCTTGTTGTAGAGCGGGGTCAAGAAGCCGCCGAGCATACCGTGGGCGTGGGCAGCATGAACCTCGACGCCATCGACGCCGGCCTTCTGCATACGAACGGCAGCGTCGCCAAACTGGTGCGTGAGCTCGTGAATCTCGTCAACTGTAATGGGGCGCGGTGCCTCGCGGGCGTAGGACGGGCCCACGAAGGAAGGGGCGATCAGGCGCGGCGTGCCCGGAATGTTAAAGGCCATGTAGGCGGGGTGGAAGAGTTGCGGCATGATCTTGCAGCCGTACTCGTGCACGGCGGCGGCGAGCTTTTCCCAACCGGGAATGAACGTGTCGTCATAGCAGCACATGTCGCCCGGCAGGTAGGTATAGGTGGGCTCGACGGTCACGACCTCAGTAATGATGAGGCCCACGCCGCCCTTGGCACGAGCGCGGTAGTGATCGACCAGGTCATCGGTCACATAGCCGTGGTCGGCCAGGTTGGTGGACACCGGCGGCATAAAGACACGGTTCTTGACCTCGGTCGTACCGACCTTGATCGGGCTAAAGAGCATCGGATAGGCGGAGGACTCCATACAGGCTTCCTTTCGTTTGAGCCGCGTGGCGGCACTTGCTGATTCTCCTATCGTACCAGCAACCGCCCGGCGCACAGCCGCACGCACTCCCCTACCTTTTGCTCGACCCACAAAAAAGTTGCGGTGGAATACGGAGCAATTGAGGCGTTTGACAGCCAAAACAGTCCGTATTTCACCGCAACTGATAAGGGTGGGATGGGTTAGAGGCCCAGGTAGGATGTCATGCCTTCGACGGCAAGCTTGGCGCCGGCCACGGCATGGACCACGGTGAGCGGGCCGTTGACCACGTCGCCGGCGGCAAAGACGCCGGGCACAGTGGTCATGCCGTGCTCATCGACCGAAAGCAGGCCACGATGATCGGTCTCCAGACCGCCCGTCGTAAGCACGAGCTTGTCCTTGGGCACCTGCGAGGCCGCGATGACGATGGTATCGGCCGCGGCGTGGTCGAGCTCTTCCTCGTAGCCCACCACGTTGTTGTCCTCGTCGAAGATGGCCGTCTCGAACACCGGGCCGTTATCGTCGATAGCGCAGATGGCCTTGCCGCACACGATCTCGGCACCGTCGAGCTCAGTCAGCTCGACCTCGTCGTCAATTGCCGAGATGTGGCGCGAACGGGCATACACGGTGACCTTGCGAGCACCCGAGCGCAGCGCCGTGCGGGCCACATCCATGGCCACGTTGCCGGCACCGATAACCGCCACGTTCTGCCCGATCGCCACGCTTGTGGGATCGACCAGATAATCGATACCAAACAGCACGTTACCGCGCGACTCGCCAGGAATCCCCAGCTTGCGGGCACGCCAAGTGCCGGTGCCCACAAAGACCGCATCGTAGCCGTCGCGCAGCAGGTCGTCGATATGCAGCGCGCCGCCGATGGTGGTCGAGGGGCGCACGCGCACGCCGAGCGAGCACATCACGTGGCGGTACTTTTGCACCAGCGAGCGCGGCAGACGGAACTCGGGGATGCCGTACTCCAGCACGCCGCCGATCTCGGGGCGCTGCTCAAACACGGTGACCGCGCAGCCCAGCTGGGCCATCTTAATAGCCACGGTAATGCCGGCAGGGCCCGAGCCGACCACGGCGACCTGCTTGCCGCACGACGGCGCAGGCTTCCACTCCTTGCGGTCCAAATACGCCGTCGAGACATAGTTCTCGATGCTCGAAAAATGCACCGGCGTGCCCTTGCGACCCTGAATGCATGCACCCTCACACTGGCCCGAATGGTTGCAGACCATGGAGCAGACCGCGCTCATGGGATTGTTCTGGAACAGCAGCTCGCCTGCTTCCTCCAAACGACGCTGCTTGAATAAATCGATGACCTGCGGAATGGGCGTCTGCACCGGACAGCCCTTGATCTGGCAGAACGCCCTTTTGCAGCCCAGACAACGATTTGCTTCCTCGACGATGTGGATAGCCACGCGATTCCCCTCTTATCTAACCCAATAGGGCGACGGCGAAAACACCTCGCCGTCGCCTAACACCAGTAGTCCGATCGGCCACCATGGCCGTCGGCAACATTACAGCTCGCGATGCGCGCCCTCGCAGCGCGCAGACATGCTCTGCAACGTGGTCAAACAGCCCAACGCCGTCGCTGGCACGCTGTTCTCGACCACACACGGAATGCCCGGACAGGCGGCAGCGGCCCAGGCAACGACGGGCTCAAAGTCGTAACGACCCGTCTCGCCCACGCCATGGCACACCAAACGCGAGCCCGTGCCATCGCACCAGCCGGACTCGTCCTCGTTATCCACGACCTCAAAATCCTTAGCGTGCAGTACACGAATCTTGCTGCCACACAGATAGAGCATGCGCGAGGTAATCTCCTGCGCCTCGCCGACAACGCTGGGATGCAGCAGCGACACCGGATCGTAGATCACGCCGAGCGCCGAGCTTGGAATACGCTCGAGCACCTCGCGGCAGCGCTCCGGCGTGTTGACCGTCTCGTTCCAGCCGGGCTCGATCAGAATCTGGCTGCCCAGCGCCTCGGCACGACCACAGACATACTTGAGACCCTCCACAAATGCGTCGAGTGCCTCGTCGGTCATGCGATCGTCCGCCACAGCGTTCTGCACGTTGGGACGACCGGTCTCGGTACCCACCGGGCAGCCGCCGAGCATCTTGGCAAAGTTCAGGCATGCCTCGTACTCGGCATAGTTATCCATGAGCTGTTGGCGATCGGGCGTCGCCAGGTTTTTATAGCAGCCGAACACGGCGACCGAGACGCCTGCCTCGTCGAGCACCGCGCGCAAGTGGTCGGCAAGCTCGCGCGTAAGGCCCAAGCGGTTGATGCCCATCGACTTATAGAGCACCTTGCTCGGCAGCTGGATGCACGAAAAGCCGAGCTCGCCCGCCATACGAATGCGTTCCTCGACCGTTCCCTGGGGAAGGTCGTGCAGGCGCACGCCTGGGGTGATGGCGCCCACGCTATTCACATCCTTTGTGCGCGTTGATGCCCGGCGTATAGCCACCGAACGGGTCCTCGATAGAGCACACGCCCGAAGGAGCAAGCGGGTCACGCTTGCCGGCCAGCTTGTCGTGGTGCATGGTCTCGATATAGGCGAGCACGAGCGGTGCCACGCCCTTCGCGTCGTTTTTGACGATGGGCTCGCTCATGTAGTAGCCAAACGTACCCTCGCGGTGTGCGGTGTTGCCCAGGCCGGCAACCAGGCAGATGTTGTCGAGCGCCAGCTGCCCATCGTGCTCGGACAGGCAGGTCTCGCAGATGCCGTCGAAGGCACGACGGCCATGCTGGTAGTAGCGCTCGCCCAGCACGCCCAGGCGCACGCCCTTCATGATGGCGTTGGCAAAGATGGCGCTGCCCGACTCCTCCAGATAGTTGGGGGCGATGTTGGGCAGGTTGATGACCTGGTGCCACATGCCGGTCTTCTCGTCCTGATACGGCAGCATGGCGTCGATCAAGTCGTGGAACATCTTGCGGATCTCGTCCTTCTCGGCCGACATCGAGGGCGGCATGAGCTCCCACGTATCGATAAGCGCCATGGCAAACCAGCCCTCGGCGCGCAGCCAAAAGTTCGCCGAAAGGCCGGTAACCGGATCGCACCAGAACTGCTTGCGGCTCGCATCGTAGGCGTGATAGTACAGGCCGTTGAGCGGGTTGCGCATAAGATCGTGCACGACCTGGAACATATGGAAGCTGTCCGAGCAGGCGCGGCGGTTGTGGAAGCTCAGCTCGTACTGCATGTAGAACGGCTGGGCCATATACATGCCGTCGAGCCAAATCTGGTTGGGATAGACGGCCTTGTGCCAAAACACGCCCTCTTTGGTGCGCGGCTGGGTCTCGAGCTGGCGATAGATTGTGTCCATGGCGGCGCGGTACTTGGGCTTGCCCACCAGGTCGTACAGCTTGTAGAGGGTCTTGCCCGCATTGACGTTGTCGAGGTTGTACTCCTCGGGCTTGTAATGCTTGATGGTGCCGTCTTCCTGGACAAAGAAGTCGATGTAGTCGTCGGCAAACGTCAGATAGCGCTGCTCACCCGTGATCTCGTACAGCTCGATGAGTGCCTTGATCATGCAGCCATCGATGTAGTTCCAGGTGTTCTCCTTGCCGGCACGGAGCTTTTCGATGTTCCAAGCGGGTGCCTGCGGCGTAGACGTCTCGATCAGCTGCTCGATGTAGCTATCCAGAATCTGATTGCAACCCATTGCTGTCCCCTCTGACGTTGATGATGGGTGAACGTTAACCTTAGTGTAACGCGAACGGGGAATGTAGGGTGAACGTTAACCCTACATTCCCCGCGAACGGCAGGCTTTTAGCGGCAAACGGCAACAAGCCCCGCGGCAATTCGATGCGCTAGACGCTCATAGCCGGCCGGGCTGTAGTGCAATCCGTCCGGCATATATAGCTCGCGGTGCTCGGGCAAAAACGGGCTGATGCCGCTTTGCGCGTACAGGTCGATCACCGGCACCGAGTAGTGATCGCAGACCTCGAGCATCGCCTTTACGTAGGCGATCTGCGTCAGGCCCAGGTGGTTGAGCTCACCGCTTGCCGGGATATCCTTCTCGTGCTTGCCACTCGTCTTGCACGGGGTCATAAACACCAGCTTCGCCTGGGGCGAGCGCGCGGTGATGGTGCGGATCAGGTAGTCGAGTGCACCGTAGAACTCGTGCACGTCCGTGCTGCCCAGC
The DNA here is from genome assembly GCA_934654605.1 of uncultured Collinsella sp. Lineage (GTDB taxonomy): Bacteria > Actinomycetota > Coriobacteriia > Coriobacteriales > Coriobacteriaceae > Collinsella. The sequence continues at coordinate 1,312 of CAKUGH010000066.1, read as the reverse complement.
TGTCCCAACGGCACGTTGCGGCTAAAGTCGTTAACGCCGCCAAAGACAATGTAGACATCGGCCGCGTCATCGATGCCGTCCAGGCGCTCGACAAACGAATCGGTGCGGTCGGCCTTGATGGCAATGCGCGAGCCCTTGATGCCAAAGTTCTCGACCGTAGCGCCACCCAACAGCGCGCCCAGGTGCGAGGTCCACGAAATATCGTTGCCTCCCCCACCGCAGCCGTTATCGCCCCAGGTCGTCGAGTCGCCAAAACAGCAAATGGTCGACTCGCTCAAGCCCTTCGTTTCCATAATCTTCTCCTCACCCGCCCATCGGCGGTCTTATAGGTATCTATCGTTCATCCGCAGCATACCGAGGGCCTATGCACGGGCGCCTGCCGCAGCATGACAATCAAGCCACTCGATATCCTCGGCAAGGTGCGTCACGCCCAGATGGTGTCCACCCGGACAAACCTCATGACGCAATCCCTCGCCACAACCCAGCAGCTCGTAGGCGTCGCGCACGATATCGAGCTGCTCATCAACATTTGCTAGACCGCGAACGCCGTTTAGATGGTCCTCCTCGCAGCTTTGCACCAGCAGTGGACGTGGCGCGATGAGCGAGGCGATATCGCCCATGTCAAGCAAGCGCCAGAGTCCGGGCGTGTAATTGCAGCTGCAATTACCGTTAAGGTGCATCAGCGAATCGTCGACACCATACAGATAGCCCGAGACAAACGCCTTGCGCACGCGTGAGTCGAGCGCAGCAAGATACAGCGTCATATAGCCGCCGCCCGAAAAACCAAAGCATCCCAGGTCGTACATGGCGATATCGCCACGCGCTTCTAGATAATCGATCAGTCGTATGTTGTCCCAGGCGTTGAGACCCGCAACGGTAAGACCCAGCGGCTCCGCCATGCGCGCCTGGTTTAGACACGTACCGCGCAGGAAGCTGTTCTCGTCATCGCCCTGGCCCTTCCAGTCGCGACGGTATCCCCAGCCGCGGGCGTCAGGGCAGACGGTCACATAGCCCATACGCGCCAAGCGCAGGCCGTAGTCGTAGTTAAACTTGCGGACCGCATCATCAACCGCCGGCACGCCCGTAACGCCGGCAATACTTGCGGCGCCCGCGCCCTGGTGGCCATGTGGGCAGATATAGCAGTGCTTGAGTCCCTGCTCGTCAAGCTTTGGGCGAGACGGTTCCAACAGGTAGAACGGCATCCACACATCGCGCTCAACCTGCAGCAATGCATGGGTGCGCACAATGCCGCCGGCAATCTGTACGCGGCCGAGTTCACGAACCTCAATCGAGGCACGATCCATAAGCGAAA
>CAKUGH010000065.1 GCA_934654605.1 uncultured Collinsella sp. | reverse complement strand
TTCGCCTGCGGGATCGCTCGACTACCAAATACCTCGCCGCCTCCCGGACCCCGTCGTCCAAAAATCACCCGTAAAGGCGCGTTTATCTGAAGAATTCAATCCCGTGCGTTGTGTTGCTCGCTGGCGTTGCCAAAACATCGGGGGTCCCGCGATTCGGGCGTTATGGGGCAACGTCTCGCTGGTCCTCGGCTTCGCCTGCGGGATCGCTCGACTACCAAATACCTCGCCGCCTCCCGGACCCCGTCGTCCAAAAATCACCCGTAAAGGTGCATTGATCTGAACAGTTCTATCCCGTGTGGAGTATTGCTCGTTGGTTGCGCCGGGGCATTGGTGCTTACCTGTCTAAGGATTCGCGTCTTTGCTGGGTTGTTTACGCATCCTCTGGGGTGGCAGTACTATCATGGTTCGAATTGAGTGTGGATGATGATAGGGAGCGCCTTTTTATGATTGAGCTGCTTAGGCGTTTCGGCGGTAAGTTTCGCCGGTATATGGTGATTGGCCCTGCGTGCAAGTTGATCGAAGTGATCTTCGACCTGCTTACGCCACTGGTCATAGCTCAAATGATCGATAAGGGCATCGGCGCACACGATGTCAACGCCGTCGTCCACTACGGTATGTTGCTTGGCGCCATGGCCGTGATCGGCATCTCGTTTACGCTTGTCTGCCAGAAGATGGCGGCGCTCACCTCGCAGGGCATGGGTACCGACATTCGCGGCGCACTCTACCAGCACATCAACAAGCTGAGCTATGCTGAGCTCGATCGCTTTGGCACGCCGTCGCTCATCACGCGCATTACCAACGACGTCAACCAGGTGCAGCTCGCCGTGGCGCTGGGCGTGCGTATGCTCATCCGCTGGCCTTTCCTGGCGGTGGGCTCCATGGTCGCGGCCCTTGCCATCGACCTTAAGCTCGGCATGATCTTTTTGATTTGCACGCCCGCCATCGGCCTGGTGTTTTGGTTTGTCATGGCGCGCTGCATCCCGTACTACAAGCAGCTGCAGGCAAAGCTCGATCGCATCGCGCTTATTTGCCGCGAGGGACTTTCGGGCGCCCGCGTGGTCCGAGCCTTTGTGCGCGAGAGTCACGAGCGTGAGCGTTTTGCCCAGGCTGCCGATGACCAGGCGCGTGTCGCAATCGCGGTGGGCAAGCTCTCGTCGATCCTCAACCCCGTCACGTTTTTGGTGATGAACCTGGGCGTGTGCGCCATCCTGTGGGTGGGCGGCATCCAGGTGAACGTGGGCGAGCTCACGCAGGGCCAGGTCATGGCCTTCGTCAACTATATGACGCAGATCCTGACCTCCATCGTCTACGTTGCCAACCTGGTCGTGGTCTTTACCAAGGCGAGCGCCAGCGCGTCACGTATCAACGAGGTACTCAATTGCGTGCCGAGCATTACCGACGAGGGCAACGAGCCGGTCGCTCTGCCCGAGCCGAACGCGGCAGGCGCCGCTGCCCCGGTCCCCGCGCTGAGCTTCAGCCACGCGAGCTTCTCCTTTGGCGCGGGCGCGGCCAACGCCGTTGATGACGTGACTCTGGAGCTGCCGCTGGGCAAAACGCTCGGCATTATCGGCGGCACGGGCAGCGGTAAGTCGACGCTCGTCTCGCTCATCCCGCGCTTGTACGATGCGGGTGTCGGCAGCGTGAATGTGATGGGTACCGACGTGCACACCTGGCCGCTCGACCAGCTGCGCCATGTGGTTGCGACTGTTCCGCAGCGTGCGTCGCTGGTGAGTGGCACTATCCGCAGCAACCTGACATGGCGCGATGAGGCTGCGACCGACGAGGATCTTTTGGCGGCGCTCGATATGGCGCAGGCGAGCGAGTTCGTGCGCAACAAGCCGCAGGGGCTCGACGCCCCGGTCGAGGCGGGCGGCAAGAATTTTAGCGGTGGCCAGCGTCAGCGCCTGACCATCGCGCGCGCCTTAGTGGGCTCGCCGCAGATTCTGATCATGGACGACTCCGCCTCGGCACTCGATTTTAAGACCGACGCGGCGCTTCGCCACGCCATTCGCGAACGCAGCGTGCGCGGTGCCGCCGAGGGCGGGCTGCCGCTGACGACCGTCATCGTGAGCCAGCGCGTCTCGACCGTGCGCGATGCCGACATGATCTGCGTGCTCGACCACGGCTCGGTCGCGGGCCTGGGCACGCACGATGAGCTGTACGCAAGCTGCCAGCTCTATCGCGAGATTTGCCAGTCGCAGCTTCGTCGCGAAGAGCTCGAGGGCCAGCAGGGGAGCGCGGCGTCCGCGCTCGCCCCAAGCCCCGTGCTCGCCTCAGGCGCCGCGTGCGCCCCGGCATCCACCTGCGCAAAGGAGGGCTGCTAGATGAATCCGTATACTTCTTCCGGCTCGGTCGCCACGATGACGGCCAATGTGTCCGGCAACGATAACCTTAACGACCTGGGCGATGGCCCGCGCCAGCCCGGTGATCCCGAGCGCTATCCCGTGGGCGCGGTGACCCGTCGCCTGATGGGTTACGTGCGTCCGCACCGCATTTCGTTTATGGCGTCGTTTGTGAGTGCCGCCATCTCGGTGATCTTGCAGCTCTACACACCCATCCTCATCGGCGAGGGCATCGACCTTATCGTTGCCGCCGGACGGGTGGACTTTGACGCGCTGCTGCCGCTCGTCACCAAGCTCGCGCTGGTCGTGGTGGGTGCCGCGGCCTTCCAGTGGCTGCAGGGCTATTGCGTCAACCGCCTGTCCTACGAGACGGTGCGCGACATGCGCGTGGAGGCGAGCGACAAGCTCAGCCGTATGCCGCTCAGCTTTATCGACAGCCACGCACACGGCGACCTTATGAGCCGCGTGGTCAACGACGTCGATCAGGTGGGTGACGGCCTGCTGCAGGGCTTTACGCAGCTCTTTACCGGCGTCATCACCATCGTGGGCACGCTCGCGTTTATGCTCTCCATCAACCTGACCATGACGCTCGTGGTGGTGCTCGTCACGCCGCTTTCCATCTTTGCTGCCGGCGCCATCGCCAAACTGTCCAACAAGAGCTTTACGGCTCAGCAGCGTATTCAGGGGCAGCTGGGCGGTCATATCGAGGAGTATGTGGGCGAGCAAAAACTCGTGGACGCGTTTGCCTATGGCCCAAATGCGCAGCAGTGCTTCGATGCCCTCAACGCCGAGCTCTACACGGCGGGCGAGCGCGCGCAGTTTATGGGTTCGCTTTCCAACCCCGGTACGCGCTTTATCAACAACATCATCTATGCCGTGGTCGCGGTTATCGGCTGCGCGGGCGTGATCACGGGCGTGCCTGCGGCGCTCACGGTGGGCGGCGTGCAGATCTTCCTGTCCTACGCCAACCAGTACACTAAGCCGTTCAACGAGGTCACGAACGTCATCACGCAGATCCAGACCGCGTACGCCTCGGCGCGCCGCATGTTCGCGTTGCTCGATGCGCGCGAGCAGGAGCCCGACGCTGTGGATGCCATTGAGCTCGCCGTCCCGAAGGGTGAGGTTTCGTTTGAGCATGTGGACTTTAGCTATGTGCCCGACCGCAAACTGCTGCAGGATATCTGCATTGATGCCAAGCCCGGTACGCGCTTTGCCCTCGTCGGTCCCACGGGCTGTGGCAAGACGACGCTCATCAACCTGCTGCTGCGCTTTTACGATATCGATGCTGGGCGCATCGCGGTCGATAGCCGCTCCTCGCGTGACTACACGCGTGCGAGCCTGCGCCGCGCCTTTGGCATGGTGCTGCAGGACACTTGGCTGTTCGAGGGCACCGTGGCCGAAAACATCGCCTATGGTTGTCCCGATGCCACACGCGAACAGGTTATCGAGGCGGCCAAGCGCGCGCATGCGCACAAGTTTATCGTGCAGCTACCGGGCGGCTACGATACGGTGATCGGCGAGGACGGCGGCACGTTTAGCCAGGGTCAAAAACAGCTGCTGTGCATCGCGCGCGTCATGCTTACCGACCCGGCGATTCTGCTACTGGACGAGGCAACATCGAGCATCGATACCCGTACCGAGCTGCAGGTGCAGGCGGCATTCGACGAGCTCATGGCCGGCCGCACGGGCTTTGTCGTGGCGCACCGCCTGTCGACGATCCGTAACGCCGACTGCATCCTGGTCATGCGAGACGGCGAGATTATCGAGCGCGGCACGCACGACGAACTGCTCGCAGCAGGCGGCTTCTACGCCGAGCTCTACCGCAGCCAGTTTGCCCAGTGAGAGCTGCCGATTAGCGGCAGGTGGTTTACATCTGCGTCGTTAGTACTAAGATATTCATCTAATAAATTGCATTAGTGGCTTTAGTTTTGGGGGAAACGAGGCAACGTGACTATGACGTGCTCTTTGGTGGTTAACAGCAAGAGCGGTAATACCAGGATGGTTTCGGGCGCGATCAAGCGCGCTCTGCAGGCTGCGGGCGTTGAGTTTGTCCACGCCGCGGCGTTGAGCGACGATGCGGATGCCGAGCAGGTTGCGCTCGAGGCGCAGGGTGCCAGCGCAGCTGACACGGTGCTCGTCGGTTTTTGGTGCGACAAGGGCGCATGCACGCCTTCGGTCGCGGCGTTGCTCTCTGCCTTGCACGGCAAGCGCGTTTTCCTCTTTGGTACCTGCGGCTTTGGTGCCGACCAGAGCTATTACCAGCAGATTATCGACCGCGTGACCTCCAATTTGGCCGATGACGCCGAGCTTGCGGGCTGGGCCATGTGCCAGGGCAAGATGGGCCCCGCGGTCAAGCAACGCTACGAGGCCATGCTCGAGCAGGATCCCGACAACGCCCGCGCTAAGTTGCTGCTCGACAACTGGGTCGCCGCAAAGGATCATCCCACTAAGGAAGATTTGGACAACATGGCTGCAGCCGCCAAAAAGGCCGTGCTGGGGGAGTAGCTCCCATCGCTGACGGCGGTCGGCCCATCTTTCTAAATGTAACGTCCTCCCGGGCGTCGGGGCACGAAGTTCCCTGCTTTACAGTCCTGCGCAAGAAGAAGGCCACATTAAGTGGCCTTCTTTGCGTGCGGAACTCGCGATGAAATTCGTGCGCCGCCGCCCGGGAGGACGCCTCTTTATTGATGGGAGGCCTGATAGGTCGATGGTTCAGTGCCCGGATGCGTCCAAAGTGGGACGGGCTTTCCGGATGGGCAGGCTTTCGGAAAATGCGTCCCGGAATTTGCCTTTGGAATGGGACGTAGTTTCCCGTTGAGGTGCTTTGCGGAAAGTGCGTCCCACTCTGGGCGTTCGAAGTGGGACACACTTTCCCAAAGGCGTTCCAACGGGAAATTGCGTCCCATTATTCGGTCAAGAAACGGGATGCACTTTCCCAAAGGCGCTCCAACGGGAAACTGCGTCCCACAATCAGCCTCCAAAGTGGGACACGCTTTCCCGACGAGCCACAACAGGAAAGTGCGTCCCGGAATCGGGGCTCAAAATGGGACGTGGTTTCCCGTTGAGGGCCTAAGTGGAAAGTGCGTCCCAGAATCGGGGCTCAAAGTGGGATGCCGTTTCCCGATGAGGAGCTCTGCGGAATATGTGTCGCAAAAATGGCAGTTGAGCTTGGACAATTCTCGTCCAATACCCCCACTTTTAAAAAATGAGACACGCCGTTGGCGAAAATGAGACACGTGATATCGGGCGTCGGACGTATCATTTGCAAAAATGAGCCGACTCCACTCGAGTAAAGCGAGGTCCCCCATGCACGTTCCACACCCCTACATTCGTCGGTTGTCGAAAATCCCGCTTGTTGGGACGGCGGCGCTTGCTGCGTTGATCGCCACGAGCGTCGCCTGCTTCACGGCCACACCCCAGGTTGCTCAGGCGGCGGACACGCCCGCAATCACCGATATGACCGAGCAGGACTATAGCGACCTGGGCCTGGGCACGAACGAGGACATTCCGGCCGATACCGTTGGCCCCTATTCCACCGATACCCCCACGACGTTTGCCACGCGCAGCGAGGTCTATATGGCAGCTAACGGTAGCCATGGCAATCGCTACACTCTGCGCGACAAGCTCGAGAACGTCGAGCGCGGTGACATTGGCGGCAGCAGCAAACTCACCGATGGCTATGGAAGTGTGTGGGGCGCCGCAAAGTTCTGGCAAAACGTCAACAACTTCGATACGAACAGCGATCTCTACAAGCATAGCGACTACGGTGGCGGCACCTGGTCGTACCTAAGCAACAATGAGTCCTCAACAGTACTCGCCAACGACAATAACGGTTTCTCGGGCATTCACGCCACGAGTGTTGAGTTCTGCAGCGACGCCAGCACGGGCAAAAAGAGCCGCGTTGCCGAACTTCGTGCCTACGGCGACAGTTCTTCTACCACGATTGACGGCAAGTCATACGCCGGAAAGGTTGAGCTGGTCCTCTACTCGTTTAGCAACGGGCGTACGCGCACTCTCGACACACACCTGCCGGTGACGGTCAACACCAATATGATGGACGGAAGCCGTTTTAAGTATCTGAACGCCGGTTACCTGCAAGAGCACGACGCCGTCTTTGATGTCGAGGCGGGCGATGTCGATGGCGACGGCGTCGACGAGCTTTTTGTCTACGCGGGCTGCTATGTCGACGAGAACGGCGTGCGCAAGGCTGTAGTCGACATGTACGACTTGGAGGGCGGCAACTGGAAACAGAGCGTCGTCAAGATCGATGCCGGTAACGCCGCGGACTACACCACGCACAACAAGGGCGGGAACGACTCCTGGACGCAGCTTCAGTCAGCTCCTGTCGTTTCGCTAGCGGCCGGCGACCTCGATCGCGATTTTTGCGATGACCTCGCCATCGTGGTCTCGGCACCCTACGGCAAGAAGAATATTGATAAGTCGACGCATTGCGAGCTGTTCTCGTGGGATGCATCCAAGGGTGCGCTCGTCCATGTCGATGCTCTGGGTGACGCGGGCGCAATCTCCCTCTCCGCGAACGGCAAGACCATGGTCGCTGCGAATGCGACGTTCGGCACGTTTGCCGCCTACGATGAAGAAGGAAAGAAGACGGGTGAAACCGTCACGGGCCTTATTCTTGCGGGCTATGACTGGCAACGCAGCGCTTTTGATTACGACGCTTATGACGGCAGCAAGGAGCTGTACGGCGCGCTGTACCGCTACGCGTATTTTGACTCGGAGTCTGGCGAGTTCAAACTTTCCGATTGCAAGGAATACAGAGACGGGCTCCTCGCCTCCTATGGACTGATGCATGTGCCCAACAGCGCATGGAAGGATAGCGCTCAGGATAAGCGCTATCCGTGCACCTTGGCGCCTATTGCCCTTGCCACTGCCAACCTTGACGGCCTGTCCGAGCAGCCGGCGGTCGACGAGGTGCTCGTGGGCGGCGATGTGTTCCGCGACTTTGCCTGCAACACGGCGCAGAGCGGTGCCCAGGGCTTGGGGTCCATGGTCGGAACCATGAGCATGAGCGGTCAGCAATACAACAGCAGCAACAAGCATGACCACAAGGGTATAGAGCAGGTGTGGATCAGCGACGTTAAGTCGGGCAGCGTCTCGGGTTCGGATCGCTACAACGAGAGTTTTATCGCCGTGGTCGGAAAGCATCGAGACGAGGACCTGCGTAAAGATGACGATTACTATTGGATGACCGCCTCGCAGCTTTCGCTCGACGAGAGCGGAAGGGTGCGCCGCGGCGAGGAGCAGGTGATTAGCGAGAGCAACCGTCGCGGCACTACCTACGGCACATTTATCT
>CAKUGH010000064.1 GCA_934654605.1 uncultured Collinsella sp. | reverse complement strand
TGAGACGGGCATGAGGACACCGCTTGCACGCTCCATGAATGCGCTCACCAACCTTTTTGTCGTGGGGCCGTCCTGCCGATGGAAGAACAGTCCGCCCCCGGTGTTCTGATTCGATACGCCTATTGTAAAACAAGTTGTTTAAACATGTACATGCAAGATAAAAAAGTTGGAAGTATTTCGGTGAATGGTTACATGCCATGAAAAAAGCCCCGGTCTCACATTGGAGACCGGGGCCCAAAATCTAGCGCGGAGGAGTGACTACTCAGCGTCGGCGAAGCCGTTGGGGTTGTGGCTCTGCCAGTTCCAGCTGTCGCGGCACATGTCCGCGATGTCGTACTGAGCCTTCCAGCCCATCATGCGCTCGGCCTTGGAGGCATCGCACCAGTTGGCGGCGATGTCGCCGGCGCGGCGCTCGCGGATCACATAGGGCAGCTCTTTGCCGCAGGCCTTGGAGAAGGCGGCAACGACCTCGAGCACCGAGGTGCCGGTACCGGTGCCCAGGTTAAAGATCTCGACGCCGGTCTTGCCGTTCATCCAGTTGAGGGCGGCCACGTGACCAGAAGCCAGGTCGCAAACGTGGATGTAGTCGCGCACGCCGGTGCCGTCGGGGGTGGGGTAGTCGTTGCCAAAGACCTGAACGGCCTCGAGCTTGCCCACGGCGACCTGCGCGACGTAGGGCACCAGGTTGTTGGGGATGCCCTTGGGGTCCTCGCCGATCAGGCCCGACGGATGGGCGCCGATGGGGTTGAAGTAACGGAGTAGCACGACGTCCCACTCGGGGTCGGCGGTGTGGACGTCCATGAGAATCTGCTCAATCATCCACTTGGTCCAACCATAGGGGTTGGTCGCGGGCTTCTTGGGATCCTCCTCGGTGACGGGCGGGTTGTCGGGATCGCCGTAGACGGTTGAGGAGCTCGAGAAGATGATGGACTTGCAGCCATGGTTGCGCATGACATCGATGAGCACCAGGGTGTTCTCGATGTTGTTGTGGTAGTACTCGACGGGCTTGCTCACCGACTCGCCGACGGCCTTAAAGCCGGCGAAGTGGATGACGCGGTCGATCTGGTGGGTATCGAAGATCTTGTTCATCGCATCGCGGTCGAGCACGTTGGCCTCGTAGAAGGTGAGGTTCTTGGCGGCCTCGTCGCCCACGATGGTCTTGACGCGGTCGATGGCGACAGCGCTGGAGTTGGAGAGGTCATCGACGACGACAACCTGGTAGCCGCCCTCGAGCAGCTGAACGACGGTGTGCGAGCCGATAAAGCCGGCGCCGCCGGTAACGAGGACGCAGGTGTCTTTGGGGTCGAGTGCTTTGGACATGTAGTCTCCTATCGAATCAGGAACACTTCTTGAGGGGAGTATAGCGCAGCTAGGGGCGCCCAAAACGCGCGGGGCAGGAAAACCAGAGGATTGATGTTAACGTACTCATAGGGCGTTACTTGCATAATCTTTGCCTTTAGCTTGGGACGCATTTACGAGCCGCCGACCATGCGATTTGCTGCCGTTCGTGGAAATCGTTGGGATGCGCTCTATGTACGCTAATATGTTTAAGTTGAGCGACATATAAATAAACATGTAACGGAGTACATATGTCACCAAACAACGATTCCATCTTTACGCAGGAGCTTTCGCGCCGCACTGCCCTTAAGGCTCTTTTCGGCGCCGCTTCCGCGGCCGTTCTTTTTGGCTTGCCCGTTCGCGCCCATGCGGCTGAGGCCACAAAGGAAACCACTGACAAACTGAATGCCGCCCAGGCCCAGCTCGACGAGGTCCAGGCCCAGCTCGACAGCATCGCCAACGAGTACGCGGCGCTCGCCAATAAGAATGCCCAGACGCTCAGCGATATCGAAGGCGTACAGGGCCAGATTGACGAGACGCAGGCTCAGATCGACACCAAGAAGGCCGAGCTTAAGAAGAAGCGCGGCGACCTTTCCGATCGCGTTGCCGCCAGCTACAAGTCGGGCGGCACCAATATCCTGTCGCTGCTGCTGGCATCGGGTTCGTTTGAGGAACTCGTCGCCAACGCTCATTACGTCGAGAAGATCAACAAGAGCGATCGCGACGCCATCGAGGACATTCAGACCATCCAAAAGGAGCTCGACACGCAAAAGTCCGAGCTCGAGTCGCAGAAGGCCGACTTGGAGAAGCTCAAGGACCAGCAGACGGCCCAGATGCAGGACATGCAGGCCAAGCAGCAAGAGGTCCAGACCGTGCTGAACGGCCTTTCCGATGACGTCAAGGAGCTCATGGCCCAGCGCGATTCCGAGATTCTCGCTGCCGCCCAGGCCGAGGAGGCCGCCAAGAAGGCCGCCGCAGCTGCTGCGGCTGCGGCGAACAAGAACAACTCTTCGAGCGGTTCGAACTCGGGCGGCGGTTCGTACGCTCCCGGAACCCCGCAGCAGAACGCCGGATCGGGCAAACAGCAGGCTGTCGTCAACGCATGCTATTCCACGCCTTCGCCTGGCCTGAACTGGTGCGCCGCCTGGGTTACCAACGTGTTCCGCAACGCCGGCGTGGGCTACTTTGGCGGCAACGCGTGCGACATGTTCAACGCCTGGTGCTATAGCTCCGATCGTTCGGCGCTGCAGGTGGGCATGATCGTGGCCGACTCGTCGCACAGCGGCACCGGCACGCCTGGTCTGCTCTACGGTCATGTGGGCATCTATGTTGGCGGTGGCATCGTTATGAGCAACGAGGGCGCCATTACGTCTAAGTCGCTTGACTCGTTTATTAGCTTCTATGGTACGGGCTCTGGCGTGCGCTGGGGCTGGCTCGGCGGTATTGCGCTGTCGTAACGCCGATTGGGCCGCGTGCCCGCCCGCAATATATTTGATTGCCTGCTCGGGCAGTCCTGCGCAAGACGAAGGCCACATTAAGTGGCCTTCTTTGCGTGCGGAACTCGCGATCAATCAAATATATTGCGGGCGGGCACGCGGCCCTTTTGGGTCCAACGCGCTACATACCGGACTGGTTGTCTGAATATAAGAAAGAGACGGCCCCTTGGACTAAATACTTAGTTTTACTTTACGCTGCGCTTTTTGTTTCTGCCGTAAACGGTTGTAACGATTGCTGTACCGCCGCTGATAAACAACAGGGCGATCCACAAAGCAAAGCTGTTTGCATCGCCAGCCTGCGGAAGCTTATCGGTTGTTCCCGGTTTGGTGCCGGCAGGTTTTTTCTCTTTGGTGCTGGCGGGTTTTTTCTCAAGAGCAGCAATCGCATCTTCGATAGCCTTTGCCATTGCATCAACTTCACTCTGTTCAGTGATGTTCTTGTCACGGACAACAGCCTTGACAGCGGCTTCCACACCGGAGAAATCCTTGTAGTCATTCTTGTTCAGGGCATTTGCTTTGGCAATGGCTGCATCGACTTTGGTGTAGTCGGCAGGCAAATAAGTCATTGCGATAGTATGCGTATGAGTTGCTGTATCAGCCGTAATCGTAATACTGGAATTGAAAACCTCGCAATTATCTGCGCTGACTTCGACTTGATAAGTACCCGCCTCCAAATTGGCGGGGTTTGTTACTACCTGACCGTTCACTTTGATGATTACATTTGTCAGATCAGCAGGTGTTACAACAAAAGAAACTGCATATTTCGGTGCCGGCAGAATAGGCGTGCCATTTGGGTTAAATCGATAATTGCCGCCAGCGGCAGTGATTTCATTAAAGAAATCTTCCGTTTTCATGGAGTCAAGGGTCTTTTCTGTTCCAGCATTCTGGTACTTAAAGCAAGCCGGGACATTCTCAGTTCCCACGAAATAATTGTTTTCAAAAGCAGGCGTATCAGAAGAAACACCGCCTGCAATGCCGCCTAAACGCTTATAAGGTGTAGTGGCTGTATATTGAGACAAATCCACTTCACCGGCAAAATAACAATGTTTGATTTCTGTACCTGCACCAACTATGCCTGCAATGCCGCCGAAATCCGTAGTGCCATTGCCAAGAGGGACCATTTTTCCCGTGGAATAACAATTTATGACCTTTGAGTTCTGAATCAACTGTCCAACAATTCCACCGGTAGAAGGTGTCCAAGAAGTCATATCGCCTGTATTGGCACAATACTGTACGGTACTGTTTTCAGCAAGACCTGCGATACCACCCATCCAAAATTGGGAGGTGTCCTTCATTACTGAAAAATCCCCCTTGTTTTGGCAGTACTCAATCGTGCTATTTATTGCATATCCGCACATAGCCACAGTACCGTTAATATATTTATCTGTATCCGTGAACGATACATCTGAAACGCAATCAGAAATTTTGCTATCTGCTGCAACACCCGCAACTGTTCCAAAAAAGACGGGGGCAGAATTAGACACATCAAGTTTTCCCTGAATTGTCAAGCCGGAAATTTCAGCACCATAAATCTCGCTGAAGAACCCGAAAGACGGATACTCTGTCTTTCCATAGTTTTCGGAAAAATCTAAATTGGAAATCGTATGCCCGTTTCCGTAAAATTTGCCGCTGAAGTAATGCAGCAGAGTTCCATCAGCAGCAAATACGCTGCCAATTGGTGTCCACGCAACACCTGTTAAATCCAAATCTGCATTAAGAGATACAACCGCATCTGTTTTATCGTCATATTCGCCATTGTCCACAGCTTTTGCAAATTGCAAAAGCTCATCTACTGTTGTGATTGAGGTTTTGCTGCTTTGCTCGTTCTCTTCTGCAAACGCTGTCATCGGAACAAGTGCCATCACAAGGCACAACGCAAGCAGAAGGCTTAGAAGTTTCTTCTTCATTTTTATTCCTCCAAAATAATTCTATCCGCTATTTTCTTCCTCCGACAGCGGACACGCCGGAGAAGATAGAAGTTTTAACCGGAAAAGATCGATTTGCCGGTCGTGGTTAGGACTTCAATATCAAACCACCATCCTTCCGGCAAACGCAAAAAGCCGAAGCCAAGGCATAATGCGCCCTGTCTCCGGCAACTGGTTCGTTATAAATTGTATGAAATAAGACTTGACACGCTGAAAAAACGGCGCTATGCTCCTGCCGAGCCGAGCCGAGCCGAGCCGAGCCGAGCCGAGCCGAGCCGAGCCGAGCCGAGCCGAGCCGAGCCGAGCCGAGCCGCTGCATTTCCATTCGCCATAGTCAAGTCCTCCTTCCCTATTGTAATTCTCCACTTATGATTTTACCTGCCAATTCAATCATAAGTGGGGGATTATAAAAGCCGAAAGGGAGAGGACTTCCTTACGAAGCCTCTCCCTTTCGGGGCCTTCTTTTTAGAGGAATTCGCCTACTCGGTGGACTTCGGGTTCTAGGTCTACTCCGAACTGGTCTTTAACGGTTGTTTGGATGTGGCGGATGAGTTCGTCGACGTCGGCTGCGGTGGCGTGGTCGGCGTTGACGATGAAGCCGCAGTGCTTCTCGCTCACCTGTGCACCGCCGATGGCGTGGCCGCGCAGGCCGGCGTCCATGATGAGCTTGCCGGCAAAGTAGCCCTCGGGGCGCTTGAAGGTGGAGCCGGCGCTCGGCATGTCGAGCGGCTGCTTGTCCTCGCGGCGCTGGCGGTAATCGTCCATGTCGGCCTTGATCATCGCGGCGTTGCCCGGGGCGAGGTTGAAGGTTGCCGAGAGTACGATAAAGCCGTCGTCGGCGATGCGGCTCTTGCGATAGCCCAGGTTGAGCTCATCGACATCGAACTCGATGATGTTACCGCTGCCGCGGGTACCGTCGTCGAGCTGGCGAGCAGGCTTGTAGACGCGCACGGACTCCAGCACGTCGGCCATGCAGGCGCCGTAGGCACCGGCGTTCATATAGCAGGCGCCGCCGACCGAGCCGGGGATGCCCGAGATGGGCTCCAAGCCAGTAAGGCCGGCCTCGGCTGCCGCGGCCGCGACATCCGAGAGCAGCGCGCCGGCTGCTGCCGTGACATGCGTGCCGTCGACGGTGATGTTGGAGAGACCTTCGCCCAGCACCACGACGACGCCGCGGATGCCCTTGTCGCCGACGAGCAGGTCGGAGCCGTTGCCCACGATGGTGAGCGGCAGGTCGCAGCGGTAGCAGGTGTCAAGCGTGGCGACGAGGCCCTGCTCGGTATCGGGCGTGACAAACACATCGGCCGGGCCGCCGATCTTAAACGTGGTGTGCTCGCGCATGGGCTCGCTCATGAGCACGTTGTCCTCGCCGGCAACACCGGCGAGCGCGCAGAGCAGGTCCTCGTTAAAAAAGTCATTCTCGTGCATACGAATATCCGCCTTATGGTGGTCGTTTTCATCAATCGAATGCAATATACCCCACCCGGATGGATTTGGTGCAAAGTAACCTGACCCCAATGCACCAATCGGCTTGCGCTGGCGGCGATAAAAGTGCCGTTTACCGGATTGGTAAAGTGTTTATCATCGAGGTAGAGGGACGGTCGCTATACTTTCAAGAGATTGCGCGAATACTCGGAAGGAGCGAGATGGGCAACAAGGTTACTCTCAAGCAGATTGCCCAGGAGGTGGGGCTTTCCCCCTCGTCGGTCTCGCTTGTCCTTAACAACCGACCTTGCCGTATCTCGGAAGAAAACCGCAAGCGCATCAAGGAAGTTGCCGCACAAAACCATTATGTTCCCAACCAGATCGCGCGCAGCCTGGTCATGCGCGAATCGCGCACCCTGGGTCTTATCGTGCCCAATATCGAGAGCCGCTTTTTTGCCTCGCTCGCCGGCAGTCTAGAGAAACGCTGCCGCGAGGACGGCTATGCACTCTTTATTACCAGCTCGGGTGGAAGTGCCGAGGACGATCTTGAGCTGCTGCGTCAGTTGGTGACACGCGGCGTCGATGGTGTGTTCCTGGTTGTGGGCGACGAGTTCTCGGACGACCGTGCTCTGCGCGAGGAAGTCAGCCACCTGCCCATCCCGGCCGTGATGGTTGACCGCGCCATTGAGGGACTTGAGTGCGACAAGGTGATGTTCGATCACGAGATGGGTGGCTATATGGCCACGCGTTATCTGATCGAACAGGGCCACCGCCGCATTGCCTGCTTGGTTAACGCGCGCCGTTCCAATACGGGTCGTAAGCGTCTTGCCGGCTATGAGCGCGCCCTGCGCGAAGTGGGCCTGTCCATCGACGCGCGTCTGGAGTTTGAGAGCGAGTATTACATTCCGAGCGCCTACGAGGCATCGGAGGCGGTGCTGGCGACCGACGCCACCGCCGTCTTTGCAAGCTCGGATAACATTGCGCTGGGCCTACTTAAACGCCTGCACGAGATGGGGAAGAGTATTCCGGGCGATATCTCGGTCGTAAGCTATGACAACTCGGCAGCCGACGTTCTCTTTGAGCCGGCGTTGACCGCGATCGAGCAGGACCCCGGCGTGCTTGCCGAACACGCTTTTGGCTGCATGTCCAAGCGCCTTGCCGGTAAGGGTGGCAGGCGTGCCGAAGAGGTCGTTTTGGAGCCTGCGCTCATCGTAAAGGGCAGCGTGCTCGAGCTTACTAAACAAAACTAAACACGTTTACCAATTCGCATAAAGTGAATGTGGAGCGCCTGTGATAGACGATATCGCAGGTGAAGGTCTGGTTTTGCTGGCCTGTGAAAGGGATAACGATGCTAAAACGTTTTTTCACCATGATAAAACGTTTTAGCAAATATACTAGTCCCAATGAAAGGTTGCCGTATCGGAGGGCGACCGCGCAGCGAAGGGACATAAACAATGGCTAAAACACTGGGAACGCCGTGGCAAAAGCTGGGACACGAGGTGCCCGCTTCCGAGCTCGAGGGTGTCGATCTGTATTGGCGCGCTTCGAACTACCTGTCCGTCGGCCAGATCTACCTTCGCTCCAACCCGCTGATGCGTACCGACTTTGTTGACGAGAAGACCGGTGAGACGCGTGACTTTGGCCGCCCCGACGTTAAGCACCGCCTGGTTGGCCACTGGGGCACCACGCCCGGCATTAACTTCCTGTTCGGCCACGTCAATCGCCTCATCGCCGATCACAACCAGAACGCCATCTTCCTGATGGGCCCCGGTCACGGTGGTCCCGCGGGTACCGCCCAGTCGCTGCTCGACGGCACCTACCGCGAGATCCGTCCCGACATCACCGATGACGAGGCCGGCCTGCAGAAGTTCTTCCGCCAGTTCTCCTACCCCGGCGGCATTCCGAGCCACTTTGCGCCCGAGACGCCCGGC
>CAKUGH010000063.1 GCA_934654605.1 uncultured Collinsella sp. | reverse complement strand
ACTTGGTATTCGCTGCAGGTCGTCCCCCAGCATCGCGACGAGCAAGGCCGGCTGGAATCGGTCGTCGTGGCGACGCACAACATATCGATGGTCAAGCATGCCGAGGAGCTGTCATACCAAGATAAGCTGACAGGGCTTCGCAACCGCAACTATCTTGAATCGCGCGGAGATGGCCTGGTGAATGAGGACTTGCCGGTGAGCGTGATCATGCTGGACTGCAATTATCTTAAGCGGACCAATGACATCCATGGTCACGAGATGGGAGATGAGCTGCTGCGACGGACAGCGTCCGTGCTGCTGCGGGTGGCTGGTACGGACTGCCTGCCGATGCGCGTTGGCGGCGACGAGTTTTTGCTGGTTTGCCCCCATACTGACGGCGAGTCCGCGCTCGGACTGGAACAAGATATTCGTCTCGGTCTTGCCGCGGTGAGCGATGAAGTCCTAACGGTCAGCGCGTCGATTGGCGTGGCGACCGTCGAGACGGCTGGAAATACGCTTGCCGATGTATATCGCGTTGCCGACCACAATATGTATCGTGAGAAGCGTGTAGTCCACGCACAGGGCGCGGACTGCTAATCTTGCCCTCGCTCGTCCGCGCATCGTAGGATGTTGAATCGGTGCCCGCGACCATAAATCGGCGCGGGCGGGGATAATAGACTCCTGAAATATCTTTATGAGAGGGGATCTCAATGATTAGTTTTGACTACAAGCCGCAGGGCGTGTGTGCTCGCAATATTCACCTTAATCTTTCTGACGACGGCAGCAAGGTGCTGGGTGTCGAATTTACCGGAGGCTGCGACGGCAACCTCAAGGCCATCTCCAGGCTGGTCGAAGGCGCTCCTGCCGACCGTGTGATCGAGGTTCTCGCGGGTAATACCTGCGGCATGAAGAAGACCTCGTGTGCCGATCAGCTCACGCGCGCCATCGAGGCCGCTCGCGCCGAGATCGCCTAATGGGCATCGCTGATCGCTTTAAGAATGGAATAACGCGTCGAGGTTTTGTGCTGGGTGGTGCTGCTACCGGTGCTGCTGCCGTACTGGCCGGATGCTCGAAAAAAACGGGCACGAGTGATGACGCCGCCGGCGAGCCGCAGGTTATCAAGGACGATTCGAAGATTGTCTCGATCACTGATGAGTACGAAGCTGTTGATATCGATCTTGAGCCCACGGCCTCGTGGACGCTGCCGCTGGGCACGCTGCTGTACTACTGCGATGGTGACTACGCTGCCGCGATGATGGCGCCTGCTTCTGCCCTGCATGCCAATACGCTTGGTGTGCTCAACCTGGGCGATGGCTCGCTCACCACGCTTATCGAGGACCCCATCGAGGGTACCGGGTACGCGTTTTACGACGTTCGCGCGGGTGATGGCGTGTTCGCGTGGGTCGAGATGAACTTTGCCAATGCGTCTTGGAAACTCTATGCGCAAAACCTTGCAGGCTCCTCCCTTACCGCCACCGCTGTCGAGCTCGACCGCGGTGGCGAAAACTACGATCCGCCGCTCTTCACAGCGTATGGGTCGTCGGTCATCTGGTATAAGATGCCTTCGTCCGGCGGCAGCAAGACGAGTAACGATTCGTACTGCTATCGCCAGTCGCCCAGCGAGTCCAAGCCTGAGACTATTTGGAAGTCGACGGGCCGCTTCGCATCCGCCCCGCGTGTGAGCGACGGCATCCTGACCATCTCGCCCCGCGTGCACAATGATGAGGGCGTCTATTACGGTATGACGGCGATCGACCTGACTGACGGCAACAACACGAAGCGAGCTCAGCTGGTGCTTCCTTCATCGGTTTCGCCTTTCGAGGCCGTGTATATGGGCGACACCTTCGTGTTCTCCATTGAGGCGACGTATAGCGGTGTGGGTAGCCTGGGCAATATGGGCACCTATATCGGTAACGAGGGCGGGCCGTACCTCTTCCTTTCGCGTGAGCCGCTCGCGTGCGCTGCGGGAAGGAAAAATAAATACCTGGTTAAAGTTCAGGCGTCGCATTTTTTGATTGACACTTCGGCTAAGACCTACGGCTCGCTTCTGTCGCCCGACCGAGCCCTGGAGTATGGCGATTATCCTGCTACGGCGGGTAAATCGAACTCGTTCTTAACGTACGCAACGGTGCGAAACAGTCAGGGAATTCCCGAGACGGTTACCGCTCGCTTGTTCTCTCTTTAGTCTCCGAGGGGTTAAAAAGGCGTCGACAGGGGAATAAGCGCGTTGTGACTATGAGTGCCGCCCGCCGAGCTATCGCACCCATGCGATACCCGGTGGGCTCAGGTGCGTTAAAATGAGCTTGTTCTTAGCTAATTGAGACAGGGGGGCCGTGTTATGGCTTCAGATGCAAAAAAGATTCTGCTGGTCGAGGATGAGAAGGCAATCCGTGACGCTGTCGCTGCCTATCTCGAGCGCGAGGGCTATTGGGTTGTGGGCGTGGGCGACGGCCAGTCCGCTATCGAGGAGTTCGAGAAGCATCAGTTCGACCTGGTCGTGCTCGACCTCATGCTCCCTAAGATTCCCGGCGAGCGCGTTTGCCGCACCATTCGCGACACCTCGGATGTCCCCATCATTATGCTGACGGCCAAGGGCGAGATCGAGGACCGTATTATCGGCCTCGAGCTCGGTGCCGACGACTACCTGATCAAGCCGTTCTCGCCGCGCGAGCTTGTCGCGCGCGTACGCGCCTTGTTCCGCCGTGCCCACCAGGCCGATGAGCCGGCCGTCGAGGTGCTCGACTTTGGCGATCTGGTCATTGACATCTCGGGCCACAAGATTTTGGTCGAGGGCAAGGAAGTCGACCTGACGGCTTCCGAGTTCAAGCTGCTCACCACGCTTGCCCGCCACCCCGGCCGCGTCTACAACCGCATGGAGCTGGTCGAGAAGGTGCTCGGCTACGACTTTGAGGGTTACGAGCGCACCATCGACAGCCACGTGAAGAACCTTCGCGCCAAGCTGGGCGACGACCCCAAGAAGCCCAAGTGGCTCTACACCGTCCACGGTGTCGGCTACCGCTTCGAGGCTCCGACCAAGACCGATAAGTCGGACGAGAAATAAAGGAAATCACATATGACACCTGCGCGCTTTGAAATCGGGCAAAAGCATAAGCAGGAGAACGAGGCGGGTTCCAAGGCTAGTTGGAACACGCCTCGTTCCGATTCACGGCCAACGATGAGCTATCCCTCGCGTATGGCCCTGGCTTTTGCCCTGACATCGCTCATGACGGTATTGGTGCTGGTGGGCGTAGTCTCCGTTGTATGGGGCACGGTTTTTACGGATTACACGCGCTCCAATATTGTCGAAATTGCCAATTCCGCTGCCGAAAAGCTTGCGACATCGTATGAGGAAAACGGCAATTGGACTGCGGGCGAGCTACGTACGGTCGCGACATCGAGTTTGGTGTCCGACGATCTGGGCATGCAGGTCGTCAACAAAAAGGGCGTTGTCGTCTATGACGACTCGTGGCCCTCGGCAAGCGCTACTGCCGATGTGCGCGAAAATCAGGCGACGACCGACGGTACGAGCGGAAAGAAGGCATCGCACAGCCCGGTCTCGTCTGCTCCCACCGATTCCAATAGTGTTGCCAACGTTGAGATCGTGACGTCCTCCGGCGAGCACGTGGGTCAGGTCAAATTGTGGGCGATTGGCTCCGATGCCCTGCTCACCAAGGCAGACTCAGCATTCAGGGAGAAGACCTTTAACGCCATGGCCCTTGCTGCGGTTGTGGCCGTCTGCATCTCGGTCGTTATCGGATCACTCGTGTCGCGCATGCTCACCAAGCCGATTCATCGTATTACCAGCACCGCCAAGCAAATCCGCGATGGAGACCTGTCCGCTCGTACAGGCTTGCGCGGCGATGATGAGATCGATCAGCTGGGAGAGACCTTCGACGAGATGGCCACCTCACTCGAAAAGGATATGAAGCACGAGAAGCGTCTGACCTCTGATGTTGCCCACGAGCTGCGCACGCCGCTCATGGCAATGCTTGCAACGGTCGAGGCTATGCAAGACGGTGTGTATCCCACCGACGACGAGCATCTGGAGACAGTCGCATCCGAGACGCGTCGTCTGGCCCGTCTGGTGCAGCAGATGCTCGACCTGTCGCGCATGGAAAACAGTACCGCGCCGCTCAACCTGGAGCCGGTGGATATGGTGCCGTTTGTGCGTTCGATTGTGAATGGCCAGGAGCGCCTGTTTGCCGACCGTGACCTGCGCTTGCGCTTTGCGGATGAGACGCAGGGCCACGACGACGTTGTCGAGGCAGATCCCGACATGATCACGCAATGCGTCATCAACCTTTTGAGTAACGCCATGCGCTATACCCCCGAGGGGGGTTGGGTCGTGGTGTCGGTGCTCAGTGACCGCAAGCACGTCGATATCGCGGTTTCGGATACGGGCATCGGTATCGCCAAGGATGATTTGTCGCGCATCTTCGGTCGTTTTTGGCGTGCCGACGCCAGCCGCGCCCGCGAAGCTGGCGGCTTGGGCGTTGGCCTCGCCGTAACTAAACAGATTGTCGAGCGTCATCACGGCTACATATCCGTGGAGTCGGAGCTTGGAAAGGGTACGACTTTTACGATTCATCTGCCTCGCGAGCACACGGCGGACGCGGCATCTACTACAATGGAGCACTAGCTTTTCGCTATTCGGTGAAGGAGGGGTTTCGTCCCTGCCGCTCCGAGTTTGCGAAAACGTGCGGGAAAGAGCCCGCATTACTGTCGTATTTTGGTAAGGAGTGACTCACGTGACAACGATGGAGCGTCGTCCGGATTCCCGTGGCAAGGTTCGTGATATCTACGATGCCGGTGAAAACCTGCTGATGGTCGCCACCGACCGCATTTCTGCGTTCGACTTCATTCTTCCCGACGAGATTCCGTTTAAGGGAGAGGTGCTCAACCGCATCTCGGCATTCTGGTTTGATAAATTTGCCGACATTGTTCCCAACCACCTCGTCTCCATCGACCCGGCGGATTTCCCCGAGGAGTTTGCCGAGTATCGTGACTATCTCGCTGGTCGCGCCATGCTGGTCAAGAAGGCCCAGACGATTCCTATCGAGTGCATCGTCCGCGGCTATCTGACCGGTTCGGGCAAGAAGACCTATGACGAGAACGGCACCGTCTGCGGCATTCAGTTGCCCGAGGGCCTGACGGAGGCCTCCAAGCTTCCCGAGCCGCTGTTCACGCCGTCCACGAAGGCCGAGATCGGTGACCACGACGAGAACATCTCGTTCGAGCGTTGCTGCGAGATCGTGGGCGAGGACATCGCCACGCAGATTCGCGACCTGTCCCTCAAGATTTACAAGGCTGCCGCCGAGTACGCTGCGACCCGTGGCATCATCATCGCCGACACCAAGTTCGAGTTTGGTGTCATCGATGGCCAGGTCACGCTGATCGACGAGTGCCTCACGCCCGACTCCAGCCGTTTCTGGCCTGCCGCCAGCTACGAGGAGGGCAAGATTCAGCCCAGCTACGACAAGCAATTCGTCCGCAATTGGCTCAAGGCCAACTGGGATATGACGGGGGAGACTCCGCACCTGCCCGCCGAGGTCATCGATGGCACGTCCGAGCGCTATCGCGAGGCCTTCCAGATCATCACGGGCTCCCAGTTCACAAGCATGAAGGAGAACGCATAAGTGAGTACCCGAAGCGCCACGAACAAGCGCACGCAATCCCACGAGGTTACCGGGGTTGCGCGCAAGTCCGCCGCATCCGCCAAGCCCGCTCGCCAGGCAGCGAGCTCCGTCCGCGTCGTGCCGGCTTCGTCTAAGGCCCGCCGCAAAGAGCTCGAGAAGGGTGAAAACCTGGACGGTCTCTCCAAGGAGGAGAAGCGCGCCCGCAAGGCCAAGCAGCGTGCTCGCGAGGACCGCATCTACACGGTGTCGAATATCCTCCTCAAGCAGGATGAGGACTACACCAAGCGTCGTCGTATCTGGTGGGCCGTGCTCGCCATCGGCATGGTGCTCGTCGTGGCCATTTGGGCTTCGCTGTACTTCGCTCCCGCTGGCATGGTGTCCAGTCCCGTCCAGATGGTCGGCATCGTTTTGTCCTACGTCGTCATTTTGGGTGACTTTATCTACGACTTCGTTCGTATTCGTCCCCTGCGCAACATGTATCGCACGCAGGCCGAGGGCATGTCCGAGAACAAGCTCAACGCTCTTATTGAGCGCGCGGCTGCCGAAGAGGACAAGAAGGCCTCCAAGAAGAAGTAGCGTTTGTGTTCATACTTATCGCTAAGATATAAGGCGCGCCGTATTTGCGGCGCGCCTTTTTACTGTTCTATAGATAGATGGAGTGGCACATGATTCGAGCTGCCCTGACGGTCGAAGAAGCTTTGGAGGGCATGAAGGCCCTGGAGCCCAAGATTAAAAACTATGCGCGCCTGGTTGTCCGCAAGGGCGTAAACGTCAAGCCGGGCCAGGAGGTTGTCGTTCAGTCCCCGGTCGAGTGCGCGCCGTTTGCACGCGTGGTGGTCGCGGAGGCTTATGCCGCCGGCGCTGGCCACGTGACAGTCATTTGGGCCGACGATGCCGTGACAAGGCTCACCTACGAGCATGTCGAGAAAAGCTATTTTGAGCAGACGCCCGAGTGGAAGCGCCTGCAGCTGGATTCCCTTGCCCAGGACGGCGCCTGCTTTATCTTTATTGAAGGTGCGGACCCTGCAGCTCTCAAGGGCATCGATCCCGCCAAGCCCGCTGCCGCATCCAAGGCGAGGAACACGCAGTGCAAGGTGTTCCGCCGCGGACTGGATTACAACATCAACCCGTGGTGCATCGCCGGTGCGCCGGTCGTTGCCTGGGCGCGCGAGGTGTTCTCGGGCGATGCGGATGAGGTTGCGATCTATAAGCTGTGGAATGCGATTCTGCACACCGCTCGCGCCGATGGCCGGGACCCGGAGAGCGATTGGGAGCTCCATGACGCGGCGTTCGAAAAAAACCTGCGCTTCCTGAACGACAATCGTTTTGACCGCCTGCGCTATACCGCGGCAAATGGAACCGACCTGACGATCGGCATGACGAAGGGCCACGAGTGGGCCGGCGGCAAGGGTAAGACGCCCGACGGTCATCCCTTCTTCCCCAACATTCCTACTGAGGAGGTCTTTACCTCACCCGATCGCCTGCGCGCTGACGGCATTGTTTACTCGGCCATGCCGCTCATCCATCACGGCAATAAGGTCGATGATTTCTGGATTAAGTTCGAGAACGGTCGCGTGGTGGATTATGACGCCCGCGTGGGCAAGGCGACGCTGGCAAGCATTATCGAAACTGACGAGGGCGCTGCTCATTTGGGCGAGGTCGCGCTCATTTCCAAGAACACGCCGATTCGTGAAAGCGGTGTCTTGTTCTATGACACGCTCTATGACGAGAACGCCAGCTGCCACCTTGCGCTGGGTGTCGGCTTCCCCGAGTGTATCGAGGGTGGATACGATATGTCCAAAGAGGAACTCCTGGAGCATGGCGTCAACGTTTCGAGTACGCATGTCGACTTTATGATCGGCACGGACGACATCGATATTACGGGCATTACACCTGATGGACGTGAAGTTGTGATTTTCCAGAACGGCCAATGGAGTTGGGAATAGTCCCAGACCGTGGTACAATGCCACCCGCGGGCCGTTAGCTCAGCTGGCAGAGCAGGGGACTTTTAATCCCAAGGTCCAGGGTTCGAACCCCTGACGGCCCACCATAGAAAAGAAAGCGATCGACTCCGGTTGGTCGCTTTTTTGTTGCCGCGGCACGGGTTCGAACCCGTCGGGGCGCGGAGCTGAGTAAACGCGTGAGCGTTTGCCAGCGCAGCGCGCAAGGCGCGAGAGCGCCGCAGCGGCCGCCTGCGGAGCAGGCTGAACCCCTGACGGCCCACCATAGAAAAGAAAGCGATCGACTCCGGTTGGTCGCTTTTTTGTTGCCAAGGCACGGGTTCGAACTCGAACTTCTCTATATATAAGAACGCTTGGCGAACAAAACCTGCCTTTTACCGACGGGAAACAAATAGCTGATGCTTTTGGAGTAAAGTGGCGCTCCAGAGATGACCGATGCCTCAACACCTATAAATCAGCTGGTCATCGCCAATATCAGAAGTTGCCGCTTCGAATACGGCCTCAGTGAAACAACTGAGGGATCTATTCATTTGTGAACAAAATATGGAGTGCCAGATTCCCGCTCCGGACGCCCCTCCGGTCTGGCAATATATCTCCTTGCCGCGCGGCCCGGTCGAACCGGATGAGCCGCGGGGCGTGCACCTTGAGAACCGGATACTGCGAGGATGGACACTTCCGAGTGTCGCATCCGGGCAGACATCG
>CAKUGH010000062.1 GCA_934654605.1 uncultured Collinsella sp. | reverse complement strand
GACCTGACGCAGATGGTGCACCTCATCGAGGGGCTCGATCCCGCCGGCATGCCGTCGATGGCGCAAGACCGCGTCGCGCGACGCAAAACCGAAGTCGAGGAGTTCGCGGGCACCATTTGCCGCCTGGCAGCCAAGCACGATATCCAGGCACCGCAGAACGAATGGCTCTATCAGCGCATTCGCGATATCGAGGCAAGCTGGTAGCGCCCGACTCACCACGTCAACAGGCTCAACAGCAAAGCCGCCGCAAGGGCACTCCCCTTACGGCGGCCTTCATCTTCATCTATAACCAGTAGTCGATGTCCCGACGGTTAGAGCTGCGACTCCGGAGCCTCGTCCTCGTCATCGCGACAAAGGACCACGCCCGCGCTCCCCAGCAGCGCGGCCGCGATCAGCGCACCGACCACGATAGGAGCAGCCCCGCATGACCCCTGCATGCCCGCGACGAGCGCGGCGGTAGGGCCAAGACAGCCAAGCATCAATGCGACGGCGGCGACGGCGATATCTCGAGCGTTCACAAGACCACTTCCTCTACGAGAAAGACCTTATTTCTCATGAACTAGTGTGCCCCGCGTCCATTTGCGCGGCGTACCGCCACGGTAAAGGCTCTGTTAACTCAAGCGCATACATAGAACGGGCGCCTTTACGTTGCCCAAAAGCTCGGTAAAGAAGCCCGTCCGCCAAATATCTGTGATGCCGAAAAGATTACCAGCCGGTGTAGTAGTCGGTGGTTCCGGCAGCGCAGCCGGAGTCATAGACCTTGCACTCACCCTTGGATCCGGTAAACGTGGAGCCCTGGGCCTTATCGCCCGCAGCAACAACGTAGTAGCCATCGGAATCGCGCCAAAAGCCCTCAGAATCCTGCGTCCACTCGCCCGTGCGGTGATGATAGAGCACATTGCTGCTGTAATAGGTCTCGCGGCGGCCGTTATAGTTATTGACGCCGCTCGAACGTGTCAGGCCCGAGCCGTTGGCGTAATACGCAGCGGACGCGTAAGACGAGCCGTAGCCGGCATTGTAATACGAAGCCTGAGCGGCCTCAGCAACCTCGGCTTCGGCGGCCGCAGCCTCGAGCGCCTCGCGCTTGGCATCCTCAAGCGTGGAGCGAAGCTCGTCGAGCTCGGTCGACTTGGCGTCGACCTCCCCCATCGTCAAAAGGCCACCCGCGTTGTCGATGCAGCCCTGCAAGACAGCACGCTCATCATCGGTAGCATAGTCGCCATACATATTCATAATGATCTGCGCGCGCATCTCAAGGGAATCGCGCTTGGCCTCCATCGAAGCGTTCCACTCCTGCATGGAGCCATAACCATCGCCGCGATAGTCGACGGGCTGCACCAGCGTCGCCTCGGACGGCGCAGATCCAACCGTATCGGGCAGTGTTGCCGCGTGGGCATCGGTTGCACCGGCGCCCGCCAAAAGCGCCACGGCCAAGGCGGCAGAAAGGGCGGCGGCTTTCGGTTTTCGTGAATCGATCCTCATGTAGCTGGAAACCTCCGTAGTGCGTTTTTGCTGCGTTTAAGCTGCGTGTGATTCGATCGCGCTGCATAGTACCCCGAGCAAATCGCGACCTGCGGTTTTACTCAAAAGGTGCACGTCAATTGCGTAAAACTCACATCCTCTCAACAGGAGTTTTCCACAACTCGAATGCATAAAGCGTCTCAAAAACCCTGTTTTGGCATGCTCCCTATGCAAAAAAGGCGCCTGTGCAAACATTGTTCGCACAGGCGCCTTGAGCAGGCATTTTATGCAGTTATACCTATCGAGTCGCAAGGGGTCCTTGCACAAGTCGCCTTACTCGTCCAGCGCGGCGAAGGCCTGCTTCAGATCCCAAATGATGTCCTCGGCGTTCTCGGTACCGATGGAAAGACGGATCGTGGAGGGCGTGATGTTCTGCTCGGCGAGCTCCTCGGCAGAGAGCTGGGAGTGCGTGGTGGTAGCCGGGTGCACGACGAGCGACTTGACGTCGGCCACGTTGGCGAGCAGCGAGAACACCTGCAGGTGGTCGATGAACTTCCAAGCGGCCTCCTGGCCGCCCTTGATCTCGAAGGTAAAGATCGAGGCACCACCGTTGGGGAAGTACTCCTTGTAGAGCTCGTGATCGGGATGCTCAGGCAGGCTCGGGTGGTTCACCTTGGCGACATGGCTGTCGCCGTTTAGGAACTCGACGACCTTCTTGGTGTTCTCGACATGACGGTCGACGCGCAGCGACAGGGTCTCGGTACCCTGGAGCAGGATCCAGGCGTTGAACGGGCTGATGCAAGCGCCCTCGTCACGCAACAGAATGGCGCGGACATAGGTTGCGAAGGCAGCGGGACCAGCAGCCTCGGCAAACGAGACGCCGTGGTAGGAGGGGTTGGGCTCGGCGATCTGGGCGTACTTGCCACTCGCCTTCCAATCGAAGTTACCGCCGTCGACGATCACGCCGCCCAAGGACGTACCGTGGCCACCGATGAACTTGGTTGCGGAGTGGACGACGATGTTGGCACCGTGCTCCAGTGGACGGAACAGATACGGGGTACCAAAGGTGTTGTCGACGACAACCGGCAGACCGTGCTTCTTGGCGATCTCGGAAATGGCGTCGATGTTGGGGATGTCGGAGTTGGGGTTGCCGAGCGTCTCGAGGTAGATGACCGTGGTGTTGTCCTTGATGGCACCCTCGACCTCGTCCAGGTTATGGGCATCGACAAACGTGGTCTCGACGCCAAACTGGGAGAGCGTGTGCTCCAGCAGGTTGTAGGAACCACCGTAGATGGTCTTCTGGGCCACCACATGGTCACCGGCCTGGGCGAGTGCCTGCAGGGTGTAGGTGATAGCGGCAGCACCGGAAGCAACGGCGAGGCCGGCCACGCCGCCCTCGAGCGCGGCGATACGGTCCTCGAAGACACCCTGGGTGGAGTTGGTCAGACGACCGTAGATGTTACCGGCGTCGGCAAGGCCAAAGCGGTCGGCGGCGTGCTGGGCGTTGCGGAACACGTAGCTCGTGGTCTGATAGATAGGCACGGCGCGGGCATCGGATGCGGGATCGGCGCTCTCCTGGCCAACGTGCAGCTGCAGGGTATCGAAACCAAAGGTGTGCTCGGGGTTGTTGATGAACTGGCTCATGATGATCTCCTTGATCGAACGAAAGTAAATAAATAAGAGAGAAGAAAGTCGCTGTCTCCTGATCACGCCGACGGGCGCAAACAGGAGCCCGGCATTCGTCTTGGTAAGCAATTCATATGCGGGTCTCCTTTCGCATCCCGGTTCCGTGGTCGGATTAATTACCTACCGCCTTTGTGTGTTTTGAATAGTACGAGCATTGTTTCGCTCGGTCAATCACTTATAAGCGCTAACCTGTTATCTGTTTTATAGATAGCAATCGAAAGGATGGCGTCGATGACCCTTCAGCAACTTCGTTTTCTGATCGCCGTAGCAGAGTCCGGCTCAATCAACGCCGCAGCTCAGCGCCTCTATACCGCTCAGTCCAACATCTCAAACGCCGTCAAAAGCCTAGAACAGGAGCTCCATCTGGAGATCTTTACGCGCTCCAGCCGCGGCGTCACGCTCACCAACGACGGCACCGAGCTTTTGGGCTATGCGCGCCAGGTCGTAGAGCAGGCCGACATGCTCGAGGCCCGCTACGAGGACGGCGGCACCCCGCAAGCCCGCCTTGCCATCTCCGCCCAGCACTACGCCTTTTCGGTCGAGGCATTCGTCAACGTGGTCGAGCGCTGCCGCGACAGCAAGTTCGATTTCATCATGCGCGAGACCACCACGTCACAGATCATCGATGACGTCCGCGCGTTTCGCAGCGACATCGGCATTCTGTATCTGGATGACTTTAACGCCCGTGTCTTGCAGAAGGCCTTCGCCGACGCACGCGCGAGCTTCCACCCCCTCTTTGACGCAACGGTCCACGTGTTCGTAAGCGAGCGCCACCCGCTCGCCCGCCGCCCGCAGTTGTCCCTTGCCGACCTTTCGCCCTACACCCGCTACAGCTTTGAGCAGGGCACCTCAAACTCCTTCTATTACGCCGAGGAGCCGTTTAGCTATATTCCCTGCGACCGCAATATCCGCGTGTCCGACCGCGGCACGCTTACCAACCTGCTCATCACCTCAAACGGCTACACTTTGTCGACCGGTGTTCTCTCCAACGAAATGCAATGGGGCATGGCATCGATCCCGTTAGCAGACGCCCCGACGATGCACGTGGGCTATATCATGCACGACGAGCGCAGGCCCTCTCCCCTGCTGCAGCAGTACCTCGACGAGCTCGACCGCATCATCCGCGAAAGCCAGCCTTCGGGCAACGAGGTAGAAGCGGTGGAACACTAGCCCTCAACGGACGTGGCGCTACAATGGACACCCACGAAAGAAGCGCTCAACGAAAGGAAGCCCGTGAAGGTCATCATCTATACCGACGGCTCGGCCCGATCAAATCCGGGACGCGGCGGCTACGGCGCCGTGCTCAAATACACCAACCCCGCCGGCAAGACCTTTACCTCCGAGCTTTCGCGCGGCTACGCCAAGACCACCAACAACCGCATGGAGCTCATGGCCGTTATCGTGGCGCTCGAGGCACTCAACCGCCCCTGCGAGGTCGAAGTCCATTCCGATTCGCAGTACGTCGTCAACGCCTTTAACAAGCATTGGATCGACGGCTGGAAAAAGCGCGGATGGAAAACCGCCAACAAGCAACCCGTCAAGAACCGCGACCTGTGGGAGCGCCTACTCACCGCCAAAAGCAAGCACAAGGTTGAGTTCATCTGGGTTAAGGGTCACGCCGGTCACGAGCTCAACGAGCGCTGCGATGAGCTCGCCACCACGGCGGCCGACGGCAGCAACCTCGATATCGACACCGGCTTTAACGAGAGCGACCTCTAACGGCGTTTTCGCGCGTTTCCCATGTCCCCACGCGCTACACTCATTCGTGTAGACCAAACAACGCAAGGGGGACGTATGCTGCGCATCGCGACCATCGGCACATCCATGATCACCGACGACTTTATCCAAGTCGTCAACGCCAACGACCAAGCCGCGTTTGTGGGCACGCTTTCACGCGATGCTAATCGCGGTGCTGCCTTTACCGCCGAGCGCGGTGGCGAGCGAAACTTTACCTCACTCGATGAGCTTGCGGCAGCCGCCGACGTCGACGCCGTCTATATCGGCAGCCCTAACGCGCTTCACTACGAGCAGGCCCTTGCCTGCATCGCCGGTGGCAAGCACGTCATCGTCGAGAAGCCCTTCTGCGCCACCGAAACGCAGGCGCTGGAAGTCTTCCGCGCTGCCGAGGCCGCAGGCGTCGTAGCCCTCGAGGCCATGCGCCCCCTCCACGATCCCGCCTTCCACGCCATCGAGGACGTTCTGGGCGAGATCGCCCCCATCCGCCGTGCCTCATTGCGCTTTGGCAAGTATTCTTCGCGCTATAACGAGATTCTCGCGGGGCGCGCCACCAATATCTTCGACTGCAACATAGCATCGGGGTCCCTCATGGATATCGGCATCTACACCGTCGAGCCCATGGTCGAGATTTTCGGCATGCCCTCCGGCCTTACGAGCATGACTACTCTGCTCGACCCCACCACGCGACAGCTCACGCACGGCCCCATCGACGGCTGCGGTTCCATCCTCGCCAGCTACGGCGGTGGCCGTATCTCCGTCGAGCTTGCGCACTCCAAAATTACGAATGACCTGCTGCCCTCGCAGATCGAAGGCGAGCGTGGCACTATCCAGATCGATCATCTGTCCACGCCCCGCAACGTCCGCATCGACTATCGCGGCGATGTCGTACGCGGCTCGGCGACCGAGGCACCGCGCGAACAGGGCGACAACGGCCGTGTGCTCGACCTGCCTAAATCGAGCAACACTATGGAATACGAACTCACGGACTTTATCACCGCCATCGGCGGCATCGATAACGTTAAGGAAGAGATTTGGGAGACCCCGGCGGGACGCCACGAGCTCGGCCACTACCGCGATGTCACGCTCGTCTCACTGCGCATCATGGATGCCGTGCGCCAGCAGGCCGGCATAACCTTCCCGGCCGACGCAGGCAAGCAGGCATAGCGATGGGCCTCTTCGATACATTCTTCTCCAGCGTCACCGGCGGCAGTCGAGAGCCTCAAAAACCATCAAACGTCGAGCTCGAGCTGCGCCGCAGGCTTACTGTGCTCGCAAGCGACGAGGTCACTCAAGACACTCCCCTGCGCTATTTCCTGCGTTGGACGGGGCAAGTCCAGGGCGTTGGTTTTCGCTTTACCAACACCAACCTCGCGCAAGCACGCGCACTCACCGGCTGGGTGCGTAACATGGAAGACGGTTCAGTCGAGATGGAGATACAGGGAGCTCCGGCAAACATCCTATCTCATCTCGAGGCGCTTCATGCCTCCTACGAGCGCATGGGGACGCGTTTTCGCCTCGTAGACGCCCAGGCCCGAGCCGCACTTGCCAATGAAGACAGTTTCATTCCTCGTTATTAGTATTGTGTGCTAAATACGGTATCATTTACCTACGACCGTTGACAGAAAAGAGGCGAGGCGCATGGCGGTGCAAAGAAGGAATACCAGGCAGCGAAAGCTGGTTCTTGACGCCGTGCGCCAAAGCTATAACCATCCCACCGCCGACGAAATCTACAACGTCGTGCGCGCGCAGGATGACAAAATCAGCCGCGGTACGGTCTACCGCAATCTCAATCTCTTGGCCGACGCCGGCGAGATCCTCTCCATCAAGACGCCGGGCGGCAGCCGCTTCGATCGCACGATCGAGCCGCATGCGCATATCATCTGCACCTCGTGCAGTCGCGTCATCGACGTACCGCTCCCCTTCGATGCCCAGCTCGACGCAAAGGCATCCGAGCAAATCGGCTGGCACGTCACGTCGCACTACACCATCTTCGAGGGTCTCTGCCCCGACTGCCGGTAGATGTTTGGGACATGCCTACTCAGCAAGTAGACGACGCAGCTCTTCTTCGACCGTGCGCGTGTAGCGGACACGGTCGTTGATGCCGCGCATGGTGGGGTTGCAGCTCTCCATCAGATAGGGATGGCCCACGACGTTGAGCATGTCGCGATCGTTCTCATTGTCGCCAAACGCCATCATCTCATCGGGCGAAATCCCCAGAGCGCGACCGTAATCGGCAAGCGCGGAGCCCTTGCCCGAATCGAAACCGATAAAGTCCGTCCATTCGGTTCCCGATGTCATGACATCGACTCGATCGCTAAAGTGGCGCTCGAAATACTCCAGCGCCGCCGGCTGCTCCGCCTCGGGCGTCTGGAAGGCAATCTTAATGACATCCTCGTCAATGTCTTCGGGACGGTCGACTACCGCCACATCACAATGGACCTCATAACGCAGGTGGTCAACAAACGCATCGTTGCCGCTCATGGTGTAGAGGTGTCCCTCGCACGAAAGGGTCACGTCGGCATGGGGGTACGCAACCACGGCATTCGCGATATCCATGGCCAGGCCACGCTCCATAGAACGCTTGACCACGGCACGCCCCTCGCTCATGACCAGGGCTCCGTTTTCGCATACATAGGCGAGTTCATCGGCCACCGGGGCAAACAGGTAGCGCAGGCTCGCATATTGACGGCCACTCGCCGGCATAAACACGATACCGCGACGATGCAGCTCATCGATAAGCTCAAAGGCCTCGGAACGCGGCTCGCGCTCCCCCGGATGCAGCAACGTGCCGTCCAAATCGCATGCAATCAGCTTGATTCCCTCAAGACCCATATGCTTCCCCCAAAGCTTCCTATCAACAGCAAGACGGACTTTGATTGGTCGCCCCTCAAAGCCCGTCTTACGCATACGCGCACTTAGCCGCGCGTCTTTTTTACGATGGTAAAGTCGGGAGCCATGCTCACGACGACCTCCGCCGCACTCGACGCAAAGCGCCGGTCCGCATCGAGTTCACGGGTAACCACCGAGAGCCGAACACCCTCGACACCCCAAAGCATGCGGCCCAAAACAGGCTGCACCGGCGTATACATGCGCACGGTATGCTCGTCCGAGTCACCCCGGAAGAGCGGCGCATGCATGTTGCCGATCTCCCAGCACGCATGCGCGAGTGCAATCGGATCCATGCGGTCGACTTCGACCAAATAAACCTCGGCGCTGCGCAGGCGCACGACAACCGCCACGGACACCACGCCCGAACGGTCAATGGCGAGCACATCGCCATCGGCAAGACGACCGCCGTCGGCAGTATCCAGCCGAACATCAATCGTGCGTCCCAGCTCCGTGATGCCCACAAACGCGCGGACATCCGCCTGGTCCCAATCGAGCGGCAGCTCATCGGTCTCAAACACGCCGCCCAACTCCCGGCGAAGCAAAAGCTCATAGGACGGGTCGTTAAGATTTCCCAAGCACGTCGTCG
This sequence comes from uncultured Collinsella sp., assembly GCA_934654605.1. Classification (GTDB taxonomy): domain Bacteria; phylum Actinomycetota; class Coriobacteriia; order Coriobacteriales; family Coriobacteriaceae; genus Collinsella. The sequence goes on along the minus strand of CAKUGH010000062.1, from coordinate 99 downwards.
AAACCAGGCTTACAGACATCGGCTAGTCCTCGACCTCGACAAGCTCGATGTCGAAGTTGAGATCCTTGCCGGCGAGCTCGTGGTTGGCGTCGAGCGTCA
>CAKUGH010000061.1 GCA_934654605.1 uncultured Collinsella sp. | reverse complement strand
CCTCCATGTACAGTACGTGTTGTTACAGAGATTCACGGGGCTCTGCAAGTAACCCGTCCATATTACCCCGCTCGCCGCCCGAGTCAACAGGTATTTTGACTCCGACCAGAGTTTCTGCACATGTCGTCCACGGGCCGTAGTGTTGCGGCGCTAGCGCTCGACAAACTCCTGAATTTCCGCGAGCAAGCGCTTTGCCTCCTGGCGGCCCTGAATATACAGGTCCAGAAGCTTGGCCGGATCGTGCTCAACATGGCCGACCTCGACCGGCTTTTGCGGAGCGACGACCAGGGCACGGCCCTCACGCTCATACTTCCACAGGTGCATGCGCTGGATGTTGTAGCGGTCGTGACGCGTCTCGATGGCCTCGAGCAGGTAGGGGTAGTCGGCATAACGCGCACGCGCGGCAGGCATAAACTCGTAGGGCTTCTTTTCGTACGAGCGGTCCTGCGTGACAATGACGATCGCGCGGTCGAAGCCCGCCTCCTCCAGCACGTGCTCGATGGGAACCGAATCGGCCACACCGCCGTCGACGTATTTATGCCCGTCGATCTCGACCGGCGGCGTCACCAGCGGCAACGAGGTCGAAGCGCGCACAGCGTCGAGATCGAGCACAGCGCTTTTGACCGGCAGGTAGGCAGCGGTTCCAAAGAGCATGTCCGTCGCGACGGCATACATCTCGATGGGGCTGGCGTCGAACGTCTCGTTATCAAAGGGATCCAGGCGGTCCTGGACGTCGTTGAAGATAAAGTCGTAGCCCACGATGGAGCCCGTGGACGCAAACGACGCGGCGCCCATGTAGCGGTTGTCGTTGCAGAAGGTCAAATTGACTCGGTTGGTGCGTCCGATCTGGTGCGACTTGTAGTTGACGCCGTTGAGGGCGCCGGCCGACACGCCGTACACCGCCGGGATCTCGACGCCGGCCTCCATGAGGACGTCGAGCACGCCGGCGGTAAACTGCCCGCGAAAACTACCGCCCTCCAAGACGAGCGCGACCTTGCCGGCGTTCTTTGCCTTATCTTCTGCAGTCATGTTGACCTCCTGCGATTGCGTTTTGGTTATCTTCTACCCAGTTTTGTGATGGAGGGGCACAGGTTTTGGAGTTGAGAGTGGGGCGGAAAGTACGACCCGGCTTGAGCGGCGATTCTGGCTTCGGCCGCCTGCCGGCGTCCTCGCCCGCGGGCTAAAAACGCTTACGCGTTTTCTTTACGCCCGCGCCCTGCACAGAGTTCGATTCTCCGCGGTTTGGGCCCCCGTTGATGGACTGGGATCCAGAGTAGACGCCGGATCGGCATCGCATCCATATCTTGTTGACAGTTTGCGCGGAGAATCCGCGTGTTCGCTTCGCGAACCCGCACCGGCTTCGGCCGCCTGCCGGCGTCCTCGCCCGCTCGCTACAAACGCTTCGCGTTTGCTTAACGCTCGCGCCCTGCATAGAGTTCGATTCTCCGCGGTGCGGGGGATTCGTTGATGGGCTGAGGCCGGGGTTAGGCGCTGGATCGACATCGCATCTATACTGGGCTGATAGTTTGCGCGGAGAATCCGCGTATTTGCTCCGCAAATCCGCACCGGCTTCGGCCGCCTGCCGACGTCCTCGCCCGCGGGCTAAAAACGCTTACGCGTTTTCTTTACGCCCGCGCCCTGCACAGAGTTCGATTCTCCGCGGTACGGACTAGAAATAAAAAGGCAGGTAGATACGAATATCTACCTGCCTGTTACTTATGGTGGAGGCGCGGAGAATCGAACTCCGGTCCACGAAAGCCCCCTGATTGGCATCTCCAAGCTCAGTCGCTGGTTTAGTCTCGGACGCTTTGCGCGCAGCGACACGCTCGCGGCGTCCTAACCGGTTCGATCTTAGCCCGCGCCATACCGATTACGTGCGCAGGAGCATTCCCCTAAAATGACGTCGCGCCGGTGTCGGGGAAATCACCGGGTTGACGCGCCGCTATAAATTAAGCAGCGAGAGCCATAGGCTCAAAAGAAGAGTTGTTGTCAATTCAATTTGACGGTACCCCTGTTTAACGAGGCGAGGAGACCTCGGCTTGCTTCCTCTCTCAGAGCTATCGTGTCGAAACCAGTCGCCCCCGAATGTCGGGAAAGTCTGGATGGCATTGGGCACGAGCACCCAACATCCGTCGACTTTTCAAGGAACATGCGAGGCGAGCCCCGCTTGTGGAGTGTTATCTTACCACGTTCTGAAAGCGGACAGCTGTTCTATGCACGAGCTGTGAAGACCCCAATGTGCGCACGACTTCGCACTTTTGCTACCGATCGCGTCACGTATATTTTCGCCAAGCAAAATCGACCCGTCGAAAGGACCGTTATGGATACCAAACAGCAGCTCGTCAATGCCCTTGTTGGCCTGGGCGCTACTATTACCGAAGCCATGGATGTCATCGAGGGCTTTGTCCCCTGCGGACATCCCGCCCTCACGGTATCGAACGCACTCGTCGCGCTGGACGCTGACGATGATGCAGGTCTCACCCAGCAGCTTGAGACCGTCGAGGGCTTTATCGACCACGTGAGTGAGAACCGCGGCGTCACCGCACATCACGATGTCTTGGTTGAGCTCGCGGGTCCCAAAGCTGATCTGCTCGCAGCGATCCACGAGGTAGGCGCCCTTATGCAGACCGCAGGCGTCAAGAACACCCAGGTCAACGAGTGGGTCTACCGCAGCCTGGCAGCACTAAACGATTCCAACGAAAAGGCTGCCGAGAAGCTCGCCGAAGCCCCCGCCACCAAGGCAGCGCTTTTGTAATTAAAAGCCTGCGCCTAGACGGCATCGGTGCCGTCTAGGCGCAGGCCGGATAACGTGGGCGAACACGCCGGCTAACGCAGGTAAGCCTTTGCGTTGCCCAGGCTATAGGCGATCGTCGAGCCGTTGTGCAGGAGCGACGACGTCTGCGGCGTAATCGCGCCGGTAATGCCGAGCGCCAGCAGTGCCGAGTTGGTGAGCATCACCTTGGAATACGAGCTCGTCAGACGGTCGATGAGTCCCTGGCTCATGCGACGCAGGCGAACAATTGCGGCAAGGTCCGTATCGGCCAGGATGATGTCGGCAACCTCTTTGGCGATGTCGCTTCCGCCGCCCATGGCCAGGCCCACGTCGGCCAAACCCAGCGCCGGCGAGTCGTTGACGCCGTCGCCCACCATGGCAACGTGGCGCCCCTCGCGCTTGATCTGCTCCACGTAGGCGTACTTGTCCTCGGGCAGCAGCTCGGCCTTAAACTCGTCGACGCCCGCTTCGCGCGCGATGCGCTCGGCCGTGCGCTCGGAGTCGCCTGTGAGCATAACGACGTGCTTGACTCCCAGCGCATGCAAGTCGGCAATGGCCTCGCGCACCCCAGGCTTAAGCGGGTCCTCGATACCGAGCACGCCCACAACCATGCCATCGACCGCCAGGAAGAGCGGCGATAGACCCTGCATCTGGGACTCGATGCGCTCCTTAATGTCGGACTCGAGCTGCGCGCCCTCGTCTTCAAACACAAAGTGCGCCGAGCCGATAATTGCTCGGCGGCCCTCGATGGACGAGGCAATGCCGTGCGCCACGATGTACTCGACGGCGGCATGGCGTTCGCGGTGCTCGAGCCCGCGTTCACACGCGGCGTTAACGACGGCGCGCGCCACCGGATGCGGAAAATGCTCCTCCAGGCAGGCGGAAAGGCGCAGAACCTCGTCCTCGCTCCAGCCGTCGGTCGTGAGCACGCAGGCCAGGCGCGGCTGGGCCTCGGTCAGCGTGCCGGTCTTGTCAAAGACGATGGTGTCGGCCTTGGCAAACGACTCAAAGTACTTGGCACCCTTGACCATGACGCCCATCTTGGCGGCGTCGCTCATGGCGGTCATAACGGCGACGGAACCCGTGAGCTTGAGCGCGCACGAATAGTCGACCATCAGCGCTGCGGAGGTCTTAATGAGACTGCGCGTGGTGAGCGCGACTAAACCCGCAAGCAGGAAGTTCCACGGGACGATCTTGTTGGCGAGGTCCTCCATGTGCGACTGGCCCTCGGATTTGAGCGAGTCGGCCGTCTGCACGAGCGAGACGATCGAGCGCAGCTTGGTTTGGGCCGTATTGGCGCGCACGCGTACCAGGATGCTGCCGTCCTCGACGACGGTACCGGCAAACACGTCGTCGCCTGCGCTGCGCTCGACGGCAAGCGGCTCGCCGGTCAGGGTCGCTTGGTTGACCATAGCACTCCCCTGCTCGACCACACCGTCAATGCAGATGGACATACCGGTGCGCACGGCGACCAGATCGCCGGGCTCAAGCTCGGTGGCAGCAACGCTTACCTCGGTGTCGCCGACCACTTTTTGCGCCTTGTCGGGCACGTCGAGCAGCGAGTTGATGAGTTCGTTTTCGCTCATGGCGCGGGTGTAGTCCTCGAGCAGCTCACCCACGTTGAGCAGGAACATCGTCTGGCCCGCGGTGTCGACATCGCGCTTGACGAACGAAATGCCGATAGCCGAAGCGTCGAGCACAGGAACGGTCAGGCGCGGCTGCGCCAGCTCATGAAGGGCAGCGCGCAAAAAGGTCATGTAACTGGCCACGATAAAGATGGCACGCAGCGGCGTGGGCAAGAACCAGCGGCGCGCGTAGTGGGCGCCGATAAGTGTGGCAAGATCCATGACGAGCTTGTGCTTGCGTGGCTCAAGCTGCATCACGTAACCTGTTTTTGCGTCGGCAATGGCCTGGGCATCGAGCGCACCCAAGGCGTCAAGCACGCCCGCACGACACTGCTCGTCATATTCGAGCGCCATCTGGCCAATACGGCCATAAACGCGTACCTTGTGCACGCCGTCGATATCGCCGCTGAGCTTAAGAAGTGCATCGAGATCGCTCTCTGGCACAGGACCCGCCATTTGAAGACGGGTCCTGCCGGGGATCTCGCTAATAATCGAGAATCTCATAGTTTGTGCCTGGGAGCGTTACTCGGCTGCCTCGTCAGCAGCGGCCTCGCTCTGGGTGATGTAGGCAGCCTCGGCAACCATGTCATCGACATTGGCCTTGGCCTGCTCGACCATGTCCTGGTAGCAGTTCTTGACGCGCATACCGCATGCGATGCCCTGCACGCAAGCGTTCTTTACCGGAGCGCTGGTGAGCAGCTTGATGCCCGCCGTACCAAGCAGAAAACCGCCACCGACAAGCAAAGTGTTAAACGTCGACTTCTTCATGTTACGTCTCCCTTTTGCCGCACGAATCGCGGCGTGGTGCCTCCGCACCCGAGTTACCAAACTTGCTCGAGCACACTATCGAAAAATAGTTTATCCAACAATTTTGGTCAGCCATAACTAACTTTTGGAAATCTTAACGAACGGCTCGCCAGATTTTTAACATTCCGCTCGCCGCGACACAGATTTAGGCTTCGAAGAGACCCCCGCCCTTACGGATTGAGGCCCGATACTTTTCCGCATCCCCGAACGCATGATAAAGGGACGGTCTCTTCACCTCTTTTCTACAGCTGCCAGGCAGCCGCTTCCTTTTGCAGCGCGACCATGCGGGCAAATTCTCCGCCTGCTGCCTTGAGCTGTGCCGGAGTGCCCTGCTCGGCGACCACGCCATCCTTAAGCACGACGATCTTGTCGGCATTTTCCACCGTGCGCATGCGATGGGCGATCACAATGACCGTTTTGCCGGCGAGCAAACGGGAGAGCGCCTGTTGCACCACGGTCTCATTCTCCACGTCCAAGCTCGCCGTCGCCTCGTCCAGCAGCACGATCGGCGCATCCTTAAGCAGCGCACGGGCGATGGAGATGCGCTGACGCTCACCGCCGGAAAGCTTGGAGCCGTTCTCGCCAATCATGGTGTCATAGCCCTGCGGCATGCGGCTTACGAACTCGTCGCAGTTGGCGGCACGCGCGGCCGCGAGGACTTCCTCGTCGGTGGCATCGCGACGGCCCAGGCGGATGTTGCCCATCACCGTGTCGTCAAAGAGCAGCACGTCCTGGAACACAATGGCGTAGTCGCGCAGCAGTACCTCGGGGTCCACGCCCGCAACATCCACGCCACCCACGGTAACCTTGCCCGCGGTGGCATCCCAAAAGCGCGCGGCCAGTCGGCTCACCGTAGACTTGCCAGAACCCGAAGGACCGACCAGTGCCGTGACCTCGCCTTCCTTAGCGGTAAAGCTCACATCGGTAAGAACTTTCTCGCCGGCGCGGCCGTCCTCGCCTGCACCATAACCAAATGCCACGTGATCGAACACCACGTCGTGGCCCGCAGGCTCAAACTTCTCGTCTCCCTGCGCCACGGGCTCCTCCATGATGGAGCGCATGCGCTTGGCCGAAGACTCGGCGGCAAACAGCTCGGACACCAGCATCAACGCCTGGTCAAAAGGCGCATAGATGCGGCTCACCATAAGCAGGAAGGCAAACATCACCAAAAAGTCGACCTGGCCTGAGGCAACCATCGCGGCACCCGTTACCAGCGTGGAAGCGATCCCCAGACGCAAAATGACAAAGGCGGAGTTGACCAAAAGCCCGTTAACGAGTTCTCCCTTAGTGGTCTCGCGCTCCTCGGCATCGATCACGGCGTTGAGGCCCTCAAGATAATGGGCCTCCTGATTGGTGGCGCGGATCTCGCGAACGCAGTCGAGCGTCTCCTGGATCGCCTCAGTGACCTTGACCTTCTCGGCGCGGACACGGTCGAACACCGGGACCATGGGGCCGCGCGTCAAATACAGCACGGCAAAGGCCACGGGAACGCTCCAAAACGCCGCGATCGCCAGCTGCCAGCAAAAGAACAGCGACGCCACGAACACAATGGCGCTCGCAATGATGGCGCCCCAGAGCTCCCCGAGCACGTGGCTGTAGGCGTGCTCCATGGTCTGGACATCGCCCATGATGGTCTCGGTTAAATCGGCCAGATCACGACGACCAAAAAACGACAGCGGCAGTTTGCGCAAGCGCTCGGCAATCTCCATACGCTGCTTGCCGCACTCCTCGTAAAAGATGCAGTAGGTGTAGTAATACTGCTGCCAGTTAGAGGCAAAGAGCAGCACGAAAAAGACCAGGAGGCCGCCCACGATCGGCAGGGCATCCGGCAGGTCAGTCCCGCTGGCGAGATGCTCGACAAAGCCGGCCATGACCAGGAACAAAAAGCCCATGCCGGCCATGGTGATGAGATTGGTGAGTGTGGTCCAGAATATGCCGCGCTTTACGCCGGCGATACCTTTGTCGGACAGGAAATACTTCTTTTGGAATGAGGCGAACATTTAAGCCTCGCCTCCCTTCGCGGCGGCAACATCTGCGGTCGCGGCAGTGATCTTCCAGCTCGCGGCCTGCTCATACTCGGCCCACATCTTGGCGTACAGGCCATGCCGGCTCAGCAGCTCGGCATGGGTGCCCGACTCCTGCACGCCGCCCTGGTTGAGCACCACGATTTGGTCTGCGCCCACTACAGTCGAGAGTCGGTGCGCAATCATAATGACCGTGCGACCAGCCGCCAGCTTGCTAAAGGCGCGCTGGATGAGCGCCTCGTTCTCGGGATCGGCAAACGCCGTGGCCTCATCGAGCACCACGATAGGCGCGTCTTTAAGGATCGCGCGGGCGAGTGCCACGCGCTGGACCTCGCCGCCCGAAAGATACGCCCCGCCGGCGCCGAGCATGGTGTTGATGCCCTGCGGCAACTTGGCAACGATATCATCGCACTGAGCTGCGGAGAGGGCCGCACGCACTTCGTCATCAGTGGCCGTAGGCTTGGAGGCACGCACGTTGTCGGCAAGCGTCTGGCGGAACAGCTGGTTGGTCTGGAACACAAAGGCAACCTGGTCCATGAGCTCGTGAGGATCCATGTCGCGGACATCCACGCCGCCCACGAGCACGCGGCCCGAGGAGACATCCCAAAAACGCGGGATCAGGCTTGCGCTGGTTGACTTACCGCCACCCGAGGGACCCACCAGGGCGAGGGTGCTACCAGCGGGAACGCAGAAACTGACATGGCTAACAGCAGGTGCTTCGGCACCCTCGTACGTAAAGCTCACGTCATCAAAGCGTACATCACTGCCAACAGGATGCTTGGGCTGAGCGGGCACCGGAAGTTGCTCAGACTCCATGATGCTTCGGATGCGTGCCAGCGAATCGGCACTCATCTGAGAAGCCTCGCCCACAAACATGAGCTTGGTCATGGCCGTCGGTACCACAGCCGAAAATATCGCGTAGAAGGTGAAGTTGGCCAAAAAGTGCGGGAAGTCTGTCTCGCCCGGCGCCAGCAGCAGTGCCACAGGCAAAAAGAACGCCACGAGGCCGTTTAACGCCGTAAGGTTGAGCACCTGCGGGCCGCGGCAGAACGTACCCGCATAGTCTTGCGCCAGGCGCGCGTACTCGGCAATCGCATCGTGGAAAGCCTTAAAAGAGTAGACCGTCTGCTGAAACACCTTGACCACGGGAATGCCGCGCACGTATTCGGTGCCGGTCTTGTTCATCTTGACCAGCGCACCCATGTAGGCCTTCATGAACTCGGCGCCCTTGCCGCTCATCATGGTGGCCATGGCGCCAAACGAAATGACGACCGAGATGAGGCACGCA
>CAKUGH010000060.1 GCA_934654605.1 uncultured Collinsella sp. | reverse complement strand
TTCGATGCCTTTTGGCGGGTTTGGCGGTGATCGATGAATATCGAGAACATGTTTGACAAGCCTGATGTCAAGCAGCTAGTCCACGCATTTAGTCTCTTGGATGACGAGAAGGATATCCAAGCGTTCTTGACCGATATCTGCACGCCGCGCGAGATCTGCGATCTTTCTCAGCGCCTGCAGGTCGCGCGTTATCTGGATGAGGGCGAGCCCTATGTTGAGGTTCAAGCCCGTACCGGCGCTTCGTCCACCACGGTGAGCCGTGTTTCCAAGGCGCTTAATGGCGAGTACGGCGGCTATCGCAAGATCCTCATCAAGCTGGAGGATGGCGAGTAAGCCAACGGCAAAAAACGAATTGCACAGAGCCGTCCCTTCGGGGGCGGTTTTTTGATCCCTTGGGGACGGAGGAAATCTGTTGGCGTGGGGCAAATCTGTCCGCGTGGGCGGGTAGGATGGATGCATTGATTATTGCGAACGGTTTGAGTGGAGGACCATGCCTGTTCGAATCTATACCACCAATACCGGTACGGACTTGAGCGATGCCGAGGCGGCGTTGCTCGCCGACCTGGTTGCCCGCCACGGGCGTGCCGTTTTGCTGGCGCCCTCGTTTGCCGAGCTTGACCTGTGCCGTCACGATGCTGCGGTTGCTGGCACCTCGCTGGGCGTTGACTACAAGACCCCCTCGTCATGGCTTCGTTCGCTGTGGGAGCTTTTGAGCGATGGCCGCAGTTTCGTCGACAACCTGCAGCGCCAGATGCTGTTCTCGGACATGGTCGCGCGTCTCGATGATGCCGACCTGCAGCCACTTTCGCGCAGCCAGGGCACGGTGCGCATGCTCGCACGCATGGCCCGCGATGTGCTTCCGGGCGTGGCGGGAACGGGTGCCGAGCGCTGTTGCGGCGACGTTTGCCAGCCCGATCCCAAGAGCGACGCCGAGGCTCGCGTGTTCGAACTGTTGAGCGCCTATGCGAGCGGCTTGGACCGTCGAGGCATGGTCGAGCCCTGCGAGGCGGCTGACCTTATGGGCGAGGTGCTGGCCGACAACCTTCCGGCGTGCGCCCGCGCCGTCTGCGTGCGCGGTGTCACGTTGTTTACACACGGCCTGCTCGAGTTGCTGTCGGCCGTGGCGAACAATGGGGGAGAGGTCGTTGTGCTGCTTGCCCGCGAGCAGGCGGCAATGCGCGAGGAGCTTGCCGCGGCATTTGATGCCCGCGGTGTGCTGTTTGAGGCCGCGCCGCTGGGGGAGGGTGCCACCGCGCCCCAGGCTGCCTCCAAGTCCGCCGCTCAGCCAACCTTTGTAGAGGTTGCCGGCCCTCACGCCCGCGCCCACGCCTATGTGGATACAATCGATGAGCTGGTAAAAATGTGTGAGGACGCCGCGGTCGACGGCAGTGTCGCGGCGTCCGCGGACCCTGTCCGCGTGCTCGTGGTGTCTGCCCGGGCGCCCCGGCTGTTTGGTGAACTCGCTGCCCGTTTGGCGGCGCGTCATATTGCGGCCGAGACAACCGAGTTCACGGCATTTTCCCAATCCATCGCGGGCAGGCAGTTCACGGCGCTCGCCAATCTGATCGAGCGCATGAAGGCCGCCGACGAGGGCACCGCCTCCAAGACCGAGTGGTGGCCCGCTCCAGAGCTTACCGACTGGATTTACAGTCCGATTTCGGGTGCCGATGCCGCCAGCGCGCGCACCTTCGACAAGAACATGCGCCTGTCGCGCGGCAAGACCACCACGGCCGTCAAAAGCCTGCTGCAGAGCGTGCAGGGCCAGGTCAGGGGCACGCGCAAGGCTGCCAGTGATGAGAACTGGTTTAAGAACGTGCCGTGCGTGGTCTCGGACGTGTTCCAGGCGCTGTGGCGCGACAAACCCGTGACGGCGCTCAAGGCAATGCTCGCCGTTGTTGAGGCCCTGCCCGATCGCGCCCTGGGAGGCCTTGACGGTCAGGCTCGTCGCCAGGCGGAGACCGCCCTGCTGCGACATGCCATCGACATCCTTATGAACGATGCTCGTGCGCTCGACGTGTCGCAGGCCGCGACCGTGCCCGTGCTCGATGGCGTTCGTACCAAGGTGGACACGCGCAGCACCGCATACGATTACGAGACCTACGAGGTCGACCGCGCGCCGCGCGCCCAGGTGCGCTTTGCGTCGCTTGCCGATGCGGCAGCCCTGCGCCCCGACAGCTACGATGCCGTGCTGTTTGCCGACGTCGACCTGGACAGTTATCCGCTCTCGCATGAGGAGGGCCCGCTGGCCACGCTGACGGCAGAGCTGGGGCGCAGCGGCGTGACGCTTGAGCCTGCGGCCCTGTTGCGCGTGCGCTTTGGCCGCGCGATGCGGGCGGCACGCGGCCCGGTTGCGCTCGCCCGTGTGACCCACGATCGCCAGGCGCGCGAGTGCTATCCGGCTGCCGTGTGGACCGAGTTGCGGGCGCATGCCGAGGCCGCTGGCGCCGCCAAGGTTGCGTGCGTGGGCGAGGGCGGTATCGTCGCCGACTTTGATCCAGCGGCCGGCGAGGGCATCGAGTGCAAGCGCGTTGCGTGCGAGGCTCCTCAGCATTTGAGTGAGGCGGCTGTGCCGTACCTGATCCTGCGTCGCCGCGATGGCGAGGGCGAGAACGCGCCGCTCGTGCCGCGCCTGACGTCCGCCTCGCAGATCGAGGCGTACTCGACGTGCCCGCTGTGCTGGTTTGTGTCCTATCGCGTAAAACCCCAGTCTATCGATGCAGGCTTTGGCAACATGGAGAAGGGCAACTTTGTCCACGATGTGCTGGAGCACCTGCATGCCCGTCTGCCCCAAGAGGGCATGGAACGCGTGACGCCCGAGAATCTGCCGCGCGCTCAGGAGCTGCTGCACGAGGTGTTTGACGAGACGCTGGCCGAGCACGCCGGCAAGCGCGGCACGGAGGGCCCGTTGGTGCCGCTCTCTGCGGTGGAGGAGCGCCAGGTGGCCGAGATTTTGCCGCAGCTCGAGGGCGTGCTCGCCTACGAGTCCGAGGCGCTTGCCCCCTTTGTCCCGCGCTACCTGGAGTTTGCCTTCAACGAGCTCAAGGTTGAGTATGCCGGTTGGCCGCTCGGCGGGCGCATCGACCGCGTGGATGTGGATGCCGAGAATCGTGCCGTGGTGATCGACTACAAGCACCGCACGGGCGTTGAGGAGTTTAAGCTCGCCGACCCCACGGTGCGCGACGAGGAGACGGGCGAGGCACCTATCGACGATTCGCGTTGGCTGCCGCCTCATACCCAAACGCTCATCTACGCGCAGGCTATGCGCCGGGCGCTGGATCTGGACACCCGCGCGGCGCTCTACTTTTCGACCAAGGGCGGCAAGCCCGCGCTGCGCGGCGCTGCGAGCGCGGAGCTGCTCGAGGAGGAACGCGGCGACGGTCGCATTCCGGGCCTTAAGAAGGGCTTTCCCGGCGAGGGCGGCAGCATGGATTTCGACACCCTGCTCGACCGCGTGGAGACCGGCATTGCCGAGCGCCTGCGCGAGCTCGAGGCGGGTGACGTCGCCGCCGTCGACCCGGCGTCTGCCCAGGCTGCGCATGCGCGCTGCTCGTATAACCACGAAGGAACGTTTGTAAGGAGGGACGTGTAGGCCATGGATCTTTCGACTTTGATGCCGCAGCAGCTGCAGATTGTCAAAACGCTCGACCGTCCGCTGTTTGTCTCGGCGGGCGCCGGTTCGGGCAAGACCTTTACCCTCACGCGCCGCATCGTCTACGCGCTCTCGCCCGAATCCGGTCCGTTTGTCGAGCATCTGGACCAGGTGCTCGCCATCACCTTTACCAAAGATGCCGCGGCCGAAATCCGCGACCGCGTGCGTCGCGCACTTATCGACGAGGGCATGGACGAGGAGGCCCTGACCGTCGACGATGCGTGGATCTCGACCATTCACGGCATGTGCTCGCGTATCCTGCGTGCGCACGCGCTGGAGCTGGGTATTGACCCCGAGTTCACGGTGCTCACCGATACCGACGAGCTCATGGACCAGGCTGTTGAGCACGTGCTGGCCCGCGCGACGGCACCCGATGCCGCCCCCGAGCTCGCCGCTTCGCTTAAAAGCCTCTACGCCTGGTATCCCATGGCGGGCGAGGGCGGTCCCTTTGGCGCCGGCACTACCATCAAGGGCCTGGTGCGCGAGCTGCTGGAGCTCTCGAGCCAACTGCCGGGCGGCATGGACGACGTGCATGTGGCACGCGGACAGGCCGACACCTCGGCACTCGCCGATGCCTACCGTGCGGCACTCGGCGCCAGCAAGGCCGCAACCGAGAAGGCGCAGGTGGCACTCGATGCCATCGACACGTTTGAGGCGAGCGACAAGACCATGGACGATGCGGCGCGACTCATGATGTCGTGCGCCATGCCGCGTGCGAGCAAGGCGTTCCCCAAGGAGCAGGTTGAGCTGCTCAAGGCCGAAGCTGCCGATGCATTTATCAATATCGTGCTGGCTTGCGGTGGCCCCGCACTCGATGCGCTGGTGGGCTTGGCCCGCTCTGTAGAGATCGAGTATCGCGCGCTCAAGGCTGACCAGTCTGCCCTCGACAACAACGACCTGCTGCGTATGGCCTACGAGGCCCTGCGTGATTATCCCGCCATTCGGGCCGCCTACGAAGGCCGCTTTAAGATGGTCATGATCGACGAGTTCCAGGACACCGACCAGATGCAGGTCGACCTGACCCGCTATCTGACGGGCGCGGGCGAGCGCGCGCTGTGCACCGTGGGCGATGCGCAGCAGTCGATCTATCGCTTCCGTGGCGCCGAGGTCGAGGTCTTCCGCCGTCAGGAGCGCAAGGTGGGTGCCTCGGGCGCGACCGAGGCAGCGGCCGACGCTGGCGCTGCTGCCGACGCCCCCACTGGCGAGCTCGTCAAGCTTGTGCGTAACTTCCGCAGCCACGACGAGGTGCTGCGCTACGTGGCGCGCGTCTTTGATGGCGACAATGGTGGCCTAATGCAGGGCTTTTTGGACCTAGAGGCAAGCGACGGGCGCAAAGATACGCTGGTGGCGAAGGCCTCGCGTCGTCAGGCGCTCTTTGTCGCCGGCGGCAGCACGCAGGAGCGCACGCAGGCCAAGGCCCGCGCGATTGCCGAACGATTCCGCGCGCTTTCCGACTCCGGTCAGCCCCAGGGCGGCATGGTGCTGCTGCTGGGCCGCATGACCAACGCCGACGTCTATGCCCAAGCTTTTCGCGACCAGGGACTCGACTGCGTCATCGCGGGCGGCTCGGTCTTTGCGCAGGCTGCCGAGGTGCAGACGGTGCGCGCCCTGGTGTGCGCGCTCGCCAATCCTGCCGATACGGCGCAGGGCCTTATGCCGCTGCTGGCCTCGCCGATGTTTGCACTCGGCGCCCAGGAGTTCTTGGCGCTGGCGACCAAGCTCGACGAGCAGACGGGGGAGACCTCGCGTCGCAACATCGATGCCGGCATCATGAGCGATTCCGATGTGCCGGGCCTGCAAGACCTGCCGCTCGTGACGCGCGCCCGCGAGGTGCTGCGCTACGCGCTTCGTCGCGTGGGCCGCGATTCGTTCGCGGCGATCGCGCGCGATGTGGTCAACGCTTCGGGCTGGTTCGTGCGTCTGGCGCAGCGTGGCCCCGAGGGTAAGGCCATCGCTGCCAACGTGCTCAAGGCGCTCGATGCCGTTGCCGAGGCGGAGGCCGAGTTCGGCAACTCGCCGCGTTCCATCGCGCTCGCCTTCGACCGCTTCCTGGCGGGCAAGGAGGCCCCGGGCGCCCTCAACGAGGAGGGTAACGGCGCGGTGCGCATCATGACGGTACACGCCTCCAAGGGTTTGGAGTATCCGGTCGTGGCGGTCGCTGAGTGCTTTGGCGTGCGCAAGTCGTCCGGTGCAGCCCAGATGGGTCGTGTCGAGGGCGGAGCGCAGGTCGTGGCGCTGCCGGCGCGCTTTGACGGCGTCAAGCTCGCGGACGGAACCTCCGTAAAGGGCGATGACGTCAAAAAGCAGTTTGAGCATGCTTTTAAGGGCAAGGGCACGTCGCTGTGGTTGCCGCCCGAGCTCATGGAGGATGTCTGCGCCACCGGCTCTCCCGCCGAGGCGTTTGCTCGCCTACGCAACGATGACCTGCAGCTTTCGCTCGAGGAGCGGGCCCGCCTGCTCTACGTTGCCATGACGCGTGCGCGCGAGCTGGTGATCCTGGCGATGGATGCCGGCGTGAGCCGAGGCAAGGTGACGGCGCCGACCTTCGATGCCGAGACCGATCTGACCTACGACGTGCTTCGTCGTATTCTGCCGACCGACGGCCTGGAGATGCCGCAGCTCGATGCCGACCGCCTGGTGTTCGACAACTCGCAGCCGGGGGACTACGAGCTTATCTCGCTGGCGAACTTTACTTTTGGCGAGCAGGCGTTTGAGGCCAACGCTTCGTTGGATGCCGAGGGCAGGCTTGTCCGAGGTGGTGTGGAGGCGGAGGGTGCCGGTGCAGATGCCAGCGCTGCCGTTCCCGGTCCTGCCGACCCCGAGCCCGATGCATTTGAGCTTGTGTATCCCCAGGCGGTTGGTGTGCGTATGGGCACCTGCCCGTATCCGGCGCGCGATTCGTACAGCTATTCGTCGATTGCCGCGGCGCTGCATGCCGAGGCCGAGGACCGTGCCGCCGAGGCGCGCGTGCCCATGGATGAGGCCGGCGATGATGTGGAGTCGGATGGCTCGGAGATGACGGATGCAGACGTGGCCGCCGCTGAGCCCGCCGGCAATCCCATGGCGTTGGGATCGGCGTTCCATGCCGCCTGTCAGTGGCTGATCGAGATGGGCGCCGACGAATTGCCCGTCGAGCGCGCCGAGGCACTGGCCCGTCTGTGGCATCTGACGCTGGAGCAGCGCGGGCGTTTTGACGTCGCCCTGAATCGCTGGCTCAGGTCGTCGGTCCGTGCCGAGCTGCTTGCCTGGCCGTGCGTTCGTGCCGAGGTGCCGTTCTTCTCGCTGGGCTGCGAGGACGAGGACATCGCCCGCTACGGTGCGTATGCCGAGGGTGCTATCGACGCTTTGGCGACGAACCCGGCCGATCCGTCACACGCGCTGGTCATCGACTACAAGACGGGCGGTACGCCGGACGAGACGCCGGACCAGCTGCTCGAGAAGCACGCCTTGCAGGCGCGCGTCTACGCTGATGTTCTGCACAAGGCGGGCTATGAGACGGTGACCGTCAAGTTCGTCCGCGTGGAGCAGACGGCCCCAGCTGTCTTAGTCGAACTCGCCGAGCCCCAAGTAGTCACCTACAACCTCTAGCCTCAATAACTTGCGGTGGAATACGGACTGTTTTGGCCAGAAAAGCCGCCAATCAGTCCGTATTTCACCGCAACTGAGAGGGGGTAGTCTTTTTGGGACGGGGCTCTTTTAGCTACCCATATATGGCGGCTGATAATTGTCCCAACTCCATACAATTCGTCGGCAGCCAAAGGGTAGCTAAAAGAGCCCCGTCCCAAAAAGACTACCCGTGTGGGTTTGGCTAGGTTCGGGTGCTGTCCGTGCCGTGCGGTAAAATCGTTCAGTCAGAACACGAACCCGCATCGGAGCTCATCACATGGCATTCGTCCATCTGCACAACCACACTGTTTTCTCCATGCTCGACGGCGCAACCCGTATCCAGGATATGGTCAATCGTGCTGTTGAGCTGGGCATGCCTGCCGTGGCCATTACCGACCACGGCTACATGTACGGCGTGCCCGACCTGGCGCTGGCCTGCGACGCCGTCAACCACAACACGCCCGAGTACAAAACCTGGAGCCACGACAAGGCCTTCTTGGAAAAGGACCGCCGCGACGAGCTGGTGGAGCCCGACGCCGAGGCAAATCCGCGCGAGCATGCCCAGTACGTAAAAGATATGACCATGTGGGACGAGAAGGGCAACATCGACGAGCTCAAGCCGCCCCTGGTCATCAAGCCCATCTTTGGCTGCGAGGTCTACTTTACGCCGGACGAGACGCTCGCTCGCGACCATAAGCCCGAGCTCTACCACATGATCCTTCTGGCCAAGGACCAGGAGGGTTACGTCAACCTGATGCAGACGGTCTCCGAGGCCGCCGTGCAGGGCTTTTACTACAAGCCGCGCGTGACGCTCGACAACCTGCGCCGCCATGCAAAGGGCATGATCTGCACGAGCGCCTGTATCGCCGGCATCATTCCCAAATACATCGACCGCGGTGACATGGAAGGTGCCATCAAGTGGGCTGAGACCTTCCGTGATACCTTCGAGCCCGGCGACTTCTATATCGAGATCCAGGAACACGGCATTACCACCGATAACGGCCTGACTGACGAGCAGATGGACCGCACGCTCATCGACATCGCCAAACAGGTGGGCGTTAAGGTCATCGCCACCAACGACTTCCACTATCTGCGCCGCGAGGACGCGCCCGTGCAGGACGTCATCATGTGCATTGGCATGAACGCCAAGGTCGACGACCCCAACCGCATGCGCATGACCGGCTCGGAGTTTTACATGAAGACCGAGGAGGAGATGCGGGCGATGTTCCCGTATTGCCCCGAGGCCTGCGACAACACGCTCGAGATCGC
>CAKUGH010000059.1 GCA_934654605.1 uncultured Collinsella sp. | reverse complement strand
GCTCTTGTAGCTGGTAATGAGCAGGCTGTGGGTTTTACTCACAGCCTGCTTTTTCATGGCTCCCCGTTAAGCCTTTGATATTATGTTGTGAGTCTAATTAAAGGAGGATCGCTTTGTCCGACATCCGATATAAACGCGTGCTTCTGAAGCTCTCCGGCGAAGCGCTGATGGGCGATGGCAACTACGGCATCGACCCCAAGGTTACCGATCATCTTGCCAAGCAGGTCAAGGAGCTGCTCGCTGTTGGCCATGAGGTTGGCGTCGTTGTCGGCGGCGGCAACATTTTCCGCGGCATGGCCGGCGCCGCCGGTGGTATGGAGCGCGCCCAGGCCGATTACATGGGCATGCTCGCTACCGTTATGAACGCGCTTGCCCTGCAGGATGCCTTTGAGCACAATGATGTTCCCTGCCGCGTGATGAGCGCTATCCAGATGAACGAGATCTGCGAGCCCTATATTCGCCGTCGCGCCATCAACCACCTGTCCAAGGGCAATGTTGTTATCTTTGCCGCTGGATCGGGTAATCCGTACTTTACGACTGACACCGCCGCGGCCCTTCGCGCCTGCGAGATCGGTGCTGAGATTTTGATCAAGGCCACCAAGGTTGATGGCATCTACGACAAAGATCCCGTCAAGTGCGCCGACGCCGTCCGCTTTGACAAGATCACCTATCACGAGGTGCTCGTTCGCGGCCTACAGGTTATGGATTCCACGGCTACGGCTCTTTGCCAGGACAACCGTATGCCCATTTTGGTCCTCAACATCGATGGTGAGGACACCGTCAAGCGCGCGCTCGCGGGTGAGCCCGTCGGCACGCTCGTCTATCAGGAGGATTAAGCATGGCAGAGAACATCACCGCCCATATGGACAAGTCGCTCGAGTCCCTCAAGCACAACTTCTCTAAGGTCCGCACCGGCCGCGCTAACGCCAATATTCTGTCCGACATCACCGTCGACTACTACGGTGTTCCCACGCCGGTCACGCAGGTTGCCGCCGTTAAGACCCCCGAGGCTCACATGTTGCTTATCGAGCCGTGGGACAAGGCGCTCATCAATGCCATCGTCAAGGCCATTAGCGCCTCCGACCTGGGCATTACCCCCAACTCCGATGGCACCGTCGTGCGTCTGCCGTTCCCGGCTCCCACCGAGGAGCGTCGTCGCGAGCTCGTTAAGGAGTGTCGCGAGTACGCCGAGCAGGCCAAGGTCTCCATTCGTAACATCCGTCGCGACTTTAACAACAAGCTCGAGCGTGACGAGGAGCTCACCGAGGACGATGTTCGTCGCGAGCAGGCCAAGGTCCAGAAGCATACCGATGAGTATGTTGCCAAGGTCGAGGAGCTTCTGAAGGAAAAAGAAGCCGAGGTCATGGAGATCTAAGGTGCAATACGACGAGCATAAACTGGTCGAGTACTTTGCCGACGCCCCTGCGGGCGTCGGTTTTTCCGACCTTGACCTCAATAATATTCCGCACCATATTTCGTGCATCATGGACGGCAACGGCCGTTGGGCCACGGCGCGCGGCCTTGCCCGCACCGAGGGCCACAAGGCCGGTATTGTCTCCCTGCGCGAGATTATTACCGCCTGCGTGCGCCTGGGCGTCGACGTGCTTTCGGCCTATGCGTTTTCGACTGAAAACTGGAATCGCCCGCAGCACGAAGTCAACGTTCTGATGCACCTGTTTGCTAAGACGTTTATCGATGAGCTACCGCTGCTTAAGCGTGAGAATGTTCGCGTTGTCTTTTTGGGCGATATTTCCGCGCTGCCTAAGAAGACCCGCGACGTCTTTGAACGCGGTCTTGCCGAGTGCGCCGACCATACCGGTATGACGCTGGCATTGGCTGTCAACTACGGTGCCCGTGCCGAGATCACCCGCGCCGTCCGCCAGATTGCGCTCGATGCCGCCTCCGGCAAGATCGACCCCGCCGCAATCGACGACGAAATGGTGTCCTCTCACCTCTACACCGCCGGTCTTCCCGATCCGGAGCTTGTGATTCGCACCTCTGGCGAGCTGCGCCTTTCCAACTATCTGCTGTGGCAGGTGGCTTATTCCGAGTTCTATGTTACCGATACCTATTGGCCCGACTTTGATCGCTGGGGCCTTGTCGACGCCATTTTGGCCTTCCAGGGTCGCGACCGCAGGTTTGGTGGACTGAGCAAGACCGAGGAGGCTTAATCGTGTCCGAACGTCCCAAGGCATCTGCTCCCAAGGCGCCTGCTTCTGCGACGCCCGCGCGCGGGGCTGTCGCGCCTGCGGCGCCTGCCGCGAAGGGCGGCACCGGCTCCTGGCTGGCGGGCTTTATCACCCGTGCTGCCGCCGGCATCGTCTACGCCGTCGTCTTTATCCTGTGCCTCGTTTTGGGCATTGTGCCCACGGCTATCTTCGTGTCCGTCATGAGCGGCCTATGCTGTTACGAGTTTTTCCGCATGACGAGGCTCGATGGCAAGATGGCAAATGAGCGCATGGGTATCGCGGCCGCGGTGCTCTTTCCGCTGTCGGCTCTAGGCGATTCGATGTTGCTAAATGCCCTGCTTTTTGCCCTGATGCTCGCGGTGGGTATTTGGTATGTCTGGTCGCCGCGCACCCGTATCTCTGACGTTGCCGTGACGCTTATGGGC
The DNA here is from genome assembly GCA_934654605.1 of uncultured Collinsella sp. Taxonomy (GTDB): domain Bacteria; phylum Actinomycetota; class Coriobacteriia; order Coriobacteriales; family Coriobacteriaceae; genus Collinsella. The sequence goes on along the minus strand of CAKUGH010000059.1, from coordinate 6,107 downwards.
CCTATCTACACCGGCTTTATGCTGTCGGCTATCGTGCTGCTGCGCGACGCCGTGCCCGGCTTTGCCGGCGCCCTGCTTTCGGTGGGCGTTTGCGCGTCGCTGTGGGTTTCCGACTCGTTTGCCTATATCGTGGGCAGCCGTATTGGCAAGCATAAGATGGTCCCCAAGATCTCTCCCAAAAAGAGCTGGGAGGGTTTTGTCGGCGGCATTTTGGGCTCTGTCTTGATCTGGCTCATCCTGTGGGTGACGCACTTCTATAAATTGAGCCTGCCCTATGCGCTGCTGTGCGGCGTGGTCGTATCCATCCTGGGCGTTATCGGCGACCTCATCGAGTCGCGTATCAAGCGCGGCGTGGGCGTCAAAGATTCCGGCAATCTCATCCCGGGTCACGGCGGCATGCTCGATCGCAGCGATTCGCTCATCTTTGGCTGCATCACCGCGCAGCTGCTGTTGATGATCGGAGGCGTGCTGTAATGGCTCATCAGACGACCTATGGCCCCGACGGGCGCCTTCGTGTTGCCATTCTGGGTTGTACGGGCTCGATCGGCACCCAGGCGCTCGATGTGTGCCGTCAGCATCCCGATCGCCTGCAGGTGACGGCGCTGTCCGTTAACTCCAGCACTTCCGAGCTCGTTGCCGCTGCACGCGAATTCTCGGTTCCGGCGGTTGCCGTGGCAGATACCGCCCATGGCGCGGATGCTGTGCTGCAGGAGCTGCCCTCAGGCACGAAGCTTGGCGTTGGCGCGCAGGCGGTTTGTGAGCTCGCGCGCCGCGACGATGTCGACTGTGTGCTCGTGGCCATCGTCGGCGCCGCCGGTCTCGAGGCGAGCCATGCGGCCCTGACCTCGAACAAGCGTCTCGCCCTGGCCAACAAGGAGTCCCTCGTCGTTGGCGGCGATCTGCTTATGCCGCTGGCACAGCCGGGTCAGCTTATCCCGGTCGATTCCGAGCATTCTGCCATCTACCAGTGCTATCTGGGCGAGAACCCGCGCGAGGCCCACTGCATTTGGCTCACCTGCTCGGGTGGCCCGTTCTTTGGCCGTACGCGCGACGAGCTCGATCGCGTAACGCGCGCCGACGCCCTCGCACATCCCACGTGGGCCATGGGTGCCAAGATCACGATTGACTCTGCCACCCTCATGAACAAGGGTTTGGAGCGCATTGAGGCCATGCATCTGTTTGGCTGCGACCTCGATTTCATTAATGTCGTCGTGCAGCGCCAGTCCAAGATTCACTCCATGGTCGAGTTTGCCGATGGCTCCGTGATGGCGCATCTTGGTGCCTCCGACATGCGTATTCCTATCCAGTTTGCGTTCTCGTATCCCGAGCGCTGGGATACGCCGGCGCCGCGCATCGATTTCCGCGAGTTGGGTCAGCTTACCTTTGATGCGGCCGATATGGACACCTTCCGCTGCCTTGCACTGGCCGAGCGCGCCGGCAAGACGGGCGGCACCATGCCGTGCGTGCTCAACGCCGCTAACGAGGTCGCCGTCGATGCCTTCCTGCACGATGGATGCAGCTTTACCGATATTGATCGCATCGTGGAGTCCTGTATGGACGCCCACGATACTCAGGCGGTTGTTTCGTTTGAGCAGCTGCGCGACATCGATGCCTGGGCGCGTGAAAAGGCTGCGCAGGCGCTCGCCGCAACCCGTTCTTAACCCATAAGGATTGCTTTTTCGTTTTATGGATACTGTTCTGAGCGTTCTCTCATCGGTCTTCTGGGGCCTGCTGATGCTTTCCGTCCTCGTGTTTTTGCACGAGGGCGGCCACTTTTTGGCTGCGCGTGCTTGCGGAGTCCGCGTGACCGAGTTCTTTTTGGGTCTGCCGTGTCGCTTTGATATCTACCGCACGTCCCGTCGTATCGGCACCAAGTTTGGCGTGACCCCGCTGTTGCTGGGTGGGTATGCTGCCATCTGCGGCATGGATCCGACCGACGTCTCGTGTGCCGACCGCGTGCTTGCAGCCATCTATCGCCACGGGCGTGTGACGGTCGCCGCTCTTGCCGTCGAGCTCGAGCTGTCCGAGGAGGATGTGCTCGAGGCTTGCGCCTTGCTGCTGGGTTGGGGCTCCATTGCGCCTTGGTACGAGGAAGGGGACAAGCCTTCGCCCAGCTACTATCCCACCAAGTACCAGACTCTGCCGCGTGACGCGGCGGGTTATACCACCTTTGACGGCCGTCGGTTCGATCGCGAGCATGCAACTGCCGAGGGCGATGTGTGGGACCTGCCGTGTAGCGAGGCCGAGTTCCTTGCGCAGGAGCGCTCGCACACCTATTTGGGCCAGGGCTTTCTTAAGCGTGCCTTTATGCTGCTCGCGGGCATTATTGTCAATATCCTGACGGGCTTTTTACTCCTGATGAGCATCTATTCCATCGCAGGTGTCACCGTACCGGTGGATACCAATGTGATCGGTCAGGTTGACGAAGGCTCGATTGCCGCCGAGGCGGGAATTGAGGGCGGCGACGCGATCCTTTCGGTCGACGGCGTTTCGTGCTCCACCTGGATGGATGTGTACGACGCCATCGGCAACGCTGCGGGCAAGGACGATATCGCCATCGAGTACGAGCGCGACGGCAAACGGTATTCGACCTCGGTTGCGCTCAAAGAAGACGAGCGACTGGGTGTGTATGCCTCTACGCAGGTGGTCCGTTTAGATCCCATCACGTCGGCGCGCTTGTCGTTCTCCTATGTCGTGCAGACAGCGGAGGGCGTGATGCGCCTGCTCCAGCCACAGCATACGATGGAGATTCTCGATCAGTCCTCTTCGATCGTGGGCATCAGCGTCATGTCTTCACAGGCTGCTGCTGCCGGCCCCGCTACGTTCCTTTCGTTTGCCGCGCTCATCTCGTTCTCGCTGGGCTTTATGAACCTGCTGCCCATCCCGCCGCTCGATGGCGGCAAGCTGGTTATCGAGATCATTCAGAAGATTGCTGGCCGCGAGCTGCCGCTCAAGGTCCAGACGATTGTGAGCTATGTGGGCATCGCGCTCTTTGCGCTGCTGTTCGTCTATATGCTTCGTTCCGACATCCTTCGATTTATTCTGTAGGGGAGTGTTTGGATTGTCTTTATCCCATTCTTTGCCTCGCGAGCTGACGCGCCCCGTGCATGTGGGCGGCGTGCAGATTGGTGGAGGCGCGCCGGTGGTGGTCCAATCCATGACCTGCACCGATACCGCCGATGCCCAGGCAACGCTTGCGCAAGTGTGCGCGTTGGCGCAGGCTGGCTGCGATATCGTGCGCGTGAGTGTGCCCACCGAGGCCGCGCTTGAGGGTTTCCGCACCATCTGTGCCGAGTCTCCGGTGCCGATTGTCGCCGATATCCACTTTAACCATAAGCTCGCCATTGGTGCCGTTGAGGCCGGTGCCGCCAAGCTGCGCATCAATCCCGGCAATATCGGCGATTGGGCCAAGGTTGACGCGGTGATCGATGCTGCGGGTGCTGCGGGCTGTGCGATTCGTATCGGCGTCAATGCCGGTTCGCTTGAGCAGGATATTGCCGAGCGCGATGATCTCACGCAGCCCGAAAAGCTCGTGATGTCGAGCGAGCGTTTCGTCAAGCATTTTGAAGACCGCGGCTTTACGAACATTGTGCTTTCGGCAAAGGCCCATAGCGTGCAAACGACGCTCGATACCTATCGAGCCCTGTCCCGTGAGATTCCCCACGTTCCGCTTCACCTGGGCGTAACCGAGGCGGGTACCAAGTTGCAGGGCACCATCAAGAGTTCGGTGGGCCTTGGTATCCTGCTGTCTGAGGGCATCGGTGACACCATGCGCGTCTCGCTCACGGCCGATCCGGTTGAGGAGCCGCCGGTCGCTTGGGGAATTTTGCAGTCGCTGGGCCTGCGTCGCCGCGGTCCCGAGATTGTCTCGTGTCCCACGTGCGCCCGCTGTCAGGTTAACCTGATTCCTATCGCCGAGGAAGTAACCGAGCGGCTTAAGAACTATGCCGCGCCGCTTTCGATTGCCGTCATGGGATGTGCGGTCAACGGCCCCGGCGAGGCATCTGACGCCGACCTGGGCGTTGCCTGCGGACGTGGTCAGGCCCTGCTCTTTTCGCATGGCCAGATCATTGGTAAAGTAGCTGAGGATCAAATTGTCGACGCGCTTATGGCCGAGGTCGACAAGCTTATTGAGGAGAAATAAATGACCCGAGCAATGTATATGTCTAAGCTCTATGCGCCGACGCTCAAAGAGGATCCGGCCGACGCCGAGCTCGCAAGCCATCGCCTGCTGCTTCGTGCCGGCATGATCCGCAAGGAGGCCGCCGGTCTATATTCCTACCTGCCGCTCGCTTGGCGCTCGATCCGTAAGATCGAGAACATCGTGCGCGACGAGATGGACGCCGCCGGCGCTCAGGAGCTCATGATGCCCATCATGGTCGATGCCGAGCTGTGGCGTGAGTCCGGCCGTATCGATGCCTATGGCAAGGAGCTCGTGCGCTTTGACGACCGTCATGGCCGTGAGTTTGTCCTGGGTCCCACGCACGAGGAGACCGTCACCGCCCTGGTGCGCAACGAGCTGCGCTCTTACAAGCAGCTGCCCGTCAACCTGTATCACATCCAGGATAAGTTCCGCGACGAGTTCCGTCCTCGCTTTGGCCTGATGCGCGGCCGCGAGTTCATCATGAAGGACGCCTACAGCTTCTCCGCCACGCAGGAGAGCCTGCAGGAGGAGTACGACAAGATGAAGCAGGCCTACGCCAACATCTGCGAGCGCTGCTACATCAAGGCCCTGCCCGTTGTCGCCGACTCTGGCGAGATCGGCGGTGACACCTCTGTCGAGTACATGGCTCTGGCCGAGGCCGGCGAGGCATCGCTCGTCTACTGCGATGACTGCGGCTTTGCTGCCGACGACGAGGCTGCAAGCACCAAGGTGGTCGTGACCGAGGGCCCTGGCGACGGTACGCTCACCAAGGTCGAGACCCCGGGCATGGGCACCATCGAGGCCGTTGCCAAGTTCTTCGGCTTCCCCGAGAACGGCACGCGCAAGTCGCTGGCGTTGATCGACGCCGAGGGCAAGCCGGTCGTTGCCATTGTCCCGGGCGACCACGAGCTCAATGACTGCAAGGCCGAGCATGTCTTTGGTAAGGGCTACCGCATGATGACCGACGAGGAGCTCCAGACCTACGGTCTGCACAAGGGCTTTATCGGACCGGTCAACCTGCCCGAGGGCATCCGTCTGGTCTGCGACGAGAGCCTGCGCGAGTCCAAGCAGTGGGCCTGCGGTGCCAACGAGGTCGATTATCACTTTACCGGCGCCTGCCCCGAGCGCGACTTTACCGTCGACGAGTGGGCCGATCTGGTTACCGTCGTTGCCGGCGACCCCTGCCCGCACTGCGGCAAGCCGCTCTCCGCTGCCCGCGGTATCGAGGTCTCCCAGGTCTTCCAGCTGGGCACCAAGTACTCCGAGGCTATGGGTGCCACCTTTATGGACGAGGACGGCAAGGAAAAGCCGCTCATCATGGGTTGCTACGGCGTGGGCGTGTCCCGTTCGCTCGCTGCCGTCGTGGAGCAGCACAATGACGAGCATGGTATCGTCTGGCCGGTTTCCGTCGCTCCCTACGAGGTCGCGGTGATTCCGCTCGACCCCAAGAAGGAGGAGTGCGCTACCGTCTGCGACCAGATCGTCGAGGGCCTGTGCGCCGAGGGTATTGAGGTCGTCGTCGACGATCGCGATGAGCGTCCCGGCTTTAAGTTTGCCGATAATGACCTCATGGGCTTCCCGTATCAGGTCGTTCTGGGCAAGCGCGGCCTTAAGAACGGCACCGTCGAGCTCAAGGACCGTGCGACGGGCGAGCGCGAGGATGTGGCGATCGACGAGGTCGTCGCCAAGGTTGCTGAGTTTGTGAAGGCGGCCCGTCGTTAATCGGCGGCATTGCCAATAACTGCGTTACGGGGCGGCCCCGCATTTCTCCGAAAAAGGGGAGTTGTGGGGCCGTCCTTTTGTTTGCCGATATACTCAATCGCTAAAAGGAAACCCCACAGCCCATACGAGCTGCGGGGTTTCCTTTGTGCCTCCGATGCGAAATGAATCGCTCAGATATTACTGATAATCGACGACGTCGATCCAGTTCTTAAGGAACTCATCGTTCACGTTGCGCTTACGA
>CAKUGH010000058.1 GCA_934654605.1 uncultured Collinsella sp. | reverse complement strand
GAGCAGATTATGCTCGATGCCATCATTGGCCAGGATCCGCTCGATGCCGAGACCTGGGATATCAACGGCGGTTGGACGACGCGCGAGCAGCTCAACGACATGGAATTTGAGGCGTATGAGGAGCTCGTGCGCTGGATGGCCGGGCTGCCGCTGTACGCGGTGGCAGAGACGGAAGAACGTCCATATCTGCTGGTGCATGCCGGTATCGAGACCGAGGCCGCGCGCGCGTTTTTGCTTGAGCATGGCGTCGATTGCGCCGATGGCGCGGGAGCGACTGATGCCGATCGCGAGCTACTCCAGCAGATGCTTGCGGTGCAGTCGTCCGATGACTTGCTCTGGATTCGTCACGGCTATTGGGATGCGCCGACGGGGCTGCTTTCTGCCGAGGGCGAGGGTCCGGTCGTGGTGAGCGGCCACACGCCCACGGTGTCGCTTGGGCGTTATTGCGAGGTGGGCGGTCTGGCTGGACTCGATGAGGAGTCGGGCCGCGGGCAGATCGTGCGCCTGGGCGGCGAGGATACCGCCGGCGTGCCCGACCGCATCGACATCGACTGTGCCGCCGCCACCGGTTCCGAGTTCGGCCGCGTCGGCATCCTGCGCTTGGATGACGGTGCCGAGTTCTACGCGAACATCAACCCGGGCGAATAATCCAGTTCCGCCGTTCTGCCGAACGGCGGTCACCTTGACGCTGCGCAGCCCCGAAGTGCCCCATCTTGCCGCTCAAACCGTCGCTCGCGTAAGAAGTACGCGTCGCTCCTCTTTCGCGCCAACCTGGGGCACTTCGAGATTGCTCGCTGTCGGTGCCAAAACATCGACGTTTCTTTTCTTTGGTGCAAAGTAACCTGACCCCATGGCACCAAGGGTAGTCAAAATAGCCCCGTCCCAAATTAGCTGCCCTCACCGCACCAAGGCGGGCGTTACGCCCCGTACGGGTTGCGGTCGCGTTCGATGCGTTGGCGGATGTGGGCGTACTCGATAATCAGCTGCACCAGGAGTAGGGCCATGATTGCCAGGTAGCTCACCACAGCGCCCATCAGACCCAGCAGGTTGATGAGGATCACCGGCAGCACCACGCTCACGGCGAAGCAGATCAGGTAGATTTTAGTGACGTCGCCGGCGTGACGCAGCACTGTGATGATGGCGTAAATAAAGTCGATGCCCGCGGTGACGCCGCCGGCGACAACCATCAATAGCGCCAGCGTGCGATAACGCTCAAAGTTAAGGCCGTACATAAAGCTCATGATGGGGATGCCGGGGCCCGCCATAAATGCGGCGCACAGGCCGGTAATGACGACGACGAGCGCCATGACGGCAACAATAATCAAGTCAAAGCGGCGACGCTTGCGCGGATTCGCCCAGATGCTCGACAGGCGCAGGAGCTGCGGTTTATAGATAAATCCAATGCTCAGCAAAATCGCTTGGGCGGGAAAGAACAGTGCATTAAAGTACAGCTGGTATTTATAGGCCAGCGTGCCTTCCATCACAAACTTGGGCATGCTCTCGATAAGGTTGAACAGGAACAACGCGCCAAAGAGCGGGGCGCACTGGGCAAACAGGTGGCCGACTTCGCGCAGGCTCACGCGGCGCGACTTTTCGGTCTCGAGCAGTGCGAGCGGGGCGGTGACCAGCACGAGTGAGGCGATTGCGGCGATACCCATGGCCATGGCAGCGATGGGCATGCTGCGCGTGAGGAATAGCGTCAGACTAAAAATCGCGACCACGCCGGCCGAGCGCAGCGTTTGGCTCATACCGGCCAGGTAGAGCTTGTCGGCCTGCTGCAAGCGACCCTCGTAGACGTCTGCGATGCCGTCGATCACCTTATACAGATAGACGCCCAGGCCGATGGTGGCCATTTGCGCGTCGTAGCCGCGCGCGCTGCTGTAGAGCAGGCCGCAACCTAGGGCCAGCGCACAGCAGATCCAGCGGTTGAGCTGGTAGGAGGCGAAGCTCGTGGTCTCGTCGATGTCCGAGACCTGAAAATTGCGCACGCCGTAGTTGCACGCGATCATGATGAGCGTGCCGGTGACAAAGGCGATGGAGAACTTGCCGGCTTCCTCGGCGCCCACGAGCTGCGTCGACACAATGGTGAGCAGCGGAAACGCCATGCCCCATACGGCGGTGCCCATGGTATTCCAAAGGTAGTCGCGACGGGTGGCGTGATCTTCGTACTCGGCTTCTTGCGTGGAGAAGCCGCCGCCGTAGACAGCTCCGAGCAGGCGGTTCCACCAGGCGTTGACCATGCGACGGATGGGGCCCGGCTCGCGGTCGCGCTCGCGGCGACGGCGCGTGGCCTGGCCGCTGTCGGGACCGCCGGCGTTGCGCTGGCTCAGCTCCTGGATGCGCGCGAGTTCCTCTGCGGTGTGCGAGGCGGGGAACAGGCCGTTCTCGATGCGACCGCCCTGGCCGTGGACCCCGCCGCCCGATACGGTGGGGTCGGCGACGCCGTTGTGGCGGGCGACGGCGCGGCGGATGCTATCGAGGGGCGTGATGCTCAAGGCGGTTCCTTTCTATTGCTGCGCTCTAGTATAGCCGCGAAGGTATCGATTCGTGTTTTTGAACAGGTTGTTCAATAAATTCGGCGGGCGGCATCAATTTGTCGGTAAGCGTGCGGTATTCTGTTGAGGTTTTGTGACCCCCCGATGCCGCCTTCGCGGTACCAAGGAGCTTTTACCCATGGACGTCGCCGCATTTTTGCTGGCTCTTGTGCCGATCATTTGGCTTGTCGTGATGCTACTGTGCTTTAAATGGCCGGCATGGAAAGCCGCTATCGGCTCGTTTGTTCTTTCGTGCGTACTCGCCTTTGCGTGGTGGCACCTGCCGGCGGCGCAGATCGCTACGGCCTCGCTCGAGGGCTTCTTGATGGCCCTGTGGCCCATCGTGCTGGTGATTATCGCCGCGGTCTTTACGTATAACCTGTGCGTGCGCACGGGCGCCATGGACGTGATCGGCAGCATGATCACCTCCATCAGCAGCGACCGCCGCCTGCTGGCGCTGCTCGTGGCATGGTGCTTCGGCGGCTTTATGGAGGGCATGGCCGGCTTTGGTACCGCTGTCGCCATCCCCGCCGGCATGCTCGCGGGCTTGGGCTTTGAGGCCGTCCCCGCCGTGCTCATCTGCCTGCTGGCCAACGGCGTGCCCACGCCTTACGGCTCCATCGGCATTCCCACGGTGTCCGTTGCCGACCTGGTGGGCCTGGATTCCCTGCACCTAGCGACCGTTCAGCTGTTGCAGCTTGCGCCGTTCTTTGTAGTCATGCCGCTGCTTATTGTGTTGGTCGCGGGCCGCGTGGCCGACGATCAGGGCAACGTTGCGAGTGTGGGCGAGCGCCTGCATGGCGTGGCCGGTATCGCGCTGCTCTCTGGCGCGTCCTTTGTCGGCGCGGCCCTGGTCGTCGCCATGTTTGTGGGCCCCGAGCTTGCCGTGGTCGTGGGCTCCATCGTGTCGCTTGCGCTGACCGCCGCGCTTGCCATGCGCGCCGAGAAGTCCGATCACCTGGATGCGCGCTTCCATATGAATATCGAGGCCGGCGAGCAGCTTACCGTTAAGTCGGCGCTTTCGGCCTGGTCGTGCTTCATCCTGATTTTTGTGCTGCTGCTGGGTACCTCCAACCTGGTGCCCGCCGTGCACGCTGCGCTCGCGCCGTTTGCGAGCCACGTGCAGGTGTATTGCGGCGAGAACCCCGGTACGCTTACGTTTTCTTGGATCAACACGCCGGGTGTCTGGATTTTCCTGGCGGCGTTTGTCGGCGGCGCCATTCAGGGCGCTTCGCCGCGTCTGATGGGCGAGGTGCTGGCCGCGACCGTTAAGCAGATGATGCCAACGGTGATCACGATGCTTTCGGTGCTGGGCTGCGCCAAGGTGATGGGCTATGCGGGCATGATCTCGTCGATCAGTGCGTTTTGTATTGCCGTCGCCGGTGGTCTGTACCCGATTCTGGCCCCGTGGATCGGTGCCGTTGGTGCGTTCGTGACCGGTTCGGGCACGTCCTCGGGCATGCTGTTTGGCCCCATTCAGAGCCAGGCGGCTACGGCACTGGGCGTGAGCGACTACTGGATGGTCGCGCTAAATGCCCTGGGTGTTGCCGCCGGTAAGATGATTTCGCCGCAGACGCTCGCGATTGGCCTGGCTGCCGTGCACGTGCGCGGCAAGGACGCCGAGCTCCTGGGCGCCGTCATGCCCTACGCCGCCGGTATGCTGGTCCTCATGAGTGTCATCGCCATGCTCGGCCAAAGCCTGATGCTGTAGCCACGGCTAGTCGTTTAAGAACGTCCCCAACGACTAGGCCGCTTGCCTGCGATTTTTGACCGTTGGGCGGGCTGGTCGGCTTTGCCGAAAAAACGTTTTTGCATATCGGGTACAACGGGCTTTACGTGAGTAAAGCGCGCGCCCGCGTGACGCGCTTTTAAAGGAGGCCCCATGCCTGGTGTTACCCCTGCAGAAGTCCTGTCCAACTTTGGCCTTACCTTGGTCGAGGACCCCGCCGAGAACCAGCCCCGACTGCTGGTCGATCTGCCGGCGGCCGAGCTCGTCGAGCATGCTATCCGCCGCGAAGAGGGCCGCATGGCCTCCAACGGCGCGCTCGTGATCGAGACGGGGGAGCGCACCGGCCGCTCGCCCAACGACCGCTTTATCGTCGACACGCCCGACGTGCACGACAAGATCGCCTGGGGTGCCGTCAACCGTCCGCTTTCGATCGAGAGCTACGAGGCCATCAAGGCCGGCATCGTCGACTACCTCAACGAGCGCGACGTGTTCGTCACCCGCGGTATGGCAGGTGCCGACCGTAACCACACGCGCCGACTGCTCGTAGCCTGCGAGCGCGCCAGCCAGGCACTCTTTATTAAGCAGATGCTCGCTCGCCCGCTCGCCCGCGAAATCGCGCGCACTGGCGAGCCCGACTTTTGCGTGCTCGCCGCACCTGGTTACCAGTGCGATCCCGCCATCAAGGGCCTCAACTCCAGCGCCGCCGTGGTCATCAACTTCCAGGAGCGCGTGATTCTGGTCGCAGGCACCGGCTATTCCGGCGAGATTAAAAAGTCCATCTTCAGCGTTATGAACTACCTGCTGCCCGTCGAGGACGACGTGTTGCCTATGCATTGCTCGGCCAGCATGGATCCCGTCACGCACGAGACCGCCGTGTTCTTTGGCCTGTCCGGCACCGGCAAGACCACGCTTTCGGCCAACCCCACGCGTCTGCTGATCGGCGACGACGAGCACGGTTGGTCCGACATGGGCATCTTTAACATCGAGGGTGGCTGCTATGCCAAATGCGAGGGCCTGGACGCGTTCCACGAGCCCGAGATCTTCAATGCCGTCCGCTTTGGCGCCATCTGCGAAAACGTGGTGCTCGACGATGGCCGCAAGCCCAACTACGACGACGTCTCGATCACGCACAACACGCGCGTGGCCTATCCGGTGGAGCACATTCCCAACGTGTGGACCAAGGGTATGGGCACCACCCCCAGCGTCGTGCTGTTCCTGACCTGTGACGCCTTTGGCGTGTTGCCGCCCATCTCGCGCCTGACGGCCGATGCCGCCATGTATCACTTCGTGACGGGCTTCACGGCCAAGATCCCCGGTACCGAGGTCGGCGTCACCGAGCCCACCCCCACGTTCTCGTCGCTGTTTGGCGAGCCGTTTATGCCGCTCGACCCCATGGTCTACGCCAAGATGCTCGGCGAGCGCATCGCCGACGGTCGCACGCGCGTGTACCTGGTCAACACCGGTTGGATCGGCGGCGGCTACGGCGTGGGTCATCGCATTGAGCTGGCCTACACCCGCGCCCTGGTCGCGCGCGCCCTCGACGGCACCATCGAGGACAGCGAATTTGTGCATGACGACATCTTTAACGTCGACATTCCCACCACGTGCCATGGCGTGCCCGACGGCATCCTGGTGCCGCGCCAGTACTGGCAGAGCACCGCGCGCTACGACGAGGCGGCGCACAACCTGGCCGTGATGTTCGAGGAGAACTTCGAGAAGAAGTATTCGCACCTGCCCGAGTCTGTGAAGGCTGCCGGCCCGCATGCCCAGGTGCCCGTCGAGGCTCGCCATCGCGGCCGCGGCCTGCTGGGACTTCGCCTCTAGCCACCATAAACCACCACAAAGGGGACAGGCACCTTTGTGGTGGTTTTGCTCGCACGTAGCGGCGAGTGGGGTTACAATACGTCTGACATATCGTCCCCTTCTCCGGATGGGGACAGCGAAAGCGCTCTTGTGGCGGCACCGTAGGACTTTGAAGGTGGCCGTCGTAAGGGCGCTTTTTGTTTAGGGGTCCATGCTCGGGCGCATGCTATGAAGGGAGAGCATATGAGGAATTATATTGCCGAGGATTCGTTTTGGGAGCTGTTTCCGCAGGCAGCGGTTGGTGTCGTGATTGTGACGGGCATGAAGCCCGCGGCTCAGATTCCCCAGGAGGATGTGGACGCGATTGCCGCGTTGCTCGACCGCGCCAACATCGATGCGGAGCGTTACCTGACGAGCGATACCATCAGCGAGAATGCGCCGGTCAAGGCGTGGCGCGAGGCATATCGTCAGTTTAAGACCAAAAAGGGCGCGCGGTGTTCGATCGAGAACCTGCTCAAGCGCGTGCTCAAGGGCAAGCCGGTGGGACATATCACGCCGGCAGTCGACATTTACAACACGGTGTCGTTGACCTACGCGTTGCCCGTAGGCGGTGAGGACCTGCATGCGATTGAAGGCGACCTGCGCCTGACGATGACCGACGGCGGGGATGCCTTCCTGCCGCTTGGCGAGGAAGCGGATGACCCGACGCTGCCCGGTGAGCTCGCTTATATCGACGACGCGGGCGCCGTGTGCCGATGCTGGAACTGGCGCGACGGCGTTCGCACGGCACTGTCCGACGAGTCGGCCGATGCATTTCTGGCGATCGAGTGTGTGGAGCCCGAGCGGATGGAGGACTGTCAGGCTGCGATCGATCGCTTGGCCGAGCTGCTCGAGCGCTATCTGGACGCGACCGTTGCCGTCAAGACGCTCGTCACTCGCGATAATCCTCGCGTGGAGCTGTAGCGGCACCTGCGGATTGTGTTCGATCGTCAAAACCACCACAAAGGTGCCTGTCCCCTTTGTGGTGGTTTTTATGTTGATGGGTTAACAAATACGGTATTTGGGTACGGGGGTCGGCGCGTGCGGCTAAGATGTTTACCCGTTAGCATTTAGCAAGCGAAAGGCGGTCGTCTCCCATGCAGCAGAACGACGAGACGCGTTTTGAGGATTTTGTCGGACTGATCAGCGGGCTCTACAAGGAGATTCAGCGCATCAAGACGTCCGAGGGCGCACGACTGGGCTTGAAGGGCTCCGACGTCATGTGCCTGTACTACCTTGAGCGCAGCAAGGATGGCATGACCGGCGCCGACCTGGCCCGCGTTGCCGGTGTGACGCGCGCTGCCGTTTCGCGTACGCTGGCGCATCTGGAGGAGGGCGGCTATGTCGAGGTCGATGACTCGGGTGACGCCGCCGTCAAGTACCGCGCCCCGGTTCGCTTGACCGCCCTGGGTGGCGAGAGCATGAACGAGGCCGACCGCATCATCCGCGAGGTGCTCGACACCACGGGTAAGGCCATGGGCGTGGAGCAGCGCGACCAGATGTATGCGTCGCTGCGCACGATTCTCGATACCCTGCGCGAGATGTAAAGCCGCCGGGTTCATTTTATTCGACTAACAACTGCACAGCCCCATTTGATTACGTATGTCGTGCCTGGGCATTGCTGTCAAAAATCCCCGCGTCGCGCCGTTCATGAGCGGCCGACGCAAGAAAGGAACCACTATGTCTGTTCGAATTATTACCGATTCCGCGAGCGATATGTCGCCTGCGGAGCATCCGGCGCTGCGCGTTCTGCCGCTATCCGTGACCTTTGGCACCGACGTGTATATGGACGGTGTCGACATCGATCACCGGCGCTTTTACGAGATGCTCGTTGAGCGTGACGAGCTGCCCAAGACCGGTCAGGTCAATCCGTATGCCTTTGCGCAAGCGATTGCCGAGGCACGCGAGGTTGGTGATCAGGCAGTGATTATTACGATAGGCGCCAAGCTTTCGGGCACCAACCAGAGCGCGCGCACGGCTCTTGCCGAAGCACCGGGCGGCGATGTGTTCGTGGTGGACAGCAACAACGTGACGCTGGGCGAGCGTGTGCTGGTTGAGTATGCCTTGCGCCTAGTTGACGAGGGCCGCGGCGCTGCTGAGATTGCGGCTGCTGTTGAGGCTGTACGCGACCGCGTGGTGGTTGTTGGCCTGCTCGAGACGCTGGAGTACCTGGTTCGCGGTGGCCGTCTGTCTGCAGCTGCCGGTGCCGTGGGCACACTGCTCAACGTGAAGCCCGTTGTGGCTGCCGAGGATGGCCTGATCGTGCAGCTGGGCAAGGCACGTGGCTCCAAGAATGGTCGCAACCTGCTCAATCAGAAGGTAGAAAAGGCGGGCGGCGTGGACTTTTCTATGCCGTTGGCGCTGGGCTACACGGGCCTTTCGGACGCGGTGCTCAAGAAGTACATTGAGGATAGTACGGCGCTTTGGGCCGGTCATGCCGAGAGCGAGCTGCCCGTCCATACCATCGGCGCCACCATTGGCACCCACGTAGGCCCCGGCGCCGTAGCCGTAGCCTTCTTCCGCCCCGCCAACTAACCAACCTGCCAAATAGTGATCCCTTGGGGACGGAGGAAAACGGATCATCGGTCGCACGGAGGCCGTAAATGATCCGTTTTCCTCCGTCCCCAAGGGATCATTTGCGTTTATGCTTGTCCGGACGGGAAGTAGCGGGCGATGGCATCTGAGGGCTTTTTTGAGCGGGTTTACGAGGTTGTCGAGCAGATCCCCGAGGGGATGGTTGCCACCTATGGGCAGGTGGCGCTGCTTGCCGGTCGTCCGCGCAGCGCCCGTTATGTGGGCTATGCGCTGCACTCTAACCCGCGCCCTGGCCAGATTCCCTGCCATCGCGTGGTGTTTGCCGATGGGCGCATTTGCGAGGGTTTCGCGTTTGGCGGACCCGATGCTCAACGCGAGCTTTTGCTGGGGGAGGGCGTGACGTTTACCGATCCCATGCATGTCGATCTTGTCGTCTGTCGTTGGCCGGCCGGGCTTTAGCGGCCCGGGGCGGCCTCGCGTCAAAACCACCACAAAGGTGCCTGTCCCCTTTGTGGTGGTAATGGTTTACCTTGGTTAACTTATGGAGAAGGTGTGGCGGCGTAGTTTGCCGCAAGAAAGTAAACCTTGGTGAACTATATTGTTTTCAGCAACGGAGCAGGTCATAGGCGATGAAAAAACCTGCCCTGTTGAGTTTGATTCGCAT
>CAKUGH010000057.1 GCA_934654605.1 uncultured Collinsella sp. | reverse complement strand
AGATCAACCCCATGGTGCTGATCGTGGCCACCATGGTCGTGGGCATCGTCGGCGCGTTCTTCGGCGTGCTGGCGTAAAGCCTGCAGCAACGTTTTATCGACCTTGCAAAGGGATGGAGCAGGCCTGCGCCCTCCATCCCTTTTTGTATAAAGGAGTTCGTATGTTCGCGAAGGATCGCGAAGCAATGCGCCTGACGCCGGCGGAAGTCAGGCTGATTCTTATTGAGTCCCTGCAGTGGTGCGCCAACAACGCGGTGTACTTTTTGGGGCTTATCGGGGCTGCTACGTATGATTTGGCGGGCACCGCCTTTTTGGTCGCCGCCATCACGCTCGTGCGCAACCTCACGACCTCGGTGGGCAATATGGTGTCGGGCTCGGTTATCGACCGCTTTGGTCCGCGCCGCACGTCGTTTGTGACATGCGTGATCACGGCGGTGCTGTCCCTCGGCATTGGCCTGGCGCCGTTGTCCGTTCCCGGGCTGGTGTTTGCCGCATGCGTTTTGGGACTTGCGGGCGGTTTTATTAACACCTGCACGCATGCGTTTCCGGGCTATCTTGAGTCGACCACCGAGGGCCGCACGCGTGTGAACGGCCTGATGGTCTTCTACAGCAACATCGCCTATACCGCCGGTCCGCTGCTTGGCGGTGCCATCGTGAGCTGCTTTGCCACGCAGTCTGTCTATCTGCTTATGGCGGCAATGATGGGTGTGGCCGCGGTGCTTTCTCTGGGCTGCCATGAGAGCGTGGTTCCCCCAAAGGCGGAGAAGCAGAAGGGCGGCATCTTTGGAGGCATGGTCGAGGGTGCCCGGCTCACGTTTTGCAACCACGATCTGCGTCTCATCTTTATCTCGGGCTTTTTGGGCTTCTTTGCGTTTGGCGCGTTCGATTCGTTGGAGTCGCTGTTCTATCGCGATGTGCTCAATGTGGATATCGTCTGGCTGGGATGGCTGTCCTCGGTCGTGGGCCTTACCTCTTCGGTGGGTGCCTTCGCCCTGACCAAGCTTTCGGCTCGCCATGTCAACCTGCGCCTGTTGCTCGGGTCGCTCATGACGGTGGGCATTGGGTCCATGGTGTACGTGGGCACGGATATGCTGGGGGTAGCGATTATCGGCCAGGCGATCAACGGCTTGGCGTGGGGTTTCCTGGAGCCGCTCCAGATGATCCTGATTCAGGAGCGCGCGGACATCAAATACCTGGGCCGCATCACGGGCTTTGTACGTTTTGGTCTGATGAGTGCCGGCGTGCTGCCGTTGCTGGCCGCTCCGTTTTTGGCGGAGGCCTTGGGCGTTCAGACGGTGCTGTTTGGAGCTTCGACAATCATTGCGCTGGTAGGAACGCTGTTCTTTGTCACGCAGGGGAAGCGCCGAGAGTGCTAGATATACATCTAATTCTAATTTAATACCACTCACCCGAGAATTTCGACCGTTCACCGAGGATCGGCGCAGATTGCAAAGTGGTATTAAAAACACGTTGGGTGTATGTCTATAATTGGTATCGAAAAGAAACGCGATGTATAGAGTCGCGTGCAGGACAGAAAGGACAAACCATGAAGGAAACCGAGAAGATCGAGATCATGCACTTTAGCCAGGAGGGCTACGTCGAGGACGGCAAGAACGTCTACGAGACCGGCAAGAAGATGACGTCGCTCGCCGACAAGGTCGCCGACGAGGGCTACGACGCCGTCTTCCTGATGGGCGTGGGCGGCACCTGGGACGAGTTTATGCAGCTCGAGTACCTCATGAACAAGTTCGGCGACCGCGACCTGGAGGTCTACCTGATCCACGCCGCCGAGTGGAACGTTATGGGCCACAAGCGCATGACCGAGAAGTCCGTCGTGCTCACCGCCTCCGAGTCCGGCACCACCCCCGAGGTCCTCGAGGCCGTCAACAAGATGAAGGAAAAGGGCATCCGCGTCTACGCCATGACCAAGCCCGAGGGCCCCATCGGCCAGGCTGTCGGCGCCGAGAACTGCGTCAAGATGGCCTCCGATCACGGTAACGGCGGCTGCGAGATGGGCTACTACCTCGCCGACTGCTTCGGCCTGCGCCTCCTCAACCGCCGCGGCTGCTTCCCGCAGTTCGACAAGTTCATTGAGCAGACCAAGGATGTTTGGACCCACCTGGTCGACATTCGCAAGAGCTTCGAGCCGCGTGCCGAGGAGCTCGCGAAAAAGTATGCCCTCGCGCCCTACACCATGTTCATCGGCTCCGGTGCCCTCTGGGGCGAGACCATCCTCTTCTCGATGTGCATCCTGGAGGAGATGCAGTGGAAGCGCACCCGCTACATCACCTCGGCGGACTTCTTCCACGGCACCCTGGAGCTCGTGGAGCCGGGCGTGCCCGTGTTCCTGTTCATGGGCGAGGACGAGAACCGTAAGCTCGACGAGCGTGTCCGCGCCTTCCTCAACCGTGGCGTGACCGGCGACACCGACATCAACATCATCGACACCGCCGAGTTCGCCATCCCGGGCCTTGACGACGAGTTCCGTGTCATCGTGTCTCCGTGGATCCTTTCCTCGCTGGTCACCGATCGACTCGCTGCCTACTACGAGACGGTCACTAAGCACAACCTCAACTACCGTCGTTACTATCACCAGTTCGACTACTAATCGACTGCTAAGCAAGAAGCACCCTGCCCGGGCGCATGCGTCCGGGCTTTTTTATGCCGAAATTCGCTAGAAAGGGGAATCGAATGAGGCAGTTTATCGTGGCATCCCATGCTCATTTCGCGTCTGGAATCGTCGAGAGCATCGGCCTGCTCTCCGGCGAGCGCGAAAACGTCCATGCGCTCTCTATGTATGTCGACGGAAATGAGGACCTGGCCAAGGAGGCCGCGGCGATTCTGGACGGCTTTGCCGCGGACGATGAGGTCGTCGTTTGCACCGACCTGTTTGGCGGCAGCGTCAACAACGAGTTCACCAAGGTTGTCCAGACGCGCCCCAACACGCATCTGGTGACCAATATGAACCTGCCGCTTCTGATCCAGCTGCTGTTCGTGTCCGATTCCACCCCGATCGACGAGGCCATCCGTCAGATCATCGAGGCGGACGACACCAAGGTCAAGTACGTCAACGACCTGCTGGGTCAGGCCGAACTCGATGAGTTTTAATCGTTAGGAGCACATCATGATTCAGATGATTCGCGTAGACTATCGACTGCTTCACGGCCAGGTTGCCGTTAGCTGGACCTCGGCTTTGGGTGCCGACTGCATCCTGCTGGTGAGCGACACGGTCCTCAACGACAAGCTTCGTCTGCAGGCCCTGTCCCTTGCAAAGCCGGAGGGCTGCAAGGTCGTCGTTAAAAACACCGAGGATGCCGTCAAGGCGCTCCAGAGCGGTGTGACCGACAAGTACAAGCTCTTCGTTGTTTGCGAGACGATTCAGCAGGCCGGTGCCGTCGCAAAGGCGATGGGCGTCAAGAAGATCAATCTTGGCAACGTTGCCTTTAGCGAGGACGCCCGCCAGGTCTCGACGAGCGTGTTCCTTACGCCCGAGAACGAGGCGTATGTGAAGGAGCTGCTCGGCGAGGGCTACGAGCTGTTCATTCAGATGATTCCGGCGGATGCAAAGACTGACGCCGCAAAGGCCATCGGTTAGGGGTCGTCATGGTTATCAAGACAATCCTGATTTTCCTCATTGCCCTTTTGGGCTATTCCGAGTGGCTGACGGGCACGAGCTACCTCCAGCGCCCCATTGTGCTCGGACCTTTAGTCGGCCTTGTCATGGGCGACGTGGTGACCGGTACGATCATGGGCGCCACGATGGAACTCGCCATGGTCGGCGCTATCTCGGTCGGTGCCTATAACCCGCCCGATACGATTTCCGGAACCATCCTGGGCGTATCCCTTGCCATGCAAGCCGGTGCGGACGCTTCGGCGGCGCTGACCCTGGGTATCCCTATCGCCACGATCGTTCTGGCACTCGACACGGCCCTGGGCCAGCCGGTCATGCTGCTGCTGGTACACCGCATCGACAAGAACGTCGAGGACGGAGACACCAAGGCCATTACGCGCAACATGCTCATCGCCGGTTACGCGCAGAGCTGGTGCGGCCTGTTGATCATTCCCACCGCCTTCTTCTTTGGCGCCGATGCCGTGGCCAGCCTGCTCAACATCATCCCCGATTTCGTTCAGACCGGTATGGATGTCGCCGCCGCCTTCTTGCCCGCACTCGGCTTTGCCATGCTGGCTCAGATGATTATGAACAAGACCGTGGCGCCGTTTTTCTTCGCAGGCTTCTTCCTCGTTGCCTACTTTGGCATTAGCACGACGGGCGTGGCGATCTTCGCCGCGATTATCGTCGTCGCGATGACGGTTTTGGGCGAGAAGAAAAAGGCGGAGCAGCCCGTGGCGGCAACCGAGGATCCTGCGATTGGGAGTGGGTTCGATGAGTTTTAAGTTTGAGTCTTCCTACGACGGGCTGATTACCCGCGCAGATCTTAAGAAGCTGTTCTGGCGCTCCATTCCTTACGAGCACTCCTGGAACTACGAGCGCATGGGCCACATCGGCTTTATGTGGGCCCTTATGCCGATCCTTCGCAAGCTCTACCCGCAGGATGCGGACTTTAAGGCTGCGCTCAAGCGCCATATGGAGCTGTACAACGTTACGCCGTACATCTCGACGCTCCCCATGTCCATTGCCGCGGCAATGGAGGAGGTCAACGCTACCGACGAGAGCTTTGACACGAGCGCGATTTCCAACGTTAAGCTCGCGTTGATGGGCCCGCTTTCCGGCGTGGGCGACGCTTTCTACTGGGGCACACTGCGCATTCTTGCAACGGGTGTGGGCACGTCGCTGGCTCTGCAGGGTTCGATCCTCGGTCCGATCCTGTTCTTGCTGGTGTTCAATGTGCCGCACTACATCATCCGCTACCTGCTGACGTTTGTGGGCTACCGCTTTGGCTCGGACATGATCAGCAAGGTCCAGGAGTCGGGCATCATGGACACGATCGTCAAGATGGCCTCCATCATGGGCGCTATGGTGATCGGCGCCATGACCATGGAGATGGTCACGGTGGACATTCCGCTCATGGTTGGCGCGGGCGATGGTGCTCAGACGCTGGCCGAGCTGCTCAACGGAATCTTCCCGGGCTTTGTCACGATGGGGCTGTTTGGAATCGTCTATCTCATGCTCAAGAAGAAGATGAATCCGCTGCTCATCATGCTGGTGATCTTGCTCGTGAGTATCGCCGGTGCGTTCTTTGGAGTGCTTGGTGTTCAGTAGGGCATCCGTCATAATCAAAACAATGTAAGAGGGGGCGTCGCGCACACTGTGCTGCGGCGCCCTTTTGCCGAAAGGTGGACAAGATGGAGTATCCACAGCTTGCCGTTATGAATATCAGCCATCGTTACTTTGACCTGGAGGAGTTCTTTTCCTCGGCGGCGGCTTCGGGCTATACGTGCTGCGAGCTTTGGACGGGGGCGATGCATCTGTATGTCGACTGCCATGGCTATGATTCGCTCGAACAGGTGCGAGAGCTTTCGCAGCGGTATGGAATCCGGATTGTCGGCATTTGTCCCGAGCAGAATAACCCCAAGCCGTGGAATATCGCCGCGCGCGGGAAGGAATCGCGCGCCCGCACGCTTGCGTACTTTAAGAATGTCGTGGATATCGCGGTGGAGCTTGGAGCCGAGCAGGTCATGGTTTCGAGCGGCTGGGCATTTTTGAATGAGCCGATCGAGGACGCATGGGTGCGTAGCGCTTCGACGCTTCGTTCAATTGCCGAGTATGCAGGCGAGCGCGGCGTGCGCCTGGTGCTTGAGGCCCTGCAGCCAGTTGAGTCGATGATCGTGAACTCGGCTGCCGACACGAAGCGCATGATTGACGCGGTCGACCATCCGGCGCTCAAGGCGTGCCTTGATATGGGCGCCATGGCAGTGGCGGGGGATACCATCGACGATTATTTCGATGCGCTCGGCGATGATGTTGCCCACGTGCACTTTGTCGATGTTTCGGCAGATGGCACGACGCATCTAGCCTGGGGCGACGGCGACCGCGATATGCGCGCCGACCTGGATAGGCTGGTGGCGCGCGGCTATCGTGGAGTGGTTTCGGCGGAGACATACGACGGGCGCTATTTCGCCGATCCCGCGGCAGCCGATGCTCAGGTCATGGCAGTGTACCGCCGCGCGATTGACGCCTAGGCGAGACGGGGCGCCGAGCTGCTGTTCGGCGGATTTCGGCTGGGCGCTCAAAATGGGACACGCTTTCCCTATGTTTCCAAATGAATACGCTGTGAGCCGAGGGAGACGATTCTCCCCGCAAGCACTCTAGTATGCTAAAGTACCCAGAAGACCGGCGGAGCTATGCCGGTCTTCTGTTCTATACGAAGCACAGCATGAGGAGGCTCACCAGATGACGGCCACACCGTGGGGATTCCGGGACATATTGCCCGAGGAGGCTCAGGCGCGCGAGGAGATTGCGCTGACGGTGAAGGGCTGCTTCAGGGAGCATCATTACCTTCCGGTTGAGACGCCGCTGCTCGAGGACAAGGGCTCGCTCGAGGAGGGCGGCCGCATCGCGGATACGCCGTTCAAGCTCTTTGACGACGACGGCCGTCTGCTGGTGGTCCGTCCCGACAACACACTGCCCATCGTGCGCTTGGTTTCGACCCGTATGCGCGCGGCCGACTTGCCGCTGCGCTTGCGCTATGAGGCGCCGGTGGTTCGCGAGTGCCAACGCAATGCTGGCGGTTCGCGCCAGTTTACGCAGCTGGGCTTTGAGCTTATCGGTGCGGGCGATACCGCGGGCGATGTTGAGATTGTCTCGCTGGTCGCCGAGGCCGTGCGCAAGCTCGCACTGCCCGATGCGCGCATTATCGCAGGTAGCGTGCGTCCATTTAAGGAGCTGCTCGCGGCGTGCGAGGATCGTGAGCTGGCTGCCGAGGCGCTGCGTTGCGTGCATGCCAACGACTTTGTGGGCCTCGATGCCCGCGTGGCGGAAAGCGACGAGCCCGAGGCCGTGAAGGCCGCCATTAGCGAGCTGCCGCGCCTGCATGGCGGCGCCGAGGTGCTCGATCGCGTTGACGCACTGTTGGCAGCGGCCGGTATCGTCGTGCCGTTGACGCGCGAATTGCGTGCTCTGGTTGAGGGCTTGGCTCCCGAGGATGCCCAGGTGCTGTCCTTCGACTTCTCCATCATGAACTCGTTTGATTACTATACGGGCCTGGTCTTTAAGGCCTACGCAGGTGGCCTGCCCGATCCGGTCGGCTCGGGCGGTCGCTACGACTCCATCTTTACCGGCGCTTTTGGCGAGGGCGTCGAGGTGCCGGCGGCAGGCTTTGCCTTTTCGCTCGAGCGCCTGGAGGCCGCGCGTACTTCGGCCGAGGACGCTGCCTCCGATGGCGACCACGCCGTAGGTCGTGGCGCCGAGGGCCCGTTGCGCATTGCCGTACCCAAGGGTTCGCTTAAGGCCGATACCCTCGACGTGCTCGAGGCTGCGGGCCTGGACGTCTCCGAGTTGCGCGATCCCGGTCGTCACCTGATTGTGCGCGGTCGCGACACGCGTGCCGGCGAGGGTGCGGTCGGCGATATTGAGTTTGTCATCGTGCGTCCCAGCGACGCGCCGGCCTTTGTGGGTTGCGGCGGTGCTGACTGCGGCATCTGCGGCTGGGACTCGCTCATCGAGGCCGACCTTAACCTGCTGCAGCTCGTCGATCTGGGCTATGGTCTGTGCACTTTCATCGAGGCGGAGCCCGCGTGGCGCGCCGGTCAGGCCGAGCGCAACTATGCCCGCCGCGGCTCTCTGCGTGTGGCCACCAAGTACCCGCGCATCGCGAGCGCCTGGTATGCCGAGCGCGGCGTGAATGCCGACATCGTTTCGCTGCACGGCAATATTGAGCTGGGCCCCATCGTCGGCATGACCGATCGTATCGTGGACATTACCGCCACGGGCGCAACCCTGCGCGACAACGACCTGGTCATCACTGGTCGCATCATGGACTGCACGGCCCGCTTCTTCGTCAACCCAGGTGCCGCGCGCCTGGATCCGCGTGTGCGTAACCTGGCCGACCGCCTGGCAGCCGCCGTGAAGGACAAGCATTTTGAGCCCGTCGCGGGCTCGGCACAATAGCGCGAGCGCGCACGGGCGCCCCCATATCCGGGCTGCGGACCGAGTGGTGCCGCTGCCCGGTACCTCGTTTTTCGAACGCAATCTCAACCGATAGGGGATACCGATATGAAGACCATCAAACTTGCTCCCGGTGAGCGCCTCGTTACCAACCAACTGAATCGCAAGGGCGTGCTGCCGCAAAACATCGTCGACGCTGCCCGCGATATCGTAGCCAACGTGCGCGCCAACGGCGATGCCGCGGTGCGCGATTACTGCCAGCGTTTTGACGGTGTTGAACTGCAGAGCTTCCGTCTGCCGCAAGAGCAGATCGATGCCGCGCTCGAAGGCCTCGACCCTGCCTTTGTCGCCGCGTTGGAGAAGGCCGCGCGCCAGATTCGCGAGTTCCACCAGCGTGAGGTCGAGCAGAGCTGGTTTACCACGCGCCCGGACGGCACGATGCTCGGCGTCAAAGTGACCCCGCTTGCCGCAGCCGGTATCTACGTGCCGGGCGGCCGTGCGCAGTATCCCTCAACCGTGCTCATGAACGCGATTCCGGCCAAGGTGGCCGGCGTCAAGCGCGTGGTCATGGTGACCCCGCCGCAAAAGGACGGCCTGATCAGCCCGTATACGCTCGCGGCTGCCAAGCTTGGCGGCGTGGACGAGATCTATATGGTGGGCGGCGCTCAGGCCGTGGCCGCGCTGGCGTACGGCACCGAGACCATTCCGCGCGTCGACAAGATCACCGGCCCGGGCAACGCCTTTGTTGCCGCGGCCAAGCAGATCGTGTCGGGCGACGTGGGCATCGACATGGTCGCCGGTCCGTCCGAGGTCTGCGTACTGGCCGACGCTACGGCCAAGCCCATGGTGGTCGCAGCCGACCTGATGGCTCAGGCCGAGCACGATCCGCTGGCCGCTTGCTATCTGGTGACCTGCGACGAGCAGTTTGCGCGCGAGGTCGAGGCGGGCATCGACATCCTGGTCGCGCAGTCGCCGCGTGCCGAGATCACCCGTGCCTCGCTCGACAACGAGGGCACGATTGTCGTCGCTGCCGACATGGCCGCCGCCGTCGAGGCCGTGAACACCGTGGCGCCCGAGCACCTGGAGCTGCACTGCAAGGACGCGATGGGCCTGCTCGGCGGCATTCGCAACGCCGGCGCCATCTTTGTGGGCGCCTGGAGCTCCGAGCCGCTCGGCGATTACGTTGCCGGCCCCAACCACACGCTGCCGACCGGCGGCACGGCCATGTTCTCCAACCCGCTTTCGGTGGAGGAGTTCGTCAAGCGTTCGAGCGTTATCTGCTATACGCCCGAGGGCCTGCTTTCCGACGCTCCCGCCACGCAGCGCCTGGCCGAGGCCGAGGGTCTGTGGGCACACGCGCTTTCGGCCGCGTTGCGCCGTCGCGTGCTGGAGCAGGGCGAGGACTCCGTGAGCGCCGAGCCGCTGGCCGCGGCCGACCTGACCAAGGTTGCCTGGCCGGGCGACGCCGTGGCGACCGTTGCCGAAGGCGTTGACCTGGCGGCCGCTGCGACCGGCGAGGAGGCCTAATATGGCCGAGTTGACGCCTCGCATGAAGGAGCTCGTCCAGCCTTACTTGGCCGGTATTGAGCCCTATGATCCCAACTTTACGCCCACGCGCATCAACCTTTCGGCCAACGAGAACACCTATCCCGTGCCGGCCGGCGTGCGCGAGGCGGTCGATGCGGCCCTGGCTGCCACGCCGCTCAACCGTTATCCCGATCCCATGTCCAATGACCTGCGCGACGAGCTGGCCGCCTGGCATGGCGTGACGCGCGAGAACATCTGCGTGGGCAACGGCGGCGATGAGCTGCTCTATAACTACCTGCTGGCGTTTGGCGGCACGGGGCGGACCCTGCTCAACTGCCCGCCGTGCTTTAGCGAGTACGCCTTCTTTGCGTCGCTGTGCCAGACCGAGGTGCGCGACGTGTGGCGCGACCCGGCGAGCTTTGAGCTCGACCAGGC
>CAKUGH010000056.1 GCA_934654605.1 uncultured Collinsella sp. | reverse complement strand
ATGCTCAACGGCGCCGTGCTGTCGTTTGAGGACTCCGGCTCGCGCTTTTCCAAGAACGTGACGGTCGAGGGCACGGTACGCGGTTCGCGCGGCGACCTGTACAAGACGCATGTGGCGCTCGATGTGGACGAGCACGAGGTTATCGACTACGACTGCGATTGTCCCGCTGCCTATCGCTACCCCGGCATGTGCAAGCATGCCATCGCCACAGTGCTGGCGTACCTGGACGCCAGCGGCATTGAGCCCGTCGAGGGCCTGCGCACGCCGGTCCGTACGTTTACGGCACCGCCCAAGCAACCCGCGCGCCCCGCGTCCGCCGCGCCGGCGGTCAACCCCAACTTTCCCTTCCCGGCACCCGTCCCCACGAGCCCCAGCCTCATGGCGGCGCTTTCCGATCTTTCGGACGCGCGTCTAGGCGAACTAGCGGACATGCGCCGCAAGCTCGCCGGCAGCGTGGACCCCGATGCTCCCAAGGCAGTGTTGGAACCCTCGCTGGTGCCGTACTACAGTCCACTGTTTGCCGATCGCTTTAACTGGGCGCTCGAGTTTCGCATTCGCTGCGGCTCGGTGTCCTACGTGGTCAAGGACATCGACGGCATGGCCGACGCCTACATGCGCGGCGGCACGTTCTCGTACGGCAAGAAGCTCACGTTCCTCCATACGCCCGAGGCCTTTGACGAGGTTTCGGTGCGCCTGCTCGACCTTGTTGCGACGACGGTTGCCTATTTGAGCGACATCACGAGGTCGCGCTCGGCGTCGTACGACTTTGCACGCAGTGGTTTTGTCGCCGAGCGCCAGTTGCCCCTGTCCGAGCATGACATCGTATACATGCTGGACTTGCTGCGCGACCGGACCATCTCCTTTGAGCCCGCCTGGTCACGGGGGACGACGACGCATCGTTCCTACGAGGTGGCGGTTGAGTCGGTACCGGAGGGGGAGGACGAGGCCTCGGCAAAACGCCCGCCGCTCCTTGCCGCCAAGATTGCGCCGGCGGCCGGCGGCAGCTATGACCTGCGCCTGCCCGCCGATGCGTACTGTTTTGCCTCGGGCGACGTTGCCTATCTGATCGACACGCACCGCGCGCGCCGTGCCGATGCGGCGTTTGCTCAGCATGCCGCGCCATTCCTTTCGCGTCTGCTGCCTTGCCGCACGCCGGTCCATATCGCCGCCGAACAGGTGGGCGAGTTCTGCCGCATGGCGCTGCCCGTGCTGCGCGAATACACCGACCTCACCGCTCCCGCCGTGCTCGACACCGTGGCGCCCGAGCCGAGTTTTGCCATGGCAATCGGTGTCGACGACGGACTTGTGACCTGCAAGATCACGGTTGCCTACGGCGACTGGTCGGCGGATCTCTTTAGCCTGGGTGCTCCGGGAAGCCCCTTCGAAGACCAGCGCCCCGGCGTGCCGCCTCGTGACGTGGTGGCGGAGTTTCGCGTTATGGACACGGCTGCCATGTACTTCGATTTCCACGAGGGCGGTCTGGCGTTTGAGGAGCGCGACGACGAGAGTCTGTTCTGTCTGCTCACCGAGGGTCTGTCTGCCCTGTCTGAGCTGGGTGAGGTCATGCTCAGCGACCGTCTGCGCCAGGTCTCGGTACGTCCCGCGCCCAAGCTCTCGGTGCGCGCGACCGTCAAGAGCAACCTGCTCGACGTCGAGCTGGGCGCGAGCGGGCTTTCGGCCGCAGACCTTGCCATCTACCTGGACTCGTACAAGCGCCACCAGACGTTTGCGCGCCTGACGTCCGGCGACATCGTGCGCTTGGACGAGGGCGCTCGCGCCGCGTTTGGCCTTGCCGAGGACCTAGGCGTCGATGCCGTCGACCTACTCGACGGCGTGTCGCTTCCCGCGTCGAGCACCTTGTTTGTCGATAGTATGCTCGCGCGCACGCCCGCGCTCGAGGCCGATCGCGATGCCGCGTTCCGCCGCACCGTCGAGCGCCTGGACACGCTCGGCAAGATGGACTTTACGGTGCCGGCCTCGCTCAAGGCCACGCTTCGTGGCTACCAGGTCGATGGCTACCAGTGGCTCGGCTCGCTCGAGCACCTGGGGCTCGGTGGCATCTTGGCTGACGATATGGGCCTGGGCAAGACCCTGCAGATGATTGCGCATATCCTGGCGCGCGTGGAGGCGGGCGACACCAAGCCCACGCTCGTGGTGTGCCCCGCGTCGCTCGTGTACAACTGGACTGCCGAGCTGGAGCGCTTTGCGCCCTCGCTCGACGTGTGCGCCATCGTGGGTGCCAAGGCGCAACGCCGCGTGCAGATAGCCGGCGCCGCCGAGCATAACGTGGTCGTGACCTCGTATGATCTCATGCGCCGCGATATCGACGAGTATGCCGAGCAGGACTTTTCCCGCGTGGTGCTCGACGAGGCCCAGTACATTAAAAACCCGCTCACGCAGGTGGCGCGCGCCGCCAAGCGCCTGCCCGCCGGTGTGCGCTTTGCCCTGACGGGCACGCCTATCGAAAACCGCCTGTCCGAGCTTTGGAGTATCTTCGACTTTTTGATGCCGGGCCTTTTGGGCACGCGCGAGTCCTTTGCCAAACGCTTCGAAAGTCCCGTCGAGCATGCCGAGGGCGACAGTGCCGCCCGCCTGCAGGCGCTCGTGTCGCCGTTTGTGCTGCGTCGTGTTAAAGAAGACGTGGTGGCCGACCTGCCCGAGAAGATCGAGGACACGGTCATGGCGCAGCTCACCGGCGAGCAGCGCAAGCTCTACCTGGCTAACCAGGATCGCATTGCCCAGCAGGTGCAGCATCGCGAAGCCAGCGAGTTTAAGAAGGACAAGCTCAAGGTGCTTGCCGAGCTCACCAAGCTGCGCCAGATCTGCTGCGACCCGCATCTACACTACGAGGACTACAAGGCGGGGAGCGCCAAGCTCGACGCTTGCATGGAGCTCGTGCGCGGCGCGCTCGACGGCGGGCACCACATCCTGCTGTTCAGCCAGTTCACGGGCATGCTCGATATCATCGGCAAGCGCCTGGCCAAGGAGGACATCGGCTTTCTTAAGCTCACGGGCGCATCGTCCAAGGAGAGCCGCGCCAAGATGGTCGCGCAGTTCCAGGCGGGCGAGGTGCCGGTCTTTTTGATTTCGCTCAAGGCGGGCGGCGTCGGCCTCAACCTGACAGCCGCCGACGTGGTCATTCACTACGACCCGTGGTGGAACGTGGCGGCGCAAGACCAGGCGACCGACCGCGCCCACCGCATTGGCCAGCAGCACACCGTAACCGTGTACAAGCTCATCGCCAAAGACACGATCGAGGAACGCATCATGCAGATGCAGGAATCAAAACGCGACCTGGTCAACAGCGTGCTCGGCGGCGACGGTATCTCGTCGGCGCTGTTTACCCGCGAGGATGTCCTGGCGCTGCTGGGCGGCGACGGGCGCTAGCCTCGCTCGTTATGTGTTCATTTGCGATGCCGTGGATGGTTCGTTTGCCTTTGGGCATAAGAACCATCGAGAACATTGGCACATCAGCAAAGGAGAACATCATGGCGAAATTCTTTAAGGACCCCGACGGCAAGCTCATTGCCGCCCTTGGCGACGACGTTGCAACCCCTGCCGGCTGCACGGAGCTGACCGCGAACATCGAGGACGCGGCACACGAGAAGCACGTGCCCGTCGTCGAGAGCGAGCGCGACGGCCACGTGATCCGTGCGCGCGTGGGCTCGGTCGAGCATCCTATGGTGCCCGAGCACTACATCGAGTGGATCGCCCTTGAGGCCGAGGGCCGTCTGGAGGTTCATTACCTCCAGCCCGGCATGAAGCCCGCGACGTTTTTTGCCGGCGGTTCCAAGACCGGTACCGTCTATGCCTACTGCAACCTGCACGGGCTGTGGTCCGCGACGTTCTAGGAGCGTGCCCCCGCTCGGGGTATCATAGCTAGCATATGCACATGCGAGCGCCGACTGCATCATGCGGCCGGCGCTTTTACTACGACAACGATGGTTTACGACGGAAAGGGCTGAGCCATGAAGCTCGCACTTGCACAGATCGATATGCGCCTGGGTGATATTGAGGGTATCTGCGGCCGCATCGAGGACCAGGCGCGCCTGGCCCACGAGCGCGGTGCGCGCGTGCTGTGCGTGCCGGCTCCGCTCTTTATGGGCGCCCTGCCCGGCGGCCTGGTGGGCGCTGCCGACTTTGAGCACGACATGCTTGCCGGCCTGACGGGCGTCGCCGAGCGCATCCAAGAGCTGGACATGATCTGCATCGTGCCCGCGGCGGTTTCGTTTGAGGGCCAGCCGCTGCTCGACTACATGATGCTCAAGGACGGTCGCGTGGTGCCCGCGCGCGCAAGCATTGCCTTGCAACGCGGCGAGAACAACGACGCGCGTTGGGCGCCGCCGGTGTTCGATGTGGACGGTGTGCGCATTGCGGTGATTTTCGACCTCGACCGCGAGCTCGAGATGCTGCCGACCGGCGTAGACCTCATTGCCTATTTCCAGTTCAACGCATTCGATATGACCAACCGCGAGACCGCCGCCGTTGCTGCCGTGCGCAGCGGAGCCTACCGCAAGATCGCATCCAAGCGCAGCGTGTGGTTTGCCTGCATGGCGCCGGTCGGCGCGTACGACGAGTCGGTGTATACCGGCGGGTCGTTTGTGCTCGACGACTGCGGCCGCGTGGTGGCCCAGGCGCCGTGCTTTGAGGAGAGCCTGCTGGTCCAGGAGATTCAGCGCGGCGTGATGCTCGATGCCTTGGAGGACCATGAGCTGCCCGAGTTTCGCTCGGAGGAGTGGCTGTGGCAGGCGCTGGTACTTGCCGTGCGCGACAACGCCCGCGCCCACGGTACGTCGCGCGCCGTGGTGGCGCTCGAGGGCGACTTGCCGTCGTCTTTGCTGGCGGCGCTTGCCGTCGACGCTTTGGGTCCGCGCAATGTGATTGGCCTGGTGCTGGGGCGCAACCGCATCTTTACGCCGGCGCAGGAGGAGTCCGAGGCGGCTCGTTGTGCCGCCGTCCGTGCCATTGCCGAGCGCCTGCATATTCGCACGGTTGAGCGCGACGCGCCGGATGCATCGCGCGTGCTCGACCGCGACGTGTCGGCGGGAGACGCCGAGCGCCTGCGCTCGCGTACGCTGGGTTTGATGTTGGAGGATACGGCGCTCGAGCTGGGCGCGATGGCGCTGAGTCCGCTGTCCAAGACCGAGTACGCGCTGGCGGCTCCGGCGCTTTGCGGCGGCTACCAGGGCGACTTTGCGCCCTTTGGCGACGTGTACCTGTCGACGCTCGAGTTTGTGGCGCGCGTGCGCAACCGTACGTCTGCCGTGGTGCCGCAGGAGCTCGTGACGCTCAATGCGGTGGAGGATTGCATGGAGCGCGTGCTGGCGCAGGCGCTCTCGACGCTCGACGGTCCGGTTGATATGCTCGACCGCGCGGCGCAGCTGCTCGGTGGGCTTGAGCCGGGCGAGGTCGATGGAACGCTCGAGTCGCACGTGGACCGCAACCGTCCTTTCGACGATATCCCGATGGCTGCTGGCAAGCCCGAGGCCTGCTCGCTGTTGCTGATGCTCGTGCGCCAGGGCGAGGCTGCCCGCCACCAGCTGCCGACGACGCCGATCGTCTCGGCCCGTTCGTTTGCCGAGCGCTCCTGGCCGTATATGCTCGCGTGGTCCGATCTGGGGCTCAGCGGCAAAGAGCGCATGACGGTCGACTCGCTGGCGCGCGCCGAGGTTCGTCGCTATGTCGACGAAGATACGAGCGAGCGCATGCGAAACGAGATGATGGGCGTGCTCGGCGAGCTGCTGGGTATTTCGCCCGAGCAGATGGAGGAGCTGCGCTCCGAGGACGGTCAGCGCCGCCTGCACGAGGGCATGAAGAAATTTGAGGGCGAGGTCCAGGACGCCATCGATAAGATGATGGGCGGTCAGGGTGGTCCGCAAGGTGGACCTCAGGGCGGACCGATGCCGCATCCGCCGGTGGATCCAAGGCAGTTCCCGTTTTTCTCGCAGAACTAGACTGGGGATAGGATTCGCTCCCAACCCCGATGCTTCAGCAAAGCAAACCGGCCCCGTTGTGTTATTCTAGAACAGACGTTCGTGAATGATGCGCGGGGCCTTGCCCTGCGCTTGGCAAAAGGCGAGGGGAGGCTGGCTTGGTTATCTTGGGTATCGACCCCGGTTTGGCCCATACGGGTTGGGGGATTATCGAGGAGCGGCGCGGCGAGGTTCGCTGCCGTGCGTATGGCTGCATTGAGACTAGTGCCGGCAGTCCGCTTGCGGTGCGCCTGTCTCACATCGCCCGCGACCTTAAGGACGTCGTCGAACGGTACCGTCCCGATACCGCCGCCATCGAGAGCATCTACTTTGGCGCCAACGTCCGCTCGGCCATCCCTACGGCACATGCCCGCGGCGCCGCACTTGTGGCGCTTTCGGAGTGCGCGCTCGAGATCGGCGAGTATACGCCCATGCAGATCAAGCAGGCCGTCGTGGGTACGGGCGCCGCGGACAAGCGGCAGGTCGCCTACATGGTGCGCACGCTCACGCAGCTCGACCACGACCCGCATCCCGACCATGCCGCCGATGCCCTGGCCTGCGCCATCTGTCACGTAAACCTCAGCCGCACCCGCGCCCTCACCGGTGGCGAGTTCTATCAACAGAGAGGAACCGGATACTGATGATTTCCCAGCTCCATGGAACGCTTGCCGAGGCCACGATGAGCTCGGCCGTCGTCGATGTGTCGGGTGTGGGCTTTGAGCTCGGCATCTCGGGCAGCACCGCGGCCACGTTGCCGACGCCCGGCGGCGAGGTTCGCCTCTACACCCGCATGCAGGTACGCGAGGACGCTATGACGCTCTTTGGTTTTGCCTCCAAGGACGAGCGTACGATGTTCGATCGACTCGTGTCCGTCTCGGGCGTCGGCCCGCGCTTGGCGCTCGCTGTGCTTTCCACTTATACCGTGGGACAGCTGTATTCGCTGGTGATGGCCGAGGACGACAAGGGCATGGCCAAGGTGCCCGGCGTGGGCAAAAAGACCGCGCAGCGTCTCATCCTGGAGCTCAAGAGTACCTTTGCTAAGGACAAAGGCTTTGTGCCGGTCGACGTGATTCCTGGACAGGTCGCGATGCCCGTACCCGCCGCCGCTCCCTCGGCCATCGACGATGCTCGTGCGGCACTCCTTTCCATGGGCTTTAGCCCGCAGGAGACCGATGTCGCCCTGAGCGGGTATGATGGGCAGGATATGCGTGTCGAGGACCTGCTCGGCGCGGCGCTTAAGCGACTCGGAATGGATGCGTGATGTGGGAAGCCGATGACTCTCAGGACCTGTGGGCGACGCCCGGCAACTCGCCGGCGGCATCCATGGCGCATGGCGAGCGCATGGTGGGCTCGGAGCTGACGCCCGAGGACCTCGATGTCGATCGCACCCTGCGCCCTCAGCGCCTGGACGACTACTGTGGCCAGGAGCACATCAAGCAGAGCCTGCGCGTGTTGATCGAGGCGGCGCAGAGCCGTGGCGAGACGCTCGACCACGTGATCTTCTCGGGCCCTCCGGGTCTGGGCAAAACCACGCTGGCCACGGTTATCGCTAACGAGCTGGGCGCCCAGATTAAGACGACGAGCGGTCCGGCCATCGCGCGTACCGGTGACCTGGCGGCTATTCTTACCAACCTGCAACCGGGCGACGTTCTGTTTATCGACGAGATCCACCGCCTCAACCGTTCGGTCGAGGAAGTGCTGTATCCCGCGATGGAGGATTTTGCGCTCGATATCGTGATCGGCAAGGGTCCGGCGGCACGCTCGATTCGCCTGGATATCCCCAAGTTTACGCTGGTGGCGGCCACGACCCGTTCCGGCATGCTCACGGGCCCGCTGCGCGACCGGTTTGGCATTTCGTATCGCCTGGATTACTACACCGTCGAGGAGCTCGCCCAGATCGTGACGCGCTCGGCGACCATCTTGGGCGTGACGATTGACCACCCCAGCGCGCTCGAGATCGGCTCGCGTTCGCGTGGCACGCCGCGTCTTGCCAACCGTCTGCTCAAGCGCGTGCGCGACTACGCGCAAGTGCGCGGCAACGGTCCCATCGAGCTCGACATCTGCCGTCAGGCGCTCGAGTTCTTCGAGATCGACGAGCTTGGCTTGGACTGGATGGACATTCGCATTTTGGAAACGCTTGCCAAGACGTTCTCCGGTCGCGCCGTGGGCCTGACCACGCTTGCCAGCGCGGTAGGCGAGGACCCGGGTACACTCGAGGACGTGTACGAGCCCTATCTGCTGCAGTGCGGTTTGATGATACGCACGCCACAGGGTCGCCAGGCGACGCTTCGCACCTTTGAACATTTGGGGATCGAGCCGACCACTTAGGGGCTTTTGTTTTGGCAGGTTTGTAGGCTATCGCTGGGCATTGGATAAACATATCGCCGTTCGTCGGTTGTGGGCGTTTTTCTATTGCGCGTGCGTGCTATGCTGGATTGGTCTTTTTCTCATCCGGTAACGAAAGGACCGCCCATGCCTACTGACATCGAAATCGCACGTTCTGTTACGCCGCTGCCTATCACCGAGGTGGCCAAGAACGCCGGCGTCGACGTTAAGCATCTGATTCCGTACGGCTTTGACAAGGCAAAGGTCGACTATTCCCTGCTCAACGAGCCAACTGATCACCAGGCCAAGCTTGTCCTCGTGACCGCTATCAACCCCACGCCCGCGGGCGAGGGCAAGACCACCACGACCATCGGTCTGGCCGACGGCCTACGTCGTCGCGGCGTCAAGAGCGCCGTGGCCCTTCGCGAGCCTTCGCTCGGTCCCGTGTTTGGCGTGAAGGGCGGTGCCGCCGGCGGCGGTTGGGCTCAGGTCATCCCCATGGAGGACATCAACCTGCACTTTACCGGTGACTTCCATGCCATCGGTGCCGCCAACAACCTGCTGGCCGCCATGCTCGACAACCATATTCAGCAGGGCAACCAGCTCGGCATCGACGTCAAGCGCATCACCTGGAAGCGCGTCGTCGACATGAACGACCGTCAGCTGCGCCACGTCATCGACGGCATTGGCGGCAAGGCTCAGGGCGTGCCGCGCGAGGACGGCTTCGACATCACCGTTGCCTCCGAGGTCATGGCAATCCTGTGCCTGTCCACGAGCATCAACGACCTCAAGGAGCGCTTGGGCGAGATTGTCGTCGGCTACAGCTATGCCGGCGAGCCCGTCCGCGCCCGCGACCTTAAGGCCCAAGGCGCCATGGCGGCCCTACTTAAGGATGCGCTCAAACCCAATCTGGTCCAGACGCTCGAGGGTACGCCTGCGTTTGTCCACGGTGGCCCCTTCGCCAATATTGCCCACGGCTGCAACTCCATCATGGCTACCCGCATGGCCATGCGCTTTGGCGATGTCGCCATTACCGAGGCCGGCTTCGGCGCCGACCTGGGTGCCGAGAAGTTCCTCGATATCAAGTGCCGCATGACGGGCGTTCGCCCCAGTGCTGTCGTGGTCGTTGCCACTGCCCGCGCGCTTAAGTACAACGGTGGTGTCGCCAAGGCCGACCTCAACGAGGAGAACCTCGAGGCCCTCAAAGCCGGTATGCCCAACCTGCTGCGCCACGTCGACAACATTCAGAATGTCTACGGCCTGCCCTGCGTGGTTGCCATCAACCGCTTCCCGACGGACACCGAGGCCGAGCTGGAGCTCATCGAGTCCGAGTGCCAGAAGCTCGGTGTCAACGTTAAGCTGTCTGAGGTCTGGGCCAAGGGCGGCGAGGGCGCACTCGACCTGGCCGATGAGGTTATGCGCCTGATCGAGCAGCCGAGCGAGCTCAAGTTTGCCTACGAGGACGGCGCCGATGTGGCCGACGCCCTCGAGGCCGTTGCCACCAAGGTCTACCGCGCCGATGGCGTCGACTTTACGCCGGCCGCCAAGCGACAGCTCGCCGAGCTGCGCGAGAACGGCTTTGGCAACCTGCCGGTGTGCGTGGCCAAGACGCAGTACAGCTTTAGCGATAACGCCAAGGCGTTAGGTGCCCCCGAGGGCTTCCGCATCACGGTACGTGAGCTCAAGGTTTCCGCCGGCGCCCACTTTGTGGTCGCGCTGACCGGTAGCGTTCTGACCATGCCGGGCCTGCCCAAGGTCCCCGCGGCCGAGAACATCGACGTCGACAACGACGGCAACATCACCGGCCTGTTCTAAGCC